>CABUPJ010000038.1 GCA_902493335.1 uncultured Porphyromonadaceae bacterium
ATAGTTCGCCCAATCCCTCGGGTAAGAACTGCCAAAATGCTTCGCCGGTTTTCATACCACAAATTTAACACTTTTCGCTAAATGAATGCACCGTGTTTTCGGATTGAGCCCAAATGACATCATTATGTCAGCATGCGACGTTTCCAAAATCTATTAACCAAAACCTTTAATGATGAAAAAATTCCTGATTTGTTTGCTGGCATGCGCGGCGGTCGCCTCTGCATCGACAGCCAACGCCACCGTCATCTACGGCTATCAGGCTTTTGAGCCTCTGCCCGACCCCAAGCGCGGCCCGGTATATTTTGACACATCGGACGTTTCGAAATTTACTTTCCTCGCCGACAACACCGACGAAAGCATCATCTACGCCGGATATTACCTCAACTATCACTGGTATGGCCAGGCAATAGTGCGCGGCACCCAGTCGAGCGTCGAGGGCATGTTTGACATCGACATGACCACCGGCAAGCGCACTTTAATTAAAAAAGGCGGCATGAAGCTCATCGACATGACCGTCGACTATTCGACCGGAGACATCTACGGCATCCGCAACGGCAGCCGCATCCTCGGCAAATTCGACCCTGCGACGGGCGAAAACAGCGCTATCGGCATCTTCAATCACAACGGCAGCGAGGTCTATATGATTGCCATCGCCGCCGACCTCGACGGCACACTCTACGGCGTCAGCACCGACGACCGCCTCTTCAAAATAAGCAAGACCGACGCAGCGCTGACCCTCGTCGGCAACCTTGAGGCCGACGCCGCCTTCGACCAGTCGATGGAATTCGACCACAATACAGGCACCCTCTACTGGGCCAACAACGGTGACTACAGCCTCTACACCGTCGACAAGACGACAGGCAAAGCCACCCGCATCGGCTCGCTCGGAGAAAACGGTGTGTCGAGCATGGCATCGCTCTTCATTCCCTATATCCACGTGGCCAAAGGCGCTCCCGACCGCGTCACCGAGCGCAAAGCCCAGGGCGCCGAGACCTCTGTCACTCTGACATGGAAAAACCCTGCTGTCGACGCTCAGGGCAATGCCCTCGGCGAACTCAAAGGCGTGAAAGTGCTCCGCGACGGCAAACAGGTGGCAGACATCACCACTGACGTCAAAGTCGGCACTGCCATGAGCTATACAGACAAAAATCTCGCGTCAGACATCGTTTATAAATACAGCCTCGTACCCTACAACAGCAAAGGCGACGGCGGTGTCGACGGCATCGACATCGAGACGCGCACCGGCAAGGATCTTCCTGCGGCTCCCGGCGCCCTGACAGCCACCCAGGGCGACAGCGAAGTGACACTGACCTGGACGGCACCGACAGCCGGCATGAACGGCGGCAGCTTTACCCCCGCCGACATCACGGGCTATGAAATCAAGCGCGGCGAAACCGTGCTGACAACCGTGCCGGCATCACAGCTCAGCTACACAGACAAATATCAGTTTGGACGCTACAGCTACACCGTCACTGCAATCAGCGCCGCCGGTAAAGGCGTTGCGGCAACCATAACCGACGTCATCATCAAACCGGCCGACTGGATTGTGATGTGCAACGGCGAAGCCACAATCGAACAGGGCAAGACTTATAAATTCTACGATGAAGGCGGTCCCAACGGCAACTACCGCAACGAACTCAAACAGACTATCGTGCTGCGTCCGGCTGTGGAAGGCGACTATGTCTGCGTCAATTTCACCAAATTCTGCATCGACGATTACGGCGACTACCTCTATGTCTATGACGGTCCCGACACCGACAGCCGCCAGATTGGCGAATTCGCCTCGACAACGCTGCCCTCGGGCCTGCAGAACCTCGAGGCCACGACAGCATCGGGTTGCCTGACATTTGTCTTCGAATCAGACCTCATCTTCGCCGAATCTGGCTGGGAAGCCGACGTCACAGTCAGAACCCGCGCCGCCAACGACCTCGCCGCCGAGTCAATCATGGCCCGCACACTGGTTGCCGCCGAAAGCGAATGCACCTACACCGTCACCGTAGCCAATAAAGGTCTCAAAACCGCCTCGGGCTGGAAGGTATCGCTCCTTGACGGCGACAAAGTCATCGCCGACGCTCCCGGTGTCAGCCTTGAACCGGGCAAAAGCACTGACATAAAAGTCGTCTACAAACCTACTGTAACCGGGACACTGAATATCTCTGCCCGCGTTGACTTCGACGCAGACAATAACATTGACAACAACCGCACGGCCACACTCGCACAGAACGTCATCGCAGCCGGCACCACATTCCTCAACCTT
The DNA here is from genome assembly GCA_902493335.1 of uncultured Porphyromonadaceae bacterium. Lineage (GTDB taxonomy): Bacteria > Bacteroidota > Bacteroidia > Bacteroidales > Muribaculaceae > CAG-873. The sequence goes on from CABUPJ010000038.1 coordinate 2,258, forward strand.
GAGGCTGCCGAAGATGTCGCCACCACAGTCGAAATCATGCCAATGTCGTTCATGTCAGTCCAGTCAATCTCCGAAGTCATAGTCGATGCCTCCAAACTCCAATCGGTAAAAAACATGTATCTTATAGGCATCAGCTATCCTCTTGTAGAGGTGACCGAATCTTATCATGAAGTTCCCGCTACCATCTGGGCCGGAGTGACAGAACTTGCTGATCTCAAAGACAACATTGTTCCTGCCAATCAGATGACGCTCGGCTTCGACGGTAAATTTGATATCGCACCCGGCATGTCAACCATTGATTTCTTCTTCAACAAAAGCAACGTTGAATACAAAGGCGGAAATCTTGCCGTTATGGTACACAAAGCGATCTCAAACACAAATCGTTATGGCGTTTCATTCAGAGGAGACTACGGTTACGGCCATACCCATGACAACATATCGCGCTTTGACGCCAGTTTCTCAGCAGACGATGCTACGCCGTTTAATCCTAACGAAATCTTCGGCTATGGAGGCCAGAATATCATCCCCGATATGATTCTGCTTTTCAGCAAAGACAACAGCGGCGTCAATGACGCAGCCGTCGATCTGAACGGAGCAGGCATCCGCGCCGTCGCCGGAGGCATCGCCTCTGACATCGCAGCCGAGGTCTACAACCTCGCCGGCATGCGCGTCGCGACTCTCGCTCCAGGCGAGACAGCAGCTCTCGCCAAAGGCATCTATGTCGTGCGCACAGCATCGGCATCAGTCAAGATTGCAGTGAGATAACATAGAGAGGAAAATTTTATACCTTGCGGCCCGAGTCGTTTACCACACGATCCGGGCCGCAATTGTTTATAGACAGAAAGACCGCACTCCGGTGTACCCGCGAAGCAATTGTCGTTCAGATAATTTTTCTTCAAGTTGTCTGTATACGAAAATTTGTCTACCTTTGTATTGAATATGACAGCAGCATTATGTTGACGCCATACCATTTTACATCAAACAATTAACTATTCCTTAACAAAGGACCGAATTCTTCTATCAGATGAAAAAATTTTTGTTCTTATTTGTTCTGCCTTTTGTCGCTGTTGCTTTGAGCAGCTGCGATGACGACGATGATGTCATGGACACAAAGCTGATAAAAGGGCAATGGGAACTCGTCTCACAGGACTCTCCCGATCGTAACTGCATCTACAATTTCACCACTCAGAGCGAGAATACATGGTCGTGGGGCATTCTGACTACGTATTATCTCACCGCGTCAGGCACACCGGTGCACGACAAGGTATATGACTGGCATGTTTCAGACCCGAATAATTACGACACTGTATACCTTGACATCACACTGTCAGGAGAACTCGACCCTGACGATATTATGGAAAACACCGAATATTACATCGTTGAAAAGCTCACGTCGTCTGAGATGTTGCTGGAGAAACAGGACGGCGACAAGAAGACGAAACTCAAATTCGTTCGCCGAAACGACCTGCCGCTTCCCTGAACGATCTGAGCCCATAATATAATAACACGGCCCGGGCGATTGTCGTCCGGGCCGCTGTCTTATAGTGAAAGTTATGATTTCGGAGGGATTATTCTGTCATCTTGACTATCATGGCCTTGACAGAGTCGCCGAGCTGTTGGGCTGCTTCGGGTGTGTGGGCCTCGGCATAGACGCGGATGATAGGCTCGGTGTTTGACTTGCGCAGGTGTACCCAGCTGTCTTCAAAGTCAATCTTGACGCCGTCGATGTCGGTAATCTTCTCACCGGCAAAGCGCTCTTTGACGGCGGCGAGCAGGGCGTCGACGTCAAGCGAGGGCTGAAGCTCGACTTTGGTCTTGTAGATATCGTAGGGGGGATATGTCTGACGGAGCTCGCTGACTTTCTTGCCCGACTTGGCGAGAAGGGTCAGGAATAGGGCGACACCGACGAGGGCGTCGCGGCCATAGTGTGCGGCGGGATAGATGACACCACCGTTGCCCTCGCCGCCGATGACGGCGCCGGTGGCTTTCATCTTGGTGGTGACATTGACTTCGCCGACGGCGGCCGCCTCGTAGCTGCAGCCGTGGGCGACGGTGACGTCACGCAGGGCGCGGCTCGAGCTGAGGTTGCTGACCGTGGGGCCAGGCGTGAGGCCGAGGAGGTAGTCGGCGACAGAGACGAGGGTATATTCTTCGCCGAACATCTCGCCGTTTTCCATGACGATGGCAAGACGGTCGACATCGGGGTCGACGACGAAGCCGACGTCGGCGCCGCTTTCGCGGGTCACGCGGGCGATATCGGTGAGGTTGGCCGGTATGGGCTCGGGGTTATGGGCAAACTTGCCTGTAGCCTCGCAGTTGAGTTCGACTATATTCTTCACGCCGAGGGCGCGCAGCAGCTGGGGAATGACAACACCGCCGACAGAGTTGACGGCGTCGACAGCTACCGTGAAACCGGCCTTGGCGATGGCGTCGCGGTCGACGGCGTCGAGAGCGAGCACCATGTCGATATGGCGACGGTTGTATGTGTTGTTGATATACTCATGACCGAGGTCATCGACGTCAGCGAAGTGATATTCGTCGGCAGCGGCGATGCGGAGCACTTCCTTGCCTTCGGCGTCGCTGAGGAATTCGCCGTGTTCGTTGAGCAGTTTGAGAGCATTCCACTGTTTGGGGTTATGCGAGGCGGTGAGAATCAAGCCGCCGCAAGCGTTCTCGGCCACAACGGCGATTTCAGTCGTCGGCGTCGAGGCGAGGCCGATATTGACGACGTCGAAGCCCATCGAGACGAGGGTTCCGACGACGATGTCAGAGACCATCTTGCCCGAGAGACGGGCGTCGCGGCCGACAACGATGGTGTTGCTCGTGCGGGTTGTTGTCTTTTTGATGAATTCGGCATATGCAGCCGTAAACTTGACGATGTCGATGGGGGTGAGTCCGTCACCTGCCTTGGCGCCGATGGTGCCGCGGATGCCCGATATTGATTTTATGAGTGTCATGATTTATTATATCTTAGGACGGTAATATCTTAAATGGTATAGAAAAGGAACGACGTTGGCGATTTCGCTCGAGAAGCCATACTGCGACTTGATAACGAGGTTGACCTCGCAGTCGACGGGGAGATATGCCAGAGGCGTCTGTACACCTGAGCCCCACTGGATGCTGCTCTGGAGCTGATAGTTGTTATATCTGAAACTCGAGTTGAGATAACCCATGTCGGTCTCGTTGCCTGTGCCTGAGGGCAATTTGCCGTCGGCGTAGTTGTTGAGGTTGTAACGGGTAAAACGGAAGTAGATGAGCTCGTCGTCTTCGACACGGTTGTCTTTTGTGCCGGGATCGATAACCTGCATATAGAGCATGCCGTCTTCGTCGAGACGGTAGTAAGGGGCGTCGGGACCGGTGATGAAGACCGTGTCGGCCGGAATCTCGGCCACAACCATCTGGTCGGCGAGATAGCGGTTGACGCTCTGGGTCTCGGTGTCGAGCAGCTCGGCGTAAGTCTTGCCGTCGTCGCAGGAAACGGCGGCTGCGGCAATCACAGTCGAGAATATGGCGATTATGATTCTTGAGAATTTCATGACTGGTAATGTTATTGTTTGTCGATATATTTCTTTTTGTTTTCGGCAATCAGCGAGCGGAAGAGCTCGGCAGCCTCGTCGAGCGTGCCGTCAAACTCGCCGCCTGCGGCGTTGAGATGACCGCCGCCGCCGAAGTGGTCGTGACAGAGCGCGTTGACCGGGAAATCGCCTTTGCTGCGCATCGATATCTTGACGTAGTTGTCTTCTTCGCGCATGAAAGCCGAATATACGATGCCGGGAATCGCCAGCGGCCTGTTGACAAGCCCCTCGGTGTCGCCTTTGGTATAGTGGAAACGGTTGAGTTCAGAGCGGTCAAGGCAGATAAGGGCCGCGCCGCCGTCTTTGAAAACCTCCATCTTCTTCGACATGGCGTAGGCGTTGAGACGCAGGCAGTTTTCAGAATGTGTATTGAACAGGCGCTCATAGAGCATGTTTTTGTCGACACCTTTACGTATGAGTTCGGCGACGATGATATATGCGTCGGGGTCGTTGGCGTTATATGAGAAATTGCCCGTGTCGGTCATCATTCCGGCAAGAAGGCACTCGGCGGCATAACGGTCGATGAGGTTGAACAGCTCGAGACGGCAGAAGACTCTGAAGAGCAGAGCGCACGTCGACGACTGGTCGGGATGAGAGAACACCGGGTCGGCGAAGTCGCCGGGATCGAGATGGTGGTCGATGAGCACCTTGGCGGCGTTGCTGGCTGCAATCGGCCCGGCGAGTGCGCCTACACGCTTGAGTTCGTTGTAATCGAGGCAGAATATCAGATCGGCGTCAGCGATGAGACCGGCGGCGAAGTCGGGATACTGCCTGGCGTCAATCATCTCTTTGGCACCGGGAAGGAACATCAGGTTTGACAATGCCCTGTCGGGCAGGATGACCTTGACATCCTTGCCTAATGTGGTCATGACGGCAGCCATGGCGAGAGACGACCCGACCGCATCGCCGTCGGGCGACATGTGGGTCGTGACGACAACCTTGCGGGATTCGTCGAGCAAACGCTTGAGACGCTTGACATCAGCTTCTTTTATTATTCGTGTCAGCATGTTACAGAAATGTTTGCAAAGTTAACATTTCTCGTCATTAATCCAAAGCAAAGGCCCGCGTTTTAAGAAAGTTTTTGATTGACAGCACTCATAAAAGCGTGTGCCGCGTCGCGAAATACAACGGAGCACACACTCTCATAATTAATCTGTCTACACGCCTGATATATGATCAAGTCGCTTAGTCGAATTCTTTTTTAATCTGCTCGCACCATGCCTCGACACGCTTTTCGGTCAGTTCGGGATGATTGCCCTGGTCTATGGTCAGGCCTACCATCGCGCCGTCGCGGTATGATTTCGATTCGCCGAAGTCATAGCCGTCGGCATTGAAATGACCTGTCATCGTGGCGCCTGTGGCGGCCATGCGGTCATAAATCTGGCCTACGGCGTCGCAAAATGTGTCATACATAGTCTCGTCGCCGCAACCGAAGACCGCGATTTTCTTGCCTTTAAGGTCAAGAACCTCGGCTCCGGCAATGAAATCATACCAGTTGTCTTCGAGATCGCCCGAACCCCATGTGCTTGAGCCAAGTATAAGATTATCATAAGCGCCGAGAGCCGATGGCGCCGAATAGGCAACATCATGGACATCGGCGGTGTCGACACCGAGACGTCCGGCTATCATCCGTGCTACATCGGCCGTGTTGCCCGTAGCCGAACCGTAGAATATACCTGTTTTTTTCATATTGCAGTTGTTAATTGAGTCTTTATGTTATAACATTTGACTTATCACGCTTGTTTAATAGATGTAATACTTGTGTAATTTATCTTTTCAATAAAATAGGACCAACTATGAAAACAGACAAAGACACACCCAAAGGCCTTCCCGGCCACAAAGATTCGCTCCGCATCGAGGGTCACGCAGAGCCCGCGCGCCTCAACGCGCCGCAGGAATCCGGTGAAGCCACCGACCCGATACTCGCCGCAGCCACAGAACGCACTCCCGGAGCCGTCAAATGGCTCGGAGCCATAATGGCGCTCCTCGGCATCGCCGCCATCGTGATGCTCTTCGTCGGCTACCGTCACCACTCAACGGCCGACAGGCACATGGCCGTGGCCGAGCGCACCATTCCCCGCCACAAGTTGCTCAAACGCGGCACTCCGGCATTCGACGCCATGATGAACGCCCAGGATTACACGACATACGGCTTCTCGGCATCGCCGAAACAGGCGTCTGACGTTCTGAAAAACCGCACCGTCAACGGCATCTACGACCCCACGACAGGCATGGTCTATCTCTTCCGCACCGACAATGCTGACGTCGACGAAAACGCCGCGCTCAGCGACTTCGCCCGAAAGGCCGCAGACGCGGGCTATAATGTAGAGATACGCGCCTATACCGACCCGCGGGGACGCGCCGACTATAACCGCCGGCTGAGCGAACGCCGCGCACGCGCCGTCGGCGACTACATGTGCCGCCACGGCCTCTCGCCCAAGCAGGTCAAGGCCAAGGGCATGGGCGCCACCGACGCCTACGGCAGCCATGCACAGGACCGCCGCGCCGAAATCCGCGTCGTCAGATAAAAAAACGCCTCAAACCACGACCTTGGCATACCTATCGGCCCCGGACGCCCGACCAGCCTCCGGGACCGGTTTTATCGTCTTCTGACAAATTCCTCGCCGTCGTCAAAACGATAATATACGAGACCATGGCGCTTTGAGACGATAAACTTATCCACAATAGGCTGTCCGCGATAACGCTCATCTTTCGAGCTTTCGAGAATACGGCTGTTACTATTGTCAGCCACCACACAATCACGGTAAATAACGCTATCCAGCATCAGTGTCTCGGGTTTTGCGACTATATATTCGTCATTTCTTTTTCTATTGACCGTCTCACGCTGGCCGAGACTAAGACCGACCAACAGCGTATCATTGTCTACCGCCCGCTTGATAGAAACGCTTCCCCGATAAGGATGTCCGTTATGACGTAAACCAAAAGTGTAACAAGCATAAGCTTCAAATGTCCAACCGCTTCCGGCCGAACTGAATTCTATGACATCAGTCTTGTTGACAACCCATTTACTGTCATACTCGACCGTATCAACATTACCGTTATCAGAGACAAAAATATTTTGCCTCGGTTCATATCTGTCATAACCGGTCATCCAGGCGAGATCCTTTTTGTCAAGACGTGTCACAAAAATTTTGACCGACACAAACACGCTAAAAAACAAGATGATGATACCCGGTATCAGACAGCCTCTTTTAAAAATCAAATCAAAAGTCATCCTATACTCCAGACTATGTTAACACTCATAAACCGCCCCATTACATGACCCGTCAACTTACTGAGCCGCCTATTTTTATCGTCTCCTGACAAACTCCTCGCCGTCATCAAAGCGATAATAGATCAAACCATAGTCTTTGGCAATGATATACTTGTCGGTCTTGCGCTTCTGATTTTTATGAAATTCAGGATATTTGGCTATCGTGCTGTCGACTATAACACATTCATCATATACGGTATCGCCGCACTTCACCCGTCTTTTTTTACATTTGTCAAAATTCAATCCCCATTGAGAACGGTCTGATCTACTGGAAAAATTATAAAATATTGTTGAAAAAAACAGACTGTCATTCTCTGCACTACGATAAACTACCGTAGAAAATTCTATAAACTTCTTACCTGACACATCTGGATGACTGTCTGACTGTTTAATAATGCACGAAACACCCGATGATGCGCTATACGCAAGACAGGACGTACTCCAAAAGTAGAATGGATTGCGCGTATTCGTATTACTAACATCTTCAACTATCAATGTATCGGTGTTACCGCGATTTGAAGAATAAAAAACAGTATCCTGCACATTCATCACTTCAGTCCACCGCGAATCGTCATCAGAAATTCGCGTCATCTTTGTATAAATACAGCCTTGAGACAATACTGACAATGCCATGATAATAATTATGATATTTCTTCTCATTGTTGCGATTTTAAATAATCAACGACAAATGCACTCACGCAAATCTCAAATGATTTTTAATTAATATGCAAATATATAACTTTGATTTTTCAAAACAGTCTTTTTCCATGATTTTTAAAGCTATATCGGGCAATTTCAGGCCACAAAAGCCGATATAGCCGAGGCTCCGAAACGCTGATATGGCGCGACTCCAGAAGTTTTTGTTTTTTTATCAATAAATAGATGTGTTTTTTGAGAATTTACGCGGGGATTTTTTGTAATTTTGCACATTGAATATTCAAGCATCATTTCGACTATCAAATAACAGTGTCTATGTCAGAACTCAAGAAGATCAACACAGCCCTTATCTCAGTGTTTCACAAAGACGGCCTCGACGAAATCGTCAACGCCCTTGCAGCCGACGGTGTCAGATTCATCTCTACCGGCGGCACCAAATCGTTTATCGAATCGCTCGGCCATGAGTGCCAGGCTGTAGAAGACCTTACAGGCTATCCGTCGATCTTCGGCGGCCGCGTCAAGACGCTCCATCCAAAAATCTTCGGCGGCATCCTCAACCGCCGTTCACTCGAAGGCGACCGCAACGAAGCCGCACAGTTTGAGATTCCCGGCATCGACCTCGTCATCGTCGACCTCTACCCCTTCGAGGCCACCGTCGCATCGGGTGCCTCTCACGCCGACATCATCGAAAAAATCGACATAGGCGGTATATCGCTGATACGCGCAGCCGCCAAAAACTACGACGACGTAGTCATCGTAGCCTCTAAAAAACAGTATGCGTTCCTAGCCGGCATGCTCGACGCCCACGGCGCCTCGTCGACAGCCGAAGAGCGCCTGTTGCTCGCCCGCGACGCATTCAGCGTGTCGTCGGCCTATGACAGCGCCATCTTCAATTACTTCGACAAGACCGCCTGCGCCGATATCGAGCAGCCCACGGGCCTGCGTGTCGCCGTCGACGGCTCGATGGCCATGCGCTACGGCGAGAACCCCCATCAGCAGGGCCGTTTCTTCGGCGACTTCAACGCCATGTTCGACCAGCTCCACGGCAAGGAAATCTCATATAACAACCTGCTCGACATCGACGCCGCCGTGTCGCTCATCGACGAGTTTGACACTACGACGGTCGCCATACTCAAACACAACAACGCCTGCGGCCTCGCCTCGCGCGGCACTGTCGCCGAAGCATGGCGCGACGCCCTCGCCGGCGACCCTGTGTCGGCCTTCGGCGGCGTGATTATCGCCAACCGCGAGATCGACGCCGTCAGCGCCGAAGAAATCAACAAGATATTCTTCGAGGTCATCATCGCTCCGGCTTACAGCGACGACGCCCTCACGATACTCAAACAGAAAAAGAACCGCATCATCCTCGTACAGAAAGAAGCAGAGCGTCCGGCCAAGGTCATGCGCTCGGTGCTCAACGGCGTTCTCGTCCAGGACCGCGACACCAAAGTCGAAACCGCCGACGACCTCAGACTCGTCTCGGGCGACAGCCTCAGCGACGACGTCGCAGCCGACATGCTCTTCGCCAACAAGATTGTCAAGCACTCAAAGAGCAACGCCATCGTGCTGGCCAAAAACCGCATGCTTCTCGGCAGCGGCGTCGGCCAGACATCGCGCGTCGACGCCCTGCGTCACGCCATCGAAAAGGCCGCCTCGTTCGAGCTCGACCTCAAAGGCTCGGTAATGGCCTCTGACGCCTTCTTCCCCTTTGCCGACTGTGTCGAGATAGCCGACAAGGCCGGTGTGACCGCCGTGATTCAGCCAGGCGGATCTATCCGCGACACTGACTCGGTCGACTACTGCCGCGAACACGGCATGACGATGGTGATGACAGGCTTCCGCCACTTCAAACACTGATCTAACTCTCACTCCAATCTCCATTAATATCGAATGAAAATGAGACTGTTCTCACTCACAAAAGAAATCGCAATCGACCTTGGCACAGCCAACACGATAATAATCCACAACGACAAGATTGTCATCAACGAGCCCTCGATCGTGGCTCTCGACAACCGCACCGACAAGCTCATCGCCGTCGGCAAAGACGCCCACATGATGGAGGGTAAAGGCCACCCGGGCATACGCACGGTGCGCCCCCTGCGCAAAGGCGTCATCGCCGACTTCAACGCCGCCGAACTGATGATCCGCGGCCTTGTCAAGAAAGCAAGCTCGAAAAACAACTGGTTCTCGCCCTCGCTCCGCATGGTCGTAGGCATCCCCTCAGGCTCGACCGAAGTCGAGATACGCGCCGTGCGCGACTCGTCTGAGCACGCCGACGGCCGCGATGTCTATATGATCTATGAGCCCATGGCCGCAGCCCTCGGCATCGGCCTCGACGTCGAAGCACCTGAAGGCAACATGATTGTCGACATAGGCGGCGGCACGACCGAAATCGCCGTCATATCGCTCGGCGGCATCGTCAGCAACAAGAGCATTCAGATTGCAGGCGACGACCTCACCGATGACATCCAGAACCACATGCGCCGCGCCCACAACGTCAAGGTCGGCGTACGCACGGCCGAACAGATCAAGATGAACGTCGGCTCGGCCCTCACCGAACTCGAGAATCCGCCCGAAGACTATATCGTCCACGGCCCCAACGTCATGACGGCACTGCCTATGGAAGTGCCCGTGAGCTATCAGGAAATCAGCCACTGTATCGAGAAGACAATCTCGAAAATCGAGGCTGCCGTCCTCAGCGCCCTCGAGCAGACACCGCCAGAGCTCTACGCCGACATTGTGCGCAACGGCATCTATCTCGCCGGCGGCGGCGCGATGCTGCGCGGTCTCGACAAGCGTCTGACCGACAAGATCGGCATCCAGTTCCACATCGCCGAAGACCCGCTGCTCGCCGTAGCCAAAGGCACAGGCGTGGCACTCAAGAACATCGACAAATTCTCGTTCCTTATCCGCTAATCAAAAGAAGCCTCTCCGCAGAGCGTGCACGAACTATTCAACTTCTTCATACGCAACAGCAAATGGTTTGTCTTCGCCTTCTATATGGTGATAAGCTGTGTGCTGCTTGCCGGTGACAATCCCTATCAGCGGCATGTGTTTCTGACATCGGCCAACGCGGTGTCGGCGACTGTCTATGAGGCAAGCAACAACGTCACGTCATATTTCAACCTGCGCGATATCAACGAAGACCTCAACCGTCGCAACGCTGCCCTCGAGAAAGAAGTGATCGATCTGCGCGAACAGCTCGAACGCTACCGCGAGGCCGGCTACGCCGACACGATGGTAGTCGACTCGGGCGTGGCACACTTCGACTTCATCGTCGCCGGTGTCATCAACAACAGCGTCTCAAAGCCCTACAACTATCTGACTGTCAACAAAGGCACCCTTGACGGAGTCGTGCCAGAGCTGGGTGTCATCGACCAGAACGGCGTCGTCGGCATCGTCAGCGCCGCCACAGCCCACAGCGCCCGCGTCATCTCGCTGCTCAACCCCAACTTCAGACTGAGCTGCAAGATAAAAGGCAGCGACAACTTCGGTTCGCTCGTCTGGGGCGGCGAAGACCCCGAAGTCGCATTGCTCGAGGAACTTCCCCGCCACACGGTCTACCACCCCGGCGACACCATCGTCACGAGCGGCTACTCGGCGGTTTTCCCGCCCGGGCTGCCTGTCGGCATAGTCCTCGACGACGATAAAGAGCACAGCGAGAATTTCTTCACACTTAAAATCAGACTCTTCGCCGACTTCACGGCTCTGAGCAACGTACAGATAGTCGTCAACAACCGCAAAGACGAGATCATGACCGTCGAAGGCAGCGACATAGCACAGAAAAAAAACCGATGAGCAAGACCATCCTCAATTTCATACTGCTGTTCCTGCTGCTGATACCGGCACAAGCCGTCATATTCAACAATCTGATATTGTTCAATATGGCCATTCCGCTCGTATTCATATATCTCATCATACGTCTGCCGATGACCGTGTCGGTCAACGCCGCCCTGACGATAGGCTTCATCACCGGTCTGGCCGTCGACATCTTCTCGGACACCGTGGGTGTCAACGCCATGGCCTGCACGCTGCTGGCCTTCGTGCGGCGCCCGGTCTTCCATCTCTATGTCTCGCTCGACGACCAGCTCGGCGGACAATGCCCGTCGATATCGGCCATGGGTTCGGCAGCATATATGAAATATCTGATTACGATGACGACGTTCTACTGCCTGACGGTGTTCATGATCGAGGCATTTCAGTTTTTCAACATCAAGATGCTGGTACTGAGAACAATCTCCAGCACAATCTTCACTTTTATCGCCATTTATGCCATCGACAGCCTCTCGATAAGACGACGTCATGAGAAAAAACTATGATTTAGAAAAACGCAAATACGTCATCGGCGGCTTCATCCTGCTCATAGCCCTGATATATCTTGTGAGACTCTTCGACTTACAGATACAGGACAGCAAATACAAACGGTCGGCCGACACAAACGCGTTTCTGAAAAAGACCGTCTATCCGTCGCGCGGTCTCATCTACGACCGCAACGGCGAACTCGTCGTCTACAACCAGCCGGCATACGACGTCATGCTCATACCGCGCGACGTCGAGCCGTTTGACACAGCCGACTTCTGCCGCACGATAAACATCACCGAGGAGCAGCTCGTCAAGCGTTTCGCCGACATGAAAGACAAACGCCTCAACCCCGGCTACTCGTCATACACGCCGCAGCGTCTCATCTCGCAGCTTTCGTCACAGGACTACGGACGCCTTCAGGAGAAACTATACCGTTTCCCCGGTTTCTTCATACAGAAACGCATCCTCCGGCAATATAACCACCCGACCGCAGCCAACGTACTCGGCAACATACGCGAAGTCTCGGCCGACGACATCGAGCGCGACGACTATTACACCGCCGGCGACTACACCGGCGACCTCGGCGTCGAGAAAAGCTACGAGCCATATCTCAGAGGCCACAAAGGGGTCGAGATTCTTATCCGCGATGCCCGTGGCCGCATCCAGGGACGATATGAGAACGGCGCCCATGACGTCGACCCTGTGTCGGGCCTCGACCTGCGCCTGAGCCTCGACATCAAGCTTCAGGAATACGCCGAGTCGCTCATGGTGGGCAAACGCGGCGCCGTCGTGGCCATCGAGCCGGCCACAGGCGAGATACTCTGCATGGTGTCGACACCGAGCTATGACCCCCGCCGTCTTGTCGGCCGACAGCGAGGCGAAAACTACCGTCAGCTCGTCAACGACGAATCATGGCCGCTCTTCGACCGCGCGCTCATGGGCGCCTACCCTCCCGGCTCGACATTCAAGCCCACACAGGGCCTTATCTTCCTCCAGGAGGGCATCATCAACCTGCAGACAGCCTACCCCTGCAGCCACGGTTACATCAACGGCGGCCTGCGCGTAGGCTGCCACGCCCACGGATCGCCCCTGCCGCTCAAACCGGCGCTCCAGACATCGTGCAACGCCTTCTTCTGCTGGGGCTTCAAGGCCATGATCGACCGCCGGTCGAAATACGGCACGTCGGCCAACGCCTTCGAGATATGGAAACATCACCTCGTCTCGATGGGCTACGGCTACAAGCTCGGAGTCGATCTGCCAGGCGAAGGGCGCGGATTTATTCCCAACGACAAGTTCTACAACAAATTCTACGGCGAAGGACGCTGGAGCGCCAACACCATCATCTCTGTCGCCATCGGCCAGGGCGAGATCATGGCCACGCCGCTGCAGATAGCAAACCTCTGCGCGACCATAGCAAACCGCGGATGGTTTATCACGCCCCACGTCGTCAAACAGATACAGGACACCATCATCGACTCTAAATATACCGAACGCCGCTATCCGACCATCGACGCCCACTGGTATGAAGACGTCGCCGAGGGCATGCACATGGCCGTCACCGGCGGCACATGCCGCCGGGCCGCAATGCCGGGCATCGAAGCAGCCGGCAAGACCGGCACAGCCCAGAACCCACACGGCAAAGACCACTCGGCCTTTATGGGATTCGCCCCCTTCGACGAACCGAAAATCGCCGTCTGCGCCTATATCGAGAACGGAGGCTGGGGTGCCACCTTCGGTGTGCCCATCGGCAGCCTCATAATGGAAAAATATCTGACAGGCCAGATTTCGCAGTCGCGCAAATATATGGAAGACCAAATGCTTAACACCTCGTTATATTATGCAAGCCCGAAGAAGTGACACAGCCACGATGATACGCAACCTCGACTGGGTCACGGTCATCATCTATCTGCTCATGGTCGTCTTCGGCGCCATAAGCATCTATGCCGCAAGCTATGACTTCGACGAGGCAAGCATGTTCTCGGCCGCCGAATTTTCAGGCAAACAGTTCCGCTGGATAGGTCTGTCGTTTATTCTCGCCTTTGTCATCCTGCTCATAGACGCCCGGATGTATGAGACTTACGCCTACCCTATCTATATAGCGGTAATGATATTGCTGCTTATAACGCCCTTCGTGGCCCACGACATCAAAGGATCACGCTCATGGATTTCGTTCGGATCGATGAGCCTTCAGCCGGCCGAATTCGCCAAATTCGCCACCGCGCTGGCGCTCGCGAAGCTATTCAACGCCTACCAGTTCGTCCTCAACGCCAAGGGCTCAAACTACCTCAAGGCCATAGCCCTGATAATCCTGCCGATAATACTCATCCTCGCGCAGAACGAAACCGGCTCGGCTCTGACATTCATGGCTCTTTTCTTCGTGCTTTACCGCGAAGGCATGAGCGGACTGATTCTTTTCGCCGCCGTCTTTGCCGTCATCATCTTCGTCGTGGCTGTCAAATATGTCGAGACATCGGTCTTCGGCATGCCCACAGGCGAGTTTGTCGTCTTCTCGATGATTATGGCCATCATGATCGGTATGTCGGTGATGTATAGCCGCCGCATCGAAATCGGCCGCAACCTGCTCATTCTTTTCGCCGGCACGGCGCTTGTCGAATGGGCGCTGACAGCGTTCTGGGACATCGCCGTCCCCGGCCTCGCCGTCACCCTCGGCGTCATCTTCGTCGGCTGCGTCTACATCGTCATCGAGTCTATACGCCGCCGACGCAACAAGATGCTCATCGGCGTCGCCACGGCAGTTCTTTCGGTCATATTTCTCTTCTCGGTCAACTTTGCCTTCGACCATCTGCAGCCCCATCAGCAGATGCGCATCAAAGTCGTCCTCGGCCTTGAAGAAGACCTGCGCGGCGCCGGCTATAACGTCAACCAGTCGAAAATAGCCATAGGCTCGGGCGGCTTGTTCGGCAAAGGATTCCTGAACGGCACACAGACCAAGCTAAAATATGTCCCCGAGCAGCATACCGACTTCATTTTCTGCACGATAGGCGAAGAAGAAGGTTTCGTCGGCGCCCTCGCCGTCACAGCCCTTTATGTCGGATTGATACTGCGCATCATCAAAATCGCCGAACGGCAGCCCAAACCGTTCGGCCGCGTCTACGGCTACTGCGTGGCCTCGTATTTCATCTTCCATTTCTGCATCAACATCGGCATGGTCATAGGCCTCTGTCCCGTCATAGGCATCCCTTTGCCCTTCTTCTCCTACGGCGGCTCATCGCTATGGGGCTTTACAATCCTGCTCTTCATACTGCTCAAGCTCGACGCTTCCCGCCGTGCCGACTGACGCGAAAAAACTACGAATAAATTCGCAGTTTTGACCACAGCCATATATTCCGCTGTAGCTCTGACCATTACCCGTACTTTTTTCTAAAACATAGGCAAATTTCAGCAATTATTCTTCTAAAACATAGGCAAAATTTCGATTTTTCTCTTCTAAAACATAGGCAAGCCGGGCGTCGGCCATAGAAAAAATCCTCTCGCCGGCGGCGGGAGGATTTCAAGTAAAGGTCTGATCGAATTTCTATGACTGACTGAAGGGTTGCTGTTCTTATCTGCGTGACTTTTTGAAGATACTGCGAAAACGTTTCCAGAGTTTTACGGCAATGACGCCATACTCGATGTATGTCAGAATCTTCATTAAGCCACTGCCGCGGTTTTCACCTACGAACGGCAACTGCTCTTTGGCGTTTGAGGCCGAAACCGCCATCGCCTGTTTCTCAATCTCAATCGACGCGAGGGCGAGCACACGCTGATAGCGTATCTCGTCGAGTGTATAACCACGCCAGGGTGTGGCGTCGGGTCGAGGCTCGGGTGTGCGGGTGAGTTTCATTGTTCTGAGGCTTTAGGCGGTTTTACTAACAGACGTGAGACGAAGCGCGCTATCGGGTCGACGATAAGCGTGTGTCTGAAGATGATGAGAAGAGAGAAGATGAGAATATAAAACGCGGTGACGATGAAAAACGCCCAATAGAGCGTCATCACCGATGCAAGCAGGAATCCGACACCGATCGAGAGGAATATCAGCGCGATAAGAGCCATTGCGACTATCAGCGTGTAAAACGCCACGGCCGACAGGAGCATAGACATCTTCTCGGCAGCCGAGAGTCTCATATAATCGGCATACAGACCCAGATAACGCTTCAGGCTGTCGATAAAGCCCGATGTGTTGTCATTGTTAGCTGTCCCGAACATCTCTCAATTTAATTTTAAGCTTGTGATTTCTATTGAGTCAGACCCGCGGCAGCCGGCGCATCAGAAAGCACCGGCATACCAGGGCCTGAATTATTTCTTACTTTTTATCCTCGATCTCACCGGCGATAATTTCTACCAGTTCGTCTACCTGATCTTTTGCGATAAGACCTTTCTTCTGAAGTATGGTCTTGATGCGGTATCTCAGGTCCTCACCGCTTTCGGGGGTGAGCAGAGCCGTCGCTACGGCGCCTACGGCGACGCCGGCAAGGAATTTCACGAATCCGCTCATAATTTGGCTCCTTTTATTTCTTCACTGATCTGTTCGGCAAGGCGATCGAGTTTGTCGGTCTTGATGCCGGGGCAGTGGTCTTTGATAAAATCCTTGATTGACTCACGGGTATCCTCGCCTTTCTGGGGAGCGAAGAGAAGAGCTATGGCCGCACCCACTACGGCGCCGCCGGCTGCTGCTAACACTAAATCTAATCCTTTCATTTCTGTGGTGTTTTAGTTGGTTATTATTTTGAGTTAGTTCTTATGGCTATATAACAAGCGCCCGGCACTATTTGTTGTGCCGGGCGCCGCTTATTTTTTTATCAGGACCGGCATCAGTCATTGAGCGGCACGGCGTAATATGCCTGACGTCCGTCGGGGTAGAGTCCGATGATAAACATCACCTTATCGCGGTCGGCGCTTTTGCGCACGGCGTTGTAGATCTTCTCGACATCATCGGCCGATGTCACGCGGTTGTTGTTGATCGACAGGATGATGAAATCGTCCTTGATGCCGTTGTCCTTGAAACGGCCGTCGGTGAGTTTGCCGACAGAGACGCCGCCCGAGATTTCGAGACGACGGGCCGTCTCTTCGTCAACAGCCTTGAGGGTCGCGCCGAGCGACGACGAATTGTCGGCACGTGTGACACCGGTGTTGCCAGAGCTGTTGCGCAGGGTGACGACAGTGCTTTCTTTTTTGCCGTCACGCACATAGCTGACCTTCACCTTGTCGCCGGGGCTGAATTTTGTCACAGCCTCCTGAAGCTGTGCTGTCGAGAGCGTGGGATATTTGTCGAGAGCAGTGATGATGTCACCCTCCTTGATGCCGGCGGCTTTGGCAGCCGAACGGTCTTCGACCGATGCGACAAGAATGCCTGCATTGACGCCCTTGATGTCTTTCTCGGCTATGAGCTCGGGCGACAGCTCGACGAAACGTATGCCGAGATATGCGCGCTGCACGGCGCCGAAGCTCTTGAGGTCAGAAACGACCTTGGTGACGATAGATGTCGGTATGGCGAACGAACATCCTGCGTATGTTCCCGTCTTGGAGTAGATGGCTGTGTTGATGCCGACAAGCTCGCCGTTGAGGTTGACGAGTGCGCCGCCCGAGTTGCCGCTGTTGACGGCAGCGTCGGTCTGGATATACGACTCGATGCCGCCGCTCGAAGGTGTGCGGGTCGACGACGAGATGTTACGCGCCTTGGCGCTGACGATGCCTGAAGTCACCGACGAAGTGAAGCCGAAGGGATTGCCGACGGCAAGCACCCACTCGCCGACTTTGAGGTCCTCCGAGTCACCGATGGGTATGACATGGAGGTCCGGAGCTTCAATCTTTATAAGAGCGAGGTCGGTCACTGGGTCGGCGCCGATGACCTTTGCCTCGAAGTTGCGGTTATCGTTGAGAGTGACCTCAAGGCGCTCGGCGTCAGCGATGACGTGGTTGTTGGTGACGATATAGCCGTCTTTGCTGATGATGACACCCGAGCCGAGGCCGATCTGCACCTGTTTGGGCTGCTCGGTCTCCCGGGGCTGCTCCTGACGGCGGGGACGGCCGAAGAAGAATTCAAACAGAGGGTCGTCATACATGTCCATGCCATAGTTGCGGCCGTAGTTCTGACGCGGCACGGCATAGCTCTTCACCGAGACGACACCGTTGACAGTCTGCTCGGCCGCGTTGGTGAAGTCATCCTGATAAATCACGCGACCGCCGCGGTTGTCATGACGGCCGGTCTGCTCGCGCCCCTGGTCATTGTCTTTGTCAGATTCGCCCGCGGTCGATATCTGGGCGGCAGCCGTGGCTGCGACAAGAGCCGTCGCTACAAGAACCGACAATTGTATTGTTTTCAAAAATTTAAAAGGTTTCATAGATTTGTTAGATTTCATAGAGCTTAGTATTGTAATGAACTTATGTTTTTTCTTTCCTATGGCACAAAAATAATCAAACTCTATAATATAGAGATATTAGTTTCCAAAGGTTTAAACTTATTTTGCCGAAAGCTTTGAAGTTTAAGATTTGTTTTAACAATTAGTGTTAAATTTATAAACATGCGTTAACAGCCTCTTCTCTTGCTCGCCTCTCGCCGAAGATGACTATATTTGTAAAAAGAAACAACCAATCTGCGTGCGCCACTATTCTGTCGTCATATCAATATTACTGTTACTCTTGTTCGGATCATGTAAATCATCGCGCAACAGCGTGAAAATCAAGCCGACCGACCGTGAGACAGCGGTAACGCCCGCGCCTCACAGGCTCTCCTCATCGTCGGTCGACACCGAAATGGGCCGGCGTCTGGTCAGCGAGGCACGCAAATGGCTGGGTGTGCCCTACAGCTACGGCGGCAACTCGCGCAAGGGCGTCGACTGCTCGGGCATGGTCGTAGCCGTCTACCGCGACGCAGCATCGCTGAAACTGCCGCGCAGCTCTGCCGACCAGCACCGTTACTGCCGCGACATCAGCCGCAAAGACCTCGAGGCCGGCGACCTCGTCTTCTTCAAAGGCTCGTCAAAAGGCAAGGTCAGCCATGTCGGCATATATATCGGCGACAACAAGATGATTCACGCCTCGTCGTCGCGCGGCGTCATCGTCAGCGACCTCGCCGAGAAATATTACATAAGCCACTACCATGCCTCGGGCCGCGTCGAGGGCGTCACCTTCGCAGCCACAGGCAACTCGCCCGACAAGAAAAAGAAGCAGAAGAAATCAAAGCAAAAAACTCCTCCCGTCGAGGAAAAAATCGTCGTCCCGGCCGACGGCGGCAACGAAATAGCCGTCGCTCCCGAAATAAAAGAAGAGACCGCCCGCCGTCGCGAAGTCATCGAGATGACACTCGACGAATTCGTCGCCCGCGAAAACCGCCGTCAGGCCATCGCCGACAGCATTGCCGGCGCCCGTCGCGACAGCATCGAAACCGCCCGTCAGGACAGCATCGCCGCAGCCTCCGCGCCACTCGACTCTGTAGTCAACCCGACCGTCCCGCCTGCCGTAAAGGAAAAACAACCGCGCCGCAAACCCTCACGCCCGACCGCTCCCGCCGACAGCATTGCCGTCGACACCACAGCCGTCTCCGACGACATCCGCGAGCGCGTCTCACGCGGCTTCAAAGGCACATTCTGAAATTTCGATAAGTAATATTTTAAATCCATCCCCATGAAGAAGATTATTCTTTGGCTATCATGCATTTTAGTTGCGACTGTCAGCATCGCTGTTTACGGCAACCCCTCATCACAGCAATGCGACAGCGCAGCGCAAGATTCCACAATAAACATAATCGCATGGTTCAATAAGCACGACACTGTGACTTACTGGGTCAGTGAAAGTTCATGGAAGCTAAACGGCAGTGACACTGTACGCACCGCGTCATTCGCCATGAAAGTGCGCGTAAACGTAGTCGACTCTACCGCCGAGGGATATAAAATGGACTATACCTTCCTCGAATTTCCGGCTACAGTCCTCTCCGACTCCGCATCTGCCATCAAGAAATTTCAAAACGAAATAGTTACTAAACTCGGCAATAAAATTGTCGGCACGACCGTCCACTTCGAGACAGATGAATATGGCAGCATAACCAAATACAACAATCTCGGGCAAATCAAGAAACAGGCCAAGTCTCTTTTTAAAGAGGCCATCAAAGAGTTCTCAAAGATTCCTGAAATTCAGGAGCTGAAGAAAATAGGATTCGATGTGGCAGACTATGCGAAAAACATCGACACAGACAAACTCGTCGACGGCTATCTCGAAGAGCTTAACCTGCTTTTCATGAACCACGGACAAGCCATGGCAATCGGCGAATTCACTGAGCACGAAGACGCAACCGACACATCATTCGAGAACACAACATACTCTTCGGCCTTCGTTGACGAGGACGACGGAGCCTACCATATTGTCATCGACGTAACCAATATTCTGCCACGCAACGAATTAAAATCAATGGTCGGCAATCTCGTCGAGACACTCGCCAATGACAGCATTACAGACAGCTTCAATGAAAACTTTGACACACAGGTAAACGTCGACGGCACTTACGAAGACTACCTGCAAACCGACTATCTTGTCAACGGCTGGCCTTATGCCATAGTCAGACAGAAATCCACAATGATAGGCGACCGCGGGAAAGCCAAACAGACCGTCATCACCCTCGACTCCTATTACTTCGCCCGATAACGGGCATAAAAAATCACAATTCTCAACATTTGTTGAGATTTTTTGTCACAAATGACTATAATTTTGCGTCTACTATATTAGAAACGCGAAAGCCGGGCCGTCTACACCCGCTCGAACATAACTTTTTGAAAAAACATGAAACGTATCAAAACTCATCACAGACAGACCGCCACGAAAACGGTACTTACAATCATGCTCTCATCACTGCTTGCGCCCGTCGCGTCGGCACAAACAGAAACCGCCGACACAACAACCGTCCGTGAGCTCGACGAAATCGTCATCGAAGCGCCCCGCGTCATCCGCAAATCAGACATGGAAGTCTATCATCCCTCGAAGAGCGCAGTCGAAAACGCCAAAAACGGCATGCAGCTGCTCAGCAATCTGATGATACCGACACTCACCGTGAGCGACGCACTCGGCTCGATTCAAGCCGCCGGCCAGTCAGTACAGGTGCGCATCAACGGCCGCGAATCAACCGTCGACCAGCTGCGCGCGCTTCTGCCCGAGACCATCAAACGCGTCGAGTGGATCGACAATCCCGGACTTCGGTACGGCGGAGCAAACTACGTGCTCAATTTCATTGTCGCCAACCCTACCGCCGGCGGATCACTCCAGACTCAGGCTCGCCCGGCCCTCAACCAGGCGTGGGGCTTCTATATGGCCGACGCAAAATTCAACACAGGACGCTCTCAGTGGGAGGTCGGCGGCAGATTCAAGCTCACCAACAAACTCAAGACCCACCGCGACTACTTCGAGACATTCACCTACCCCGACGGCTCATCGCTAACCCGCAACGAGACATCGCGCGGCGGCTCGCTCGACAACACCCAGTCGAGCGCTTGGGCTTCATATAACTACATAAAACCTGACACAACCGTCTTTATGGCCGAGTTCAGCATGTGGCAAAACATTAGAAACAAAAGCGTATACAACGGACTTCTGTCGCTCAGCGACGACAGCGACGACATCCTGCTCACCGATTCACAAGGCGACGAAGGACGCACACCGTCTTTCTCTCTCTACTTGCAGCAGTCGCTCCCGCGCAAACAGACGCTTGTCGTCAACTTCAGCGGTTCGTTCTATTTCGGACGGTCTTTTTCAGCCTACATAGAGCAATTGCCTGCGACATCCTCATATCTCAACGACATCCATACCGACATCAAAGACCGCAATCAGGCATACGCCATCGAGGCCGACTATATCAAGAACTGGACGAACGGCCGCTTCACCGCCGGAGCGTCATATACCGCCAACCGCAACCGTTCGGAGTATAAAAACCTTGGCGGCAGCATATTCCATCAGCGGCAGGACAAAGTCTATTTCTTCGCCGAATACTTCCACCGATTAGGTAAATGGACGGCGACCGCCGGCATGGGCGTCCAGTATACCGACTTCCTGTTCAAAGAGTCAGACCAAGGCACCCACACCTGGTGTCCGCGACCACAGGCGACGGTCACATATTCGCTGAACCAGAATCATAACTTCCGCCTCAACTTCACATCCTGGCAGTCGACCCCCTCACTGGCCGAGACCAACGTCGTGCCACAGCAGCTCGACGGATTCCAGTGGCGCGTCGGCAATCAGGATCTCAAGACGGCCAACTCCTACATGCTCACCTTCCGATACGGCTTCAGCATACCTCGTGTAAACGGCTCATTTGGCGTGCGCGCCTTCACATCGCCCAACGCCATCACTCCCCTGCTGCGCTGGGACGGCGACCGCCTCATCACGACCTACGAGAACAGCCGCGGCCTCGAGAATCTCTCGTTTTTCCTCGCTCCGCAGATCGAGATTATCCACGACTGGCTCATGGCAAGCGGCTATCTGCAGTACCGCATGGAGCGCATGCGCGGCACAGGATACACCCATCACAGCAACGCCTGGAGCGGCAATGCCTCTATCGAGCTTACGCACTGGGGCTTTACTCTTTCAGGACAATACATCCGCGCCCAGCGTGACCTCTGGGGCGAGAAAATCTCGTGGGGCGAAGACCTCAACATAATCGACCTTAGCTACAACTGGAAATCATGGCAGTTCAGCGCCGGCGTCATCATGCCCTTCGGCAAATACGACCAGGGAAGCCGCTCGATAAGCAAATGGAACCGCAACGTCCAGCACATGCGCCTCGACATGCGCGCGCCCTACCTGTCATTGAGCTATAACCTGCAGTGGGGACGTCAGAAACGCGGCGCTCAGAAACTCGTCGATGTCGACGCCTCAACCGACCGCTCAACCGCCGGCGGCAGATAAGCGCCATGCAATACACAATTTAAGTGAAATATCTCCGTTTTCTCGAATTAATCGTTATATTTGTGGCGGCAAATACTAAACTAATAACGGCTTACTTATGGATAACAAGACTCTCGAATTTGTAACTTATTGCATCAGCAAACTCGCGCAGGTTCTAAGATTATCTCAGCGCGAAGTCTATCACAGACTCAAAACTTCGGGAATTCTTGACGAATACATTATTCCGTCTTATGACGTGCTCCATACTTTCAGCTCGCGTTATTTAGTAGAAGATTTAACCGACTACATGCGGGAGAAAGGAGTGTTAAATTAATGATACTTTATCATTCATCTACCGTTGCAGTCAATCAACCTGACACTATCCATTCCCGTGATTATCTCGATTTTGGCAAAGGGTTTTATCTGACTTCTATATACGACCAAGCTGTCAAATATGCTCAACGCTTTATTCGTCGCAATCGCGATGCATGGCTTAATGGCATTGCGTGCGGCAAAATGTGCGAACATCATTAAGGCCATTTGCGAGCTGTCTGATTTAACGCTCTCTGAGGCCACAGATATTTTCTATAAATCGGAAACCGCCGGGCTAATCGAAGAAGGCGTGGCAGATTTGCAATGTCGTAGTGATAAATACCTTGCAACTTTAGTTCTGGAAGAGAACCAAGAACTACCGTCTTGAAGGAAATAATCCTAAAAAGGCATAAAACAAAGTCACTGAATAAATTTCTCCACAAAACACCGCGTCCGGCGTCAACAAATGAGTTGCGTCGGACGCTGTTTTATTACAAATATTATGTCTGCTTATCAAAGTTTCGCCTTCTGTTCTTCGGCGAATTTGCTGCCGCGGGAGATGGCCTTGTCATAATACTGGCGCGCCTTGGCCTTGTCTGCCGGACGTCCGAGGGCATAGTGATAGAGCACTCCCGTCCAGGCCGCGCCTGCGGCGTCGCCTAAGGCATCGGCCTTCTGATAATACTTCTCTGCGAGCGAATAGTCTCTTGAGATCTTGCCGTTGTAATAGAGATGACCGAGATAGACCCAGGCCTGCGCATTGTTCTTCTCACCGGCGAGCTCATAAAAACGTTTTGCCTTGTTGACGTCAACCGGCACTCCGAGACCATCCTCACACATCACGCCCATGCGCAACCATACGCTGGCATTGGGGAATCGGTCGACACTGGCCTGATAATAGCGGTAGGCTTCGGCATAATCCTTGGCGTTATAGAGGCTGTTGGCCTTGTCGATGAGCTGGCCTTCGGTCATCGTCGACAGCGGGTCGGACGCATTGCCGCTTTTGAGTTTCTCGAGGGCCTTGCGGGCGCTCTCGTTGCCACCGTCAGCGGCTTTGCGGTACCAGCGCTTCGCTTCGTCGAGATTGGCGGTTACACCCTTGCCGTACTCGTAGGCATAGCCCAGACTGTATTGCGAGTAAACATGCCCGAGATCGGCGGCCTTGCGGTAATATTCGACCGATTTGGGGAGGTCGACTTCGACACCGCGACCATAATAGTAGTCGTTACCGACTGCGCCAAGAGCGCGCTTGTCGTTTTTGGCGGCAAGCTTCATAAACCATGAATGAGCCTCCTTCTCATCCTTGACACAGCCATTACCGTCTTTCAGCGCCACACCGAGCCAGTACATGGCTGAATCGTGGTCCTGCTCGGCAGCCTTGCGGTACCATTTATACGACTCGGCATAATTTTTCTCGGCATCATATATGACTGCGAGATTATACTGGGCGTAACGGTAGCCCTGCTGTGCCGACATCATATAATATTTGCGGGCCGTCTCGGGATCTTTCGACATGCCCTCGGCGTTGTTTGCCATCCAGCCCACTCGGAACTGCGCCCACGAGCTGCCGGCGTCGGCAGCCTTGCGGTATTTCGGGACGGCCTCGGAATATTTGGCTGCATCATATAGTTTGTCGGCCTGTTTGACGAGTTCGTCAACCGATGATTTCGACATGGCTGTCGAGTTTGTGGTCGTCGACGTCGATGATGATGACTTCGAGAGGCGCTCATACTGCTCTTTTGCATATTTATTACCCTTGTCGGCGGCCTCTTTATAGTATTTTTTGGCCATTTCGAGATCTTTGGTCACGCCCTTGCCATACTCATAGCACATGCCGAGATTCGACGTAGCATAGACGTTGCCGGCCTCATAGCCACGGCGGAAGTAGTCGACCGCCTTACCGTAATCGACCGCGACGCCCGTACCGTTATAATAATCATTGCCGAGCGAGTTATATCCGCGCCCGTCGCCCTTGTCGGCGAGTTTCTTATGCCAGCGATGGGCTTCAGCGAGGTCTTTGGCGCAGCCCTCGCCATTGGCGAGGAGCAAACCGAGATTGTGCATTGCCGACGCATGGTCCTGCTCGGCTGCCTTGCTGTACCATTTGTATGCCTCGGTCTTCTGGTTCAGGTCTATGTCATATATCACGCCGAGATTATACTGCGCGTAGTTATATCCCTGATTGGCCGACATGGTATAATATTTGCGGGCCGTATCGACGTTTTTCGTGACGCCCTCGGCGTTGTTTGCCATCCACGCCACGCGGAACTGGCACCAGTAATCGCCGGCGTCGGCGGCCTTGAGGTAGAGCTGATATGCTTCGCTGTATTTCTTCTGATTATAGAGGGCGTCGGCGGCGCCTTTGGTCTTGTCAATCTCGGCCTGGGTCATCGATGTCGTTCCTCCGCCGACGTCGACAGTGCCGCTGTCCCTGCCGAGACCGCCGGGCACCCTGGTCGGGCGGCGCGGTGTGTTCGCGGCCTCGCGTCCGAGCAGCTGAAGCAGGTCGTTCATAAGCACCGTGTCGATGGGATGCTGCTCGATCGTGCGCCAGTTGATTCCCGAGAAGATAAAGCGCATCTTCTTGGGCATCTGCGAGCCATCGATGATATACGGCAGTATCGAGTTGGGCTGTTTCTCGTTGAAAGCGAATGTTATCTCGCTGTTGGTAAACTTAGAGACATAAGAGTTCTCGCTCGCGAGAAAGAGAAATATCTTGCAGTCGGTGATGGCGTCGGCGAGCACTTCCGGGAATTCCATGCCGCCGGCTATTCCCTGACGGTCTATGAAATACGTGATGCCGACGCGGTCGAGCGCCGCGCAGATGCGTTCGGCGATCATCGTGTCCTTGCGGCTGTAGCTGATAAATATATCCTGGTCCATGGCTATTAGCTGTGTGTATATTAGGCTTTATATATCGCAAAGATAAGTATTTATTCCTATACAGACAACCCGGCGAATAATTTTATCAATGATTTTGCAATTATAAATTAGTTTGCGTAATTTTGCGTCAATTTTACAGCATAGTCAACAAATCATCGTACATAATGTCAAAGAAAGCTCAATTCGGTTCAAAAATAGGATTGATCGCAGCGACCGTGGGCTCTGCCGTCGGACTGGGAAATGTATGGCGTTTCCCGGCCGAGACACAGAACAACGGCGGTGCGGCCTTTCTTATTCTCTATATAGCCTGCGTCCTGGTGCTCGGCATCCCCGTGATGCTGGCCGAGTTCTCGCTCGGCCGAGCCGGCCGCAATGACGCCGCCGGCTCGTTCAGCCGTCTGTCGCCCGGCTCGAAATGGCCTCTCGTCGGCGGCCTCGCCATCATAGCCTCTTACCTCATACTCTGCTATTATATGGTCGTCGCCGGCTGGACTCTCGAATATCTCTGGGAATCGGTGACCGGCAACCTCTACAACGGTCTGGGCGAGGGAGACGCCACACTCGACCATGCCTTCACCGGCAAGATGAAGCAATATATCTTCTCTGACTTCGCGCCGCTGACAGCGACCTGGGCTGTCATCCTGATCAATATCGGCATACTGCTCGGCGGCGTTCAGAAAGGCATCGAACGCCTGTCGAACATACTCATGCCTCTGCTTTTTCTGATACTCGTCGTGCTCTGTGCCGTGACGCTGAGTCTGCCCGGCGCAGGCCGCGGCCTCGAATTTTTCCTCTCGCCCGACTTCTCCAAGATCACGCCCGAGGTGTTTGTCAGCGCGCTCGGCCAAACATTTTTCTCTCTCAGCCTCGGCATGGGCATTCTCATAACATACGCGTCATATTACCCCGACGACACCCGGCTGACGCGCACGTCGGTCATCGTGTCGATGATGAGTCTGCTCGTCGCCATCCTCACCGGCTGCATAATATTCCCGGCGGTGACGACATTCGGCCTCGACGACCACAGCCTCGCCGGCGCCACTCTCGTCTTTGTCACACTGCCCGAAGTGTTCACCAACATGCCGGGCACGGTGCTTTGGTCGATAATGTTCTTCCTGCTTCTGCTGGTCGCCGCGCTGACGTCGACAGTGTCGATAGCCGAAGTGTCGATAGCCTTCATGCAGAACCACTTCTCGATGAGCCGCCGGCGCGCATGCCTGACGGTGATGCTGCCGCTCTTTGTCTTCAGTTCGGTCTGCTCGCTGTCATACGGCTCTCTGAGCGATTTCACGATAACCGGCAAGAATATATTCGACTTCCTCGACTCGACAACGACCGACATACTGCTGCCGCTTGTCTCCATCGGGGTCTGTGTCTATGTCGGCTGGTTTGGCCCGCACCATCTTCTCGACGAACAGCTCTCAAACCACGGCACCATCAAATCTCGCATCACCTCGGCCGTGGCTTTCGTAATACGCTATGTCGCGCCGCTTCTCATAGCCGCCATCATGATTTCAAAGCTTATCTGACGAAAGATGAAACTGAGACTCACCTCTCTCGAAACTGTCGCCATGACGGCTCTTGTCGTCGCGCTTGCCGTGGGCGTGGCTGTGACCTCATGTCCGACCGGCGGCCGCAGCGGCGCCATCGAGCGCCACATCGCCGACGCCGACAGTGTCGCCGCCGTCATCGAAGCCGCCAAAGCCAGCGCTCCGGGTGACAGCACCACCGCCACACAAACCCGCCGGCGCACAGCCAAACCCACCAAAAAAGCCGCGGGCAAGGCCGTGAGCCGCAATTACCTTGATGAACCTGTCAACAAATGAAACGAATCAAAACATTTTTCTGCCAATACTGGCCAACACTGATTGTCATAGGCCTGATACTCTATGCCACGCTGTCGTCAGACCCCACGGGCGATGTCAGCATCGAGATACCCCATCTCGACAAACTTATCCACGCCATAATGATGGGCGGACTTGTCGGCTCCATCGCCTTCGACTATAAAAGAGCTGAACGCCAACGGCAGTTGACGTTCAGATTCATGTCTACAGTGGCTGCATATGTCATGGTGGCCTGTATAGCCGACGAACTCGCCCAGGCTTATCTGACCGACAGCCGTTCGGGCGATGTTCTTGATCTGCTGGCCGACTGGGCCGGCGTCTGGGTGGCCGTCTTCACGGCTCCGCCGGCTGTCAACCGTGTGCTGAGACGGAGGTGACACCTCCCCCCTGCTCTCCGCTTATTTCTTATCCATAAACTCACGGACGGCGGCCTTGAGTTCGTCGCCCTGCTTGTCACGCACGAGAATCTTGCCGTCAGGACCGTAGAGGATTATGCAGGGGATGCCGTTGATGCCGTAAAGGTCGGTCGGCACATTGCCTGCGTTGATGATGCAGGGCCAAGGCAGCTCGTGGCTGACGATGGCGGCCTCGGTGTCGGCAGGCTGATCCCAGACGGCTACGCCGAGCACGTCGAGACCCTTGTCTTTATACTCGCTGTAAAGCTCCTTGAGCACAGGAAGCTGACGCAGGCACGGGCCGCACCAGCTTGCCCAGTAGTCGACAAGCACATAACGTCCTTTGGCGACATAATCGCTCAGACGGTAGGTCTTGCCCTGATATTCGACCTCAAAGTCAGCAAACATGTTGCCCGGCGATGTGGCCTGACGGCGTGCGTGAGACTCTTTGATCTTGCCGACGCGCTGATATGAGGCGAGCGCGGGATATTTCTTCAGCGCGGCCTCGAATTCAGCGGGCTCAAGCGAACCGGCGTCCTGGATGAAGAGGTAATAGGCTATCGGGCTGTCGAGGTTTTCGGCTATCTGCGAGTCGATATATTTCTGATAGCCGGCATAGATGGCCTCGCGCTCGGCGTCAGTGGCGGCGCCGCGGAATTTACCGGCGATGGCGCCCACCGAGTCGCTGATGGCCTTGAGGCGGTCGTTGAGCATAGAGCCGAAAGCGCCGTGCTCGTGATTGTAGCCTATCGTGCCGCTCTCGAGAATGAAGGTGCCGACACGCTGTCCGTCGACAAGCACTCGGGCGACGACGGGCTCGTCGATCTCGCCGGTGAACACGGCTGCCTTGTCGGCCACGATGACGCTGTCAATCTTGTCGCCGGTGTCAAAATTAACCATATAGGCCATAGCACCCTCCTCGTCTTCGCCGAAGGGGATGATGACCTTGTATTTCTCGGCCGAAGCCGTCAGGCAGCAAAGCGATGCCGCCGCAAAAAGAAGTGTCCTGAATGTCTTTTTCATCATTATAATATTGCGGCGCCGTTGACTGCGCCATGTTTGTCTCGGCAAAAATACACAAAAAATTATAATATCGGCTTCTTTGCATGCCGATAAGCCCGATGATATAGTTTTTTTTAGTAGATTTGCACATAACCAAGCATTATCCTATAACTCAACACCTCCAATCAATGAAATTTATCAAGACCATAGCCCGCGCGGCAGTCGTTCTGGCACTGACATGCGCCTGTCTGCCTGCCGCAGCCGCCCCGAAAGCCAATTTCAAAGTCATCCCCATGCCGCGTGAAGTCGTCTACACCGACAATGCCGCTCCATTCGTTCTGCGCGACGGCGTGAAGGTATATTATCCCGCCGACAACGCCACGCTCGCCAAATATGCCGGTTTCCTCGCCGGATATGTCAAGGAACAGACCGGCATCTCGCTCGCGCCCACGGCCGGCAACGGCAATGACGGCATCAGCCTCGCCGTCGGAGGCGAGGGGAAGCCCGAGGGCTACTCTCTCACTGTCAAGGCCGACGGCGTCACCATCACGGCCCCCGACAACGGCGGTGTCTTCTACGGCATCCAGACCCTGCGCAAATCACTGCCCGCCGGCAAAGCCGCGTCAATCGAACTGCCCGCCGTCAGTGTCATCGACTACCCGCGTTTCGGCTACCGCGGCGCCCATCTTGATGTCAGCCGCCACTTCTTCACGACCGACTCGGTCAAGCGCTTCATCGACATCATGGCCATGCATAACATGAACCGCCTCCACTGGCATCTGACCGACGACCAGGGCTGGCGCATCGAAATCAAGAAACACCCGCGCCTCGCCGCCGAAGGCTCGAAGCGCAAAGGCACGGCCATCAAAGGCCGCCCGGGTGAATTCGACGGCATACCTCACGGCGGCTTCTACACTCAGGACGAGGCCCGCGACATAATCGCATATGCAGCCGACCGCAACATCACCGTCATCCCCGAGATCGACATGCCCGGTCATATGCAGGCCGCTCTCGCCGTATATCCCGAACTGGGCTGTACGGGCGGTCCGTATGAAGTCTGGCAGGACTGGGGCATCACAAACGAAGTGCTCTGCGCCGGCAACGACAGGATATATGACTTCATCGACGACGTCCTCGCCGAGGTTATCGACATCTTCCCCTCTGAATACATCCACATCGGCGGCGACGAATGTCCGAAGTTCCGCTGGCAGGAGTGCCCCAAATGTCAGGCCAAAATCAAAGAGCTCGGCCTTGTATCCGACGGGCACCACACAGCCGAACAGCTGCTTCAGAACCACGTCATGGACCACGCCGAGAAATTTGTCAATGCCCGCGGACGCAAGATAATCGGCTGGGACGAGATACTCGAAGGGAAAGTGTCGCCCACGGCAACCATAATGTCGTGGCAGGGCATAGACGGCGGCATCACGGCTGCCCGCTCGGGTCACGACGTCATCATGACGCCGACGGCATATCTCTATTTCGACTATTTCCAGAGCCGCGAGCCCAATGAACCACACGGCTGCTTCAACTATGTCCCCGTCGACAAGGTCTACAGCTTCGACCCCGTTCCTTCGGTACTCACCCCTGAAGAAGGCAAGCACATTCTCGGTGTCCAGGCCAACATGTGGACCGAACGCCTTTTCCATTTCACCGACGTCGAATATCAGGCACTTCCCCGCTATGCGGCTCTGAG
Source organism: uncultured Porphyromonadaceae bacterium (assembly GCA_902493335.1). GTDB lineage: Bacteria > Bacteroidota > Bacteroidia > Bacteroidales > Muribaculaceae > CAG-873. Next base: position 33,064 of record CABUPJ010000038.1, read on the forward strand.
CGAGATACAGTGGGTCGACCCCTCGACGAAAGACTACACGATGTTTCTACGCCGTCTTCCTCAGCTGATGGATATCTATGAGGTATACGGCTTCAATTACGCGGCCCACCTGCGCCGTCTAAACCAGCCGCTCGAATAAGAGCTTGTTTAATAACAAATGTTTATGCCAAGGTCGCTTAGCTTGAGATGATTTTCGTTTTGTGACGAAGGAGTGTACCGGATGTACATGACTGAGGAGCAACGCGAAAAGCGGCCAGGATAAGCGAGCCGGAAGTAACATTATTATAACCGACAAGTCTCAATATTAAATTTAAAAAGATTTATATTCGCAAAATAATGAAAAAATATTACCGTATGACTGCCATTCGCCGGCATCTTCCCGCATGTTCTTCGGTCGTTATGGAGCCCCATAACTCCCTCATCACACGCGAAAATCTGCTCGACGACTGACAGCCTTGGCGATAACATTTATTTTTAAACAAGCTCTAAATGGATTCAGACCTGCGACATATCCTCGGCAGCAGAATCGGCCAGCAGACGATAGTGGGTCTCCGCGACTGGTGCGCGGCCGATGACTCAGCCCGAAACACTCTGCTGTCTCTCGTCTTCGACAGTGACAGCAGAGTGGCATATAACGCACTGTGGATTCTCACACACTTTTCGGCCAAAGACAAGGAATGTCTCGCCGAGATAAGAAATCAGCTGATAGACCGCATGCTGCAGACAGACCATACGGGGCAGCGGAGACTGATACTATCGCTGCTCGACAGCCTTAAAACCGGCGCCGATGATGTCCGCACCGATTATCTCGACTTCTGCCTGTCGACCATCAATTCGACCGAACCATACGGTGTCCGCGCGCTATGTCTCAAACAAGCCTATGCCATGTGCCGCCTATATCCCGACCTGTTACCCGAGCTGACGAACGAAATCGCTCTCATGGATTCAGGCACACTCTCCCCCGGCCTACTCTCTGTCCGACGAAAAGTTATTAAAGCTCTATATTCAATGCACAATAAATAATGCACGATTCGCAATTGTACATAACGGAGCGATGCCGCACGTTAAGAGCAAGTCAGCAGGGGATTAGGCCCATAGTCTTCACACGGCCTCGAACTCGAGGCCGCACATTAATAGTTTTTTGTAACAACGATGTCAATGTACTTTTGACATCGTTTTGACTTTTTAGGTGCGCGGGGATGTCTGCCGCTAAAGTGGTCGTGGATGGGGTGGTAACTTGCTGGCTATCGTTTCATCACAAGGGCTGAAGCCCTTGTTCCATAGGCTCTCAGACTTCTTTAGTTTCAGTGGAATTATTATCGGGACAGTGGGGTCGGGCTTCTTTACCGGTACGTCGGGAGGGGCGAGCGAGGGGTCGGTGTATTCCTTTAGGCCGGGCCAGCGGTAGAGATGGGGGATGTCGGCGCGGGCATGGAGTATCAGAAGA
>CABUPJ010000039.1 GCA_902493335.1 uncultured Porphyromonadaceae bacterium
GGGGGGGGGTAGGAGGCATGGACCAAGGGCTTCAGTCCTTGGACCCAATGAGTTGGCTACTACGGTTTAAGCCGTAGTTCCATACGGCGGCAAGCCGCCGACACGGGGACAAATTTGAAGGCTCGGCGACGAGCTCGTCGCCGCACTTTAATAGTTAGGCTGATGAAGAAGAAAGTCATTACCTCGCAGAAGCTCGGAGATGAAACAAAAATTTTTGCGATTGAGAGAAGCACGAGGTCATTAAGGTCAGGGGCGTCAATGGAACGTTTAATTCCACCAGGGTTAATAAAATTGCAAGCCTCCGGCTCTTTAATCTTTAAGGCAGCCGACAGGCACAACAAGAACACCGTCATCACGACGATAGGCATAGTCACCGGCTGCTGTCAGCACCATCATAAACGATGGTGTTTTCATCTTTGTCGTGTCAATCTTTTCGGCGAGCGAAAGCAAGGTCATAGCTCCATGATTTATAAGATTGTCGCCTCCAAGCTTAAATTCAACCAGCCCATACCGGCCATCCCGGAGGTGTATGACAGCATCGCACTCAAGTCCGTTTTTATCTCGATAATGATAGACTCTGCCATTAAGCGCCTCGGCATAGACTCGCAGGTCACGCATACATAGAGTTTCAAAAATAAGGCCAAATGTATTCAGATCGGCAATCAAATCATCGGGGCCGAGTCCCAATGATGCGGTTGCTATAGACGGGTCTGTAAAATATCGTGTATATGATGAACGAATAGCCGTTTTCGACCTTAGATTAGGATTCCATGCCTCGGCATCCTCTATGACAAATATACGTTTCAACGCTCTTATATATGAGGCAATAGTCTCGACGTCAAGAGTGCCGCCTTCATTTTCAGCCATATCATCTTTTATGGATACGTTTGAAGCCTGATTTTGCCGCACCATTTTGCTCCTTCGATAAGCACAGCGCCTTTGCCTCTCAATTTTCGTTCGAGAAGCTTATCAGCAATACGGAGTCTATAATTCTTTTTATCTGCCATATAAATATTTATTACAGACGCAAATATATAAATTATTCTTCACAATTCCGATATTTGGCAAGATTTCATGCTTTTTCCCGAGCAGAAGTTCGGAGCGGGTCAAAAATTTTACGGCGTGCGAGGGGATTGGAATTTGGATAAGGTGTGGTTTATGCTACAAAAGCCCCAACTTTCACGAGTTGGGGCTTTTGTAGCATAGTTAAAGCAGATTCTGTGACTTATTGTAGCTGAATCAGTTTTTCGCGGGGTGCATGATGATTTGCGTGAGGCCTGCGGGTACGACATAGCGACGGGTAAAGTCGCGCAGGGTCCCGGGGGTGATACCGCCGACGACGTCATTGAAACCGCTGTGCATATCCTGATTGAACTTGACGATATTTTTCATCACGTGAAGCCAATAGGCATTGTCGCGGCTGTTGTCGTCATAATTCTTGATAAGATTCTCGCGTACTTTCTCAAGCTCTGCGGCTGTAGCACCGTTCTGGGCGAGGTCGGCGACAGTGGCCCTGACAATTTCGGCGACCTCGTTCTCATGACCCGGCTCGGCCTTGATATAGACAGGCATCATCAGACGCGCGGGGTCGTCACCGTTCATACCGGCGCTGACAGAGGCGTGTGTCCTGACCGAATATGTCCAGCCGCGTTCCTCGCGTATATCATTGAGCAGGCGGGTTTTGAGGATATTGCCGAATATAGAGGCCATCATGACGTCGGGCAGAGTGAACTCACACTCGCCGTTGAGAAAAGAGTAGACAACGGCCAGAGGAGTCTCCATAGCGCAATCGAATTCGATAGTGTTGTCGCCCTGGATATATCTGTAGCCGATGTCACGCGGACGCTCGATGCGACCGTTTGTCGGCAAGGTCGCGATATAACGACCGAGGCACGACTCGAGGCTGTCGGTGTCGAAATCACCGGCGACATAGAATGTGAAATCGGCCATATCGGCGAAACGGTTTTTGAAGAGCGTGACAGCGAGGTCGTAATCGACAGAATCTATAGTGGCGACGGTCTCTTTGGCACCAAGCGGATGATGAGAGTAGATGTTGCGGTGAATCGAATCACCCATCACCTGCACGGGGTTGGAGAAGATATTGCGCAAACGGTTGCGCGCCTGCTGACGCCAGCGGCCGAAAGCCTTGGGGTCAGGTCGCAGACCGGTTGATTTAAGATAGATGAGACGGAAGGCGTCGGTCATGTTGTCGGCATCTGTGGCAGCCTCGACGGTCTCCTCGGTGTTCGACACCGAGATGGTCGCATTGACATTACGGCCGGTCAGAAGATTTTTGAGGTCTGTGGCCGAATAGTCGCCGAAAGCGCTGACGGCCACGACATCGTTTATCATTTTCATCGTCGGCGCAATGGCCTCGGCATACTCCTGAGAGAGGCCGCCCGGTCCGACACCGCGCACATATATCTGTCCGGGAACATAGTCAGTCTTTTTGGCGAGCACTCTGATGCCGTTTGACAGAGTATATACCTTGATGCCGAGACCGGCTATTGAGTCAGCCGAGACAATGGTTCCGGCCAAAGGCTCGCGCGCGAGGAGCGCTTCCCCGACAGCTTTGTCGGTATAAGGCTCTGTCTGAGACGAGATACCGGCGCTGAAAGCGGCCTCGAGCACGGCCGGCTCGACGCGCACTATGTCGCTGCGGTCAGGCTGATAGGCGAGTATGACGGTGTTGTGTCCGTCAGGCGTAACAATCTCGCGCAGGTATGCGGCCGCCTCGTCAGGGGTGATGCTGTCTGCGATTTCCAGCTCAAGGGCAATGCGGTCGTCGACCGACATCAGATTGCCTCCGTCGATAAAATGACGGGCATAACGGCGGGCATACTCGGTGTTGGAAGTGCGCGGAGCCTTTTTCTTTTCCGTGACAAGGCTCTGGCGCAGCTCGCGCTTGGCGAGATCAAGCTCGCCGGGACAGAAGCCATGGTCATAGGCCCGACGGATCTCGCGCGTCCAGAGTGTCATGGCGTCGGCCGCACGGCCTGTTCTGACGACACCTTTGAACGTGAGAGCGTCGACGGGGCGCGACATCAGATATTTCATGTCGCCGATGCCGAGATAGGTGTGAGGACAGTCGTCGCTCTGCTCGGCCTCGTCAAAACGGTGGGCGAGCATCGAGGTCATAAGTTCCGACACAAGTCCGCGGCGGATATCGGCGCGCGATACGTTGTCGCCTTCGGCGGCAGGGTGCTTGAAATAAAGCTGCACAAGCTCGACATTCTGCTCTTTGTCGCGCTGGACCGACACACAAATCCTGTCATTGGCGGCCACGTTATAGACAGGTGAGGCCCCGATGCCGTCAGGAACGGCAATGTCAGAGAACATTGTCTTTATGCGGGTCTCGACATAAGCCGGATCGATGTCGCCGACAACAATCACAGCCTCGTTGACAGGATAATACCATCTGTCGTAGTATGCACGCAAATCCCCGGGCGTGAAATTTCTGACGACTTCCATGAGTCCGATAGGCATTCGCTCGCCGTAACGGCTGCCGGGATAGACTTCGGGAAGAGCTTTCTCAAGCATACGGTTTGTGGCAGAACTGCGATGACGCCATTCGTTCTCGATGACGCCGCGCTCTTTGTCAATCTCGCCGGGGTCGAGGGTCAGTCCGCGGCTCCAGTCGCGGAGTATCAGCAGACATGAGTCTACCATTGTGGGCCGGCTGACGGGCACCTTAGAGATGTTATAGACAGTCTCGTCGGTCGAAGTATAGGCATTGAGGTTGGCGCCGAAACGCACACCATTTGACTCGAGCCATGAGATCAGAGTATTGCCGGGGAAATGCTCTGTGCCGTTGAAACACATGTGTTCGAGGAAATGGGCGAGACCGCGCTGGTTCTCTTCCTCGTTGACCGAGCCGACCTTCCAGCCGATAAAGAAGTCGGCCTGACCGGGAACAACGTCATTGTGGCGGATGTAGTATGTCAGGCCGTTGTCAAGGCGACCCGTGACGACGGCGCTGTCGGCCGGAGGCATCGCCAACGAGGCCATGGCGCCGCCAAGCAGCATGATAGTCAGTTTTTGTCTTATATTCATTTTATCAAATGTTATGTTGGTTTATTGTCATTGTCAGAAATAAAGCGACACCGCGGCCCACAGCCCGTCAGAGCTGACACGGCGGCCATAAGATGTGTGTGACCATTCGACCGACGCTCCGAGAGCAAGCCGACGTCCGATGGCCATGGCGCCGGCAAGCGACGCCGAGAATCTGTCGGTATCCGCCGATGCAAAGCCGAAGTCAGAGAGCACGACGTCGCCGAGGCCGATGCCGTCATCGCCGTCGACACCGCCGAGCGAGCTGTCGGTGACAAAACGCCTGTCATAGCCAAGACGCAGGCGCGAATGGAAGCGACTACCGGTATACGACGCATCGACACCCACGCCCATCATCACGGCATCGACAAGCCACTGCCGACGCGGCGAGAGACAGGCCTTCTCGTCATGCGATATGGCGCCACGGGCTGTGGCGCCGAAAGTAAACACACCTGCGCGCCGCATATACAGAGCCTCGAGCGAGGTGGCGCAACTGTCGGCGCCATACATTTTCATGCTCCCGATCTCAGGATATTGCCCCGACACCGGGTCACCGAAGATATTCTCGCGCCCGATGCGGCGGCTGTAATCACCGGCGACCGTGACTGCGGCGAAATCAGCACCGCGGTCATACCGGTAGCCACATTCAAAAGCGAGGCTGTTGTCGGACACCGACGACATGGGCAGATGATTGAGATCGCGGATTACATAATCGAACGAGAAACGGTGCAGGGCTACAGCTCCGAAGAAACCGCAGCCGTGCTCAGGCAACAAATCGAGCTGCACGCCATAGCGCTCGCCGCTGTAAGAGCAATCCTTCCCCAGTCCGTCGAAACGCACATAATGTCCGCCAAGGCCGGTGAGATGGTATATCCGGGCCTCGCCCAGCTCACTCATGAACAGAAGGTTATTGCTCTGGCGGTATTTCATGAAGTCGACAGCCAGCCCGACACGATAAGGACCAATCACACGCGCCACGCCGATTGCGGCGTCAAGGCGCCCCGTGATATTACGCGGACGCGGATCGACATCCCTGTAATAATGGCCGGCGGCATACGACAGCCGACAGCCGAGAGTGAAGCAGCTGACCGGCGCCGCATATCCGCCCGCAAACGAGTAGCGCTCGGCTTTCATGTCACCTCCGACGGCATCGGCCGTGACGTAGGGGTAAACGATGTCAAAGTCAGAAGCCTCACACCACCGCACGTCATAAATCCTGCCGTTCTCATACGCCGCACCACCCCAGACAGTAGCGTCACCGGTATGGATATAGGTATCAGCGCCAAAGCGCCCTGTGGAGTTACCCCTGCCCTGCTGCGCTCTGACGGCGGCATCCGACCAACTGCGGTCATAGCCGGGAGACAGGCGGCTGAGAGAGGTTGCGTAGCGCAATGGAACCATCGACGGATTGTCATAGGCCAAAGCGGCAACGCGGCCCTCGGGCGACGAATGTCCGGCAATGCGATGCGTCAGAAGGCTGTCGGCCCTCTGTCCCGCAACCGTCATGAACACTACGGCGCAAGCCGTCAATAATATTAATCGCGAGAATTTCATTTTTCAATCACTCCGTCATAGGTTTCGGCTGCCGGACGTTCGCCGGTGACAGACAGGGGCGTCTTCTGCCGTTCGATTTCCGACGGCGTGACCGACGCGTTGAAGTCGGCCGTCGAATTGTTGGTATCCTGAAAGACTGCGACACCGTTTTCACCGGTATAAAGGAACTTGCGGCGCACGGCCTTGAAATACCGCGTCTTGTCGCCGTCGATTTTGCCGCAGGAGGTCCAGCCGCAATCGAGCGAGGGAATGCTGATGTTCCACTGATATTTCGATTCGACAGACAAAGTCACCAGGTCAACAATCCACTCGTTGGGCATGCGGTAGGCCGTCTGTGTCATCGGGAACGAACCTGCCGCAGTGATTATCTCGTAGTCGTAACTGTAGACATAGTCGCGCAGCCAGCTCTCTTTGCCTACAGGAATACGCGCGAGACCGTAAGCCTTGAATCCACGGTTGTGAAGCATCCAGAACGAACGCGTGTAGCAATACCACTTATCGAGATTCCCGACAGCGGGATTGTCGAAATCGCTCTGTGCCGGTGTCGACGACTCGTCATACCACTCCCAGTCGGCATGGCTGAGATCGAACGAATTGGGATTCATGGCCCGATGGTCGACGGCATTGTCGGCCAGCAGAATATATCCGCCAGGCTCTACCGGATGATCGCGACCGCTGCCGGGAATGACATAGACGGCATCGACGGTCATGGCCTCGCCCATGATGTCGGGGGTGAAATCATATTTCTCGGTAGTCAGAAACTTAGACTCAAAGAGCGCCAGACCGTCGGCATAAATGACCCGGTCGCTGTTGTTATAGATTTTTATGTAGTCGTCGCCCGCGTAGGCGTTGCCCGACGTCTGCAGCGTACCGGTAAAAAAGATTTCGGAGATTATGAAGTCGTCGGCGACGATGCTGCCCGAAGCCTTGAGCCTCACGACAGTGCCGTCAGCGACAACCGTGACAGCCTGTTTCATGGCCCGCAGACGTGAAGTCACGCCGTTGTCAAGGACGACATCGGCCTCGAAACTGACATCATAGAGTCCCTGCATGACCTTCATCGGGCCGTTTGCCGCGAAGGTCGTGACAGCACCGGTAGAGACATTTTTGAATGTCACGAACGCATCTGTCATCGCGGCGGCATCAGTGCCCTCGGGGAAGTCGACAGAAACAGCGACTTCGTATAGCCTGACGTCGTCGTCGAGCAGCGAGCCGCAGCCGCATAGGGCCAAAGTGAATAATAGTGTGGTGATTATCTTATACATAGCGATTTATAGCGTTAACGTTATTTCCATACCGAAATAGGTGTCAGACGACCGCCGCACGGTCAGGCCATTGCTTTTATACGACGGCAGCCAGTCGATCAGACGGTTGACAAAGACCGCGGCCCGCAAATAACGGCCGATAGTCTTCGTGGCCTTGAAATTGAGATACATGGCCGTAGGGATAGTCTGCTGTCTGAACGAGTCGTCATTGTAATGTCTGACGAGCAGCCCGAGGGCCGGATCTTCGACAGCGTCGGGGTCATATGGGTGAAGAAGACCGTCGGCAGCCGAAAGGTATTCTGTCGGCACACCGTTTTTCTTCATCAGGCGCGTCCTGACAAACCACATGCACTGCAGAGTGGTCGAAAATATCAGGCCGGCACGGCTGATGCGGGTGTCAAACATGAAATTGGTGTTGAACGTGCTGTTGACACGACCGTCATCATAGTCATAGAGACCGACATATCTGTCGCTGACGGCTACGTTGTCAATGACATCGCTGACGGGAGCAAAGAGTTTCTGCGAGTTTGAATAGCGGGTCCTGAACCATGCCCCGCTGACAATCAGCGAAGTGCCCAGAGCACGCCAGCGCGCCGTAGTGAGCTGGAACTCGACGCCACGCTTGTCGATGCGGCTGCCGTTGGTGACTTTGCGGTAGCCGTCGAGCACTCTGACATCCTCGTAGGCAAGACGGTCGAGGTCAGGGCGCGAGGCCGACGTCTCTTCGGGCAGGACGTAGCGCCGGTAGGCATAAGGGGCATAGACCTGCGAGTAACGGAAACCTGAATTCATCTTCTCGCTGAAGACAGTGACCGACAGATTGTTGCCGAGAAAATCGGCGCCGACTCTGAACTCGAATTTGTTGTTTCTCGCGGCCCGGAGACCATAGTTTGTGGCATCGTCGACATAGGTGTGGAGGCTTACGAGGCTCCCGTTCACGGGATCGGCGGCGTTATAGTAGGCGAGGCGTATGAAATCGTTGTAGCTCTGTTGCGGAAAGAGATAGTCGACAGTCGGCATCCTTGTCGTCAGACCGTAACCGGCTGCAAAAGTCAGTGCAAGAGTATGCCCACTGACATTCAATGGCATACGCCACGAAATGTTGACACGCGGGTCGAGATAGACTTTTCCCGACAGCAGATAGCGGCTGTCGAGACCGACGAGCTGCTGTGTGCGCAGACCGGCCTGCAGGTCAAGGCGGTTGTCGCCGGCCTTGACCGTCACGGCGTCTTCAGCGAAAAACGACAGCACGTCGAGGGCGGGTATGTCGCTGTAGCGGCGTGGGCGTGAAGTCCATGAAGCCGACAACGGCCGGCTGAGATCGTAGACCTGACCGCGACCGAAATTCTTCGAAAGAGAAAACTCGCCGCCGGCCATATAATCGTGAGCGACGACGCCGGTCGCCGCCTTGCCGGCAGCCTTGACTTTGGCAAAAAGGTTTACCGGACGGCCTTCGCTGAGATAATCGGCGATATATTCGCCAAGAAGGAAACGCCCCTCGCTGATGCCTTCGTCATAACTTGTCGGGGCAATCGAAGCCCTCAGCGGCGCCACCTGACGCCGACGTGTGAGCCGGTCGTCCTGACCGCTGACCGAGAGCCTGGCATCGACCGTGCGCAGCAGTTTGAGAAACGGGAAAGTGAATGTCACATCGGTGTTCAGCGCCAGACGGTTGTATGTCGATTTAAATTCATCAACCTTGTTGTTGGAGAGGTCGGGATCGGTTTTGGCCCTGTCGACAGAGCCGGTATAGTCAAGGCCCAGATTCCATGAAGTCATAAAAGCCGGTCTCGCGAAAGTCGACGACAGACGAGCCGAGGCGGTGATGCGCTTATAGTTTTCGAGCGAATTGCGCGGATCGGCCTTGGCGTCGAGATAAGAGACATCGGCGTTGACGACATGGTCGCCGCCGCCAAAGGCGAGTCCTTTGCCGGCCGAGAACAGTTTGCTGAACTCATCGGCCTTGAAGCGGGCCGTCAGCGGTATCGCCCGTTTGACGCGGCGGATGCTGACCATGCCCGAGGTGAGATTGCCGTACTCGGCCGAGGGTATGCCTCTGACGATATCGACACTCTCAATGTTGTCGGTAGAAATCGAACGCATGTCGACACCGCGGTTTGTGATGTCACGCTTACCTTCGGGCGAGGTCACATCGGCGAGGGTGCCTACACTCTGGAGATTGGCGTCGGTAGACACAGGCACGCCGTCGACGACAAAGAGCGTGCCGAGCGACGAGATGGCGTAGTCGGGATTGTCGCTTTCCTTACCGTTCGCGCTGATATTGCCTGTTTCCCTAAGGCTTATAGTATTGGCCGAGGCCATGTCGGGATTCTTCGATATATTGCCCGGCAGCAGTTCGAGCAGGTCTGTAAAGCTTGTCGGCTGAAGGTGAGCCATGGCATCGCGCCCTATATGCGAGCTGCTTGTCAGGCCTGTCGACTCACGCGCCGTGATGACGACCTCGTCGAGGCTCTTGCTCGCCGGGGTCAGCCTGACTGTCAGCGCCACAGGACCGGCGGCAGGCAGACTGCGCGTCGCCTCACGATAGCCCAGACAAACGACTTTCAGGGTATATTTTCCATCGGGTATGTCGAAATATATCGTGCCGCACGAATCGGCCACCGAGGCATAAGCGCCGGGGGTGACGGCAGCCGAACACCATGAGACGACCTCGCCGGTTTCTCCGTCGACGGCATTGATGACAACTGTGCGCGCCGAGGCAGTCACCGCGGCGAGACAGAACAACAATCCACAAATAAAAATTCTATAATTAACCATTGCAATTTTCACGACACAAAATTATCAAGAGAGCCACACGGCGGCAATACCTATTTTTAAGTAATTATCGCCCGGCAGAGCGCTTTGATTTACTCTATTTCGAGTATTTCACCGACAGTTTTTTCAAAATAATTTTGCAGCGTAACTTTAGTATTATTTTTTAATAAAACATCGATGAGAAAACTTTACTCTAACTCTTTGATTTCATTGTTCGTTGCGACAAGCCTGAGCACATTTGCCGCAAACGAAGGCACACCCGGCACGGCCTGGGCAAACATCTTTGACGGAAAGACTTCGGCCGGCGACCAGAGCATCGCCGTAATCACAGCGACCGACGGCGCCGCATACTGGCTCAACGCCGGCGGCTCGACACAGGCCGCACCCGATATCTATTATAATAATGAGAAAATCATGACCGGCGCCGAAAGCACGGGCACAAGCCAGACAAACAACTTCTGCCTTATAAAGACCGACGCGGCAGGCAACTGTCTGTGGAGTGTCTACAGCAACTCAGGCGATATCGACACGGGCCAGGGCGCTCTGGCGCTGACTTCTGACGGCGGCGTCGTCTTCACGGTCAAGATGCGCCACAGCGACGGCATGACAGACCGCGACATAAACTTCGTCAACGCCTCGGGCAGCAATTATTCCATCGACTGGAAAGCCGAGAAACGTTACTACCGCCTGATGGTCGGCAAAATCAATGCCGACGGCGAAATAGCCTGGATCAACAGCGTCGAGGTCGACAACAGTCCGGCACCCGCAGCTTCTGGCACAAACGCCACCTTCACAGCCAACGGATTCAACATCAGAGCTATCGCCACCGATACCGACGACAATATCTATCTCGGCGGCATCGCCAGCATGGCAATGACCTTCCCCACTGCCGAGGGTACGGCGGTCGTCAGCCCCCACAACACAGACAATTGGAGCGGAGACCCGCAGGGCACATGTCCCGGCAGCCTGCTTCTCGTCAAACTCGACAGCAAAGGCGATTTCATCAAGGCGGTCGAGACTCAAAGCACAGCGATGATACAGGAAACCGTCAACCGCCTGAGCTTTAACAACGGCACGCTTTATGCCCTCGGCACCCTCGTCGGCGCCGGCGCAAATGCAGCGATGACCGTCGGCGACAAAACCGTCAACCCGTCTGAATGTCCCTCGGTTTTCGTCGGCACATTTGACACAGACCTCAACCCCGGATGGACAAAATGTCTCGCCGGAGGCACCGTCGACGGCAACAAAGCCCTGCAGCGCATGGGTCTCACCGTCGCCTGCGGCAATATCTGGATCTGCGGCACATACAACGGCACACTCAGCGACGGCACCAACACCGTCGCAAGCACCCAGGGCAAACTTCGAGAAGGCTTCATCATCAAACTCGACGCCACTGACGGCAAATGGCTTGCAGCAGCAAACAGCCGCGATTCATATCCCGCATCGCTCGGCCTCGCAGGCTCGGGTCTGACAGGCTACCTCAAAGTGCTTCAGTATGACAACGACGCCGACAACATCTATGTCTACGGCTATGTAATGAACGCCAACGTCGGCGCATTCCTGCGCCCCTACAACGCCGTGACTCTCACGTCAAACCCCGACGACGCCCTCGCCCTCGTCTCTCAGGGCGGTGTCCCCACGGCCATCGACGCCGTACTCGACCAGTCGTCAAAGACAGTTCTTGCAACCGTCAGAGGCAATAAAGCATTCCAGCCCCTCGGCAGCGAGCTGACAGCCAATCCTGGCACATGGGCCGTGCTGATGGCCAAATTCAATATTCCCGGTCCCGACAATGACGGCATCGCCGATATCGCCGCCACAGACAACGACTGCATCACCGTCATAGCGGGAGCAGGCTGCGTGACAGTAAGAAACAGCTCTGACAACGATCGCGAAATCACGGTATTTGACATCTGCGGCCGTCTCGTCGACAGTTTCACCGCCGCAGCGGGTACAGAAACCGTCCGCAACCTTGCCAAAGGTTACTATATCATTGACCGCAAACAAACTATTGTCAAATAAATTCAATTCTTAGTTAACCAATGTGATGACGGCGTGGCCCGCGAGAGTCACGCCGTCTTTTTGTCTTTGGGAGGGGGAATACCGACTGCCACAATTTTTGTAACGAGGTTACAGCAAACCGGCCATATAGACAGGCAGACATATAATATTATCGTCCTTACGCAGGTCTTTGGTATACAACAAATAACGCTGTTGTATTCTTGCTGAATATTTTTGTTGAAACATATCAAGCGATTTATGGGCTTTATACCCTGACGACTTTACTTCTATAGGACATATTTTATCTTGACGGCTAATTAAAAAGTCTATTTCATAAGAACGTGGTTCAACTGTCTCACCCACTCTATCTTTAAAAGTATAATAATAAAGCGAATGACCGGAACTTTTCAACAACTGAGCTACAACATTTTCGTAAATATAACCCAAATCAGCAGGAAGTTTATCTACCAATAATTTTTGATATATAGTATTTTCTGTAAAATCTTTGTCCATAAAAGCCAAAGTAACGAATAGACCGGTATCTCCAAGAAACATTTTGAAATAATCATACCCTGCATGCAGCGCAAAACCGACGTTAGGGTCATTGGCATGGTAGGCAAAATTTACAGTTTTGGAATCATCTATATCACTAAAGATTTCTTCAAGTCTTGAAAGCCTCGCTTTTTCAATAACCTCCCCAACTCTATATCTTATCGTGTTGCGTGCGAGTTCCGCCGGTATTGACCTAAAAATTGTAGATGCCCGGCCTTTGTCATCTATTTTTTTTAAATCGTCAAGATATAGATTGATTATATCACGCTTAACTTCATCTACAGCCTCGAAATTAGAGCCATGAATATATTCAGAAATAGCTTGCGGCATTCCTCCAACAAGCATATATAATCTAAAAAGCTTCATTAACTCACGGTTAACAGAGTCGCCTAAAGGTTTCATCTTTTGATAAGAATACCTGATAAGGTCAAATGTCGGTTCTCTGCCTATTGCCCATAAAAATTCTTCAAAGTCCATAGGATACATCTCTATGCGTCTTTCTTCACTCGGCAATAAAATATCTTTAGTGTTTTTTCTAATTGATATCAGAGAACCGGTTTCTATATAATGATATCTCCCGTCCTTAACAAGATGTTTGATTGCCTGACGCGCTTTGGGACAAAACTGCACCTCGTCAAATATTATACACGATCTACCAGGCGTCAATCTCGTACCTGTCAGCGATTGAAGCGAGAGGAAGAAATAATGCAAATCAGACAGATCATCAAACAAATTGATTATATCTGATTTTGTTTTAGTAAAATCAATTATAAGGTAGCTGTCATATTCATTTCGCACAAACTCCTCAGCTATAGTCGACTTACCAACACGCCGGGCTCCCTCGATCATGAGAGCCGTACGGCCCGCAGACTTATTCTTCCATGCTACCAATTTGGAGTATATCTTTCGCTTAAATATATTGACACCCATAACTTATTGATTTTATTCGCGAAAATAACAATTATGGCAAGAACGGCAAAATGTTTTATAGGCAAAATGTACAAGACAGGCAAAATGTTTGAGTCTAAAATGTACAAGACAGGCAAAATGATGCAAAAAGCGCGGCCGGGATCGGTCGCGCCTTTGTTATCGGATTGGAACGGACGTGTCTGACACCGCGCCTGCGCGGTTATCAGAGTCCTTTGCCGTGGCAGTTTTTGTATTTTTTGCCTGAACCGCAGGGACAGGGGTCGTTGCGTCCGATTCTCGGAGCGGCTTTGACCGGCATCACCGGCTGACGTTCGCCCTGACGGGCAGAAGCGGCCTCACGCTGGGCGTTTTCGCCGGGAAGAGCCTCACGCGATGTACGATAGTTGTTCTGCTTATACTGATTCGGCATATCGGGAGCGGCCTCTTTGACGTCGGGACGGCGCTCGGGCTGCTGACCCTGTTCGTCGGGAGCCTGCTGACGTACGGGAATCTGAGCGCGCATCAAAGCCGACAGAGCCTTGACGTTAAGCTGATTGAGCATATTCTCGAAGAGGTGGAACGACTCGACTTTGTAGATAACCAGCGGGTCTTTCTGCTCGTAAGATGCGTTCTGGACAGACTGGCGCAGTTGATCGAGCTCACGGAGGTGCTCCTTCCAGAGTTCGTCGATGGTGACGAGGAGCAGACCTTTCTGCCACTCCTTGATAATCGACTTGCACTGTGTGTCGTATGCCTCCTGAAGGTCGACGCGGAGGTTGAAGACGCGCTTGCCGTCGGTGATGGGCACGATAATCCTGCCGCGATAGTCAGAGTTCTCGATGAGGTTGGCGATGACGGGCATGGCGACCTCGCAGATGCGCTGGTTCTTGCGCTCGAGAGCCTCGACGGCGGCCGCACGTACTCTCTCGAACTTATCCTCTTTGTCAAGGCTGCGGAACTCTTCCTCGCTCAGCGGATTCTCGATCGAGAGCACCTTGAAGAGCTCGAGAGTGAGATCGGCGTAGTCGGTCGGCTGTTCATAGACATTGATGATGTTTTCGACGGTGTCATAGAGCATGTTGGCGATATCGATGCCGATGCGCTCGCCGATGAGGGCGTGATGACGGCGGTTGTAGATATACGAACGCTGTTTGTTCATGACGTCGTCATACTCGAGCAGACGTTTGCGGATGCCGAAGTTGTTTTCCTCGACGCGTTTCTGTGCTTTCTCGATAGCGTTCGACACCATCTTGTGCTCGATGGGCTCGCCTTCTTTAAGGCCGAGACGGTCGAGCCATTTCATGACGCTATCGGTGGCGAAGAGTCGCATCAGCTGGTCCTCGAACGAGACGAAGAACACCGACGAACCCGGATCGCCCTGACGACCCGAACGTCCGCGGAGCTGACGGTCGACGCGGCGGGACTCGTGGCGCTCTGTGCCGATGATGGCGAGACCGCCGGCCTCCTTGACCTCGGGGGTCAGCTTGATGTCGGTACCACGGCCCGCCATGTTGGTGGCGATGGTGACGACGCCTTTCTGACCGGCCTGGGCGACGACCTGAGCCTCTTTCTGATGAAGCTTGGCATTGAGCACCTGGGCGTCGATCTTGCGCATGTCGAGCATGCGTTTGAGCAGCTCTGAGATTTCAACCGAGGTCGTACCGACGAGGACGGGACGGCCGGCATCGCGCAGACGCACGATCTCCTCGATGACGGCGGCATATTTCTCTTTCTTGGTCTTGTAGACACGGTCGTTCATGTCGATACGGGCCACGGGCTTGTTGGTCGGGATTGTGACGACATCAAGTTTATAGATGTCCCACAGCTCGCCAGCCTCGGTCTCGGCCGTACCGGTCATACCGGCGAGCTTGTGATACATGCGGAAGTAGTTCTGAAGGGTGATCGTGGCGAATGTCTGGGTGGCAGCCTCGACCTTGACGCCCTCCTTGGCCTCGATGGCCTGATGGAGTCCGTCGCTGTAACGGCGGCCTTCCATGATACGGCCGGTCTGCTCGTCGACAATCTTGATCTTGTTGTCGTCGATGACATACTCGACGTCTTTCTCGAAGAGCGTATAGGCTTTGAGCAGCTGAGTGACAGTGTGGACTCGCTCGGCCTTGATGGCATAGTTCTGCATGAGCTCGTCTTTACGGATCTGGCGCTCGTTGGGGTCAGGCAGATGCTCGAGCTCAGAGAGCTGCGAGGCGATGTCGGGAAGGACGAAGAACTCGGGGTCGGCTGTCTTGCCGGTGAGTTCGTCGATACCTTTGTCGGTGAGCTCGACGCTGCGGTTCTTTTCGTCGATGACGAAATAGAGGGGGTCGGTCACGATGGGCATCTCGCGGGCATTGTCCTGAAGATAGTGGGCCTCGGTCTCAAGGAGGATGTTCTTCATGCCCTCCTGGCTGAGGAACTTGATTAACGCACCGTTTTTGGGCAGACCCTTATAGGCGCGGAAGAGCAGCAGGGCGCCCTCTTTCCTGACCTCTTTGTCTTCAGAGGCGAGCTTCGACTTGGCCTCTGTGAGAATCTGAGTCACAAGGCGGCGCTGGGCCTCGACGACTTTCTGGACATTATGCTTGTATTCGTCAAAATACTGGTCGTCGCCTTTGGGCACGGGACCCGAGATGATGAGAGGTGTACGGGCGTCGTCGATGAGCACCGAGTCGACCTCGTCGACAATGGCATAGTAGTGTTTGCGCTGCACCATGTCCTGGGGAGACATCGCCATGTTGTCGCGGAGGTAGTCGAAACCGAACTCGTTGTTCGTGCCGAAGGTGATGTCGCAGTCGTAGGCGGCGCGGCGCTCGGGGGTATTGGGCTCGTGCTTGTCGATACAGTCGACTGTAGAGCCGTGGAACATATAGAGCGGGCCCATCCACTCGGAGTCACGTTTCGACAGGTAGTCGTTGACGGTGACGACGTGGACGCCGCGTTTCGAGAGCGAACGCAGGAAGACAGGCAGCGTGGCGACAAGAGTCTTGCCCTCGCCTGTGGCCATCTCGGCGATTTTGCCCTGATGGAGAACGACGCCGCCGATGAGCTGGACGTCGTAGTGGACCATGTCCCAGGTTATTTCGTTGCCGCCGGCCATCCAGTGATTTTTCCAGAGAGCCTTGTCACCCTCGATGCTGACGAAGTCGCGGCCCTGGCCTGCGAGCTCGCGGTCGAGGTCGGTGGCGGTGACTTCGACAATCTCGTTGTGGGCGAAGCGCGCGGCGGTCTCGCGGAGGGTGGCGAAGACCACGGGCAGATGCTCGTTGAGCTTGTCTTCTATGATGTCGAGAATATTTTTCTCATGTTTGTCGATTTTATCCCATACCGGCTGACGCTCGTCGTAGGGAAGCGAGTCGACCGACGCCTTGAGGGTTTCGATCTGCTGGCGGTCATCGGCGGTGGCGGCTGCGATATCGGCCCGCACGGCGTCGATGCGGCCACGAAGCTCATCGTTGCTCAAAGCCTCCATTTCGGGACCCAATGCCTTGATTTTATTGACAATAGGCTGAATAGATTTCAAATCGCGCTGCGATTTGTTACCAAAAACTTTGGTTAATAGCTGAATGAATGACATATATTGTTGGTGTTGTTATTTACGATATTATCGGCCGCAAGGCATGCAGCCGGATGCAAAGTTATAAAAAATAAGCTGTTTAACGTGCTGTCGCGCCCAAATTTATCATTACGGTATGCCGCCTGACTATCAGTCGAGCGGGAGGGCGGGCAGAGAGGCGCCGTTGGGCGAGCGTATGCGCAACAGTCTCGCGACTGTCGGGGCGATTACGCGGGCGTCGACCGGAGTGTCGATGACACGGGCCGGGACATTAGGAGCAAGGATGAACACCGGGCCGGTAGTGGCTGTGACGCGGTTGACCTGACCGGTGTGCCGGTCGGGGCCGACAGTGGCATAATCGTCAACAAGTTCCCAGCCGGGAAGGATGTTGATGAACAGGTCACCGGCGATGGCGACGTCGGTGTTGCGGCGGATGGCGTCGTTGCGGTCACCGAGACGGCCGATGATGACATCGTCGATGGTATAGACACCTTCGACGCCCGTCATACGGGCAAGGAAACCGGCGGCATCGGTGCGGACGGTCCTGGCGTCGAGCGAACGCTCCTTGATGAGTTTGTTATTGAGATAGAACTGGTTGTTATGGAAAGCCGAGACCCATTCGCCAGTGCCGTAGACGGCCATGAGATACATGTTGAGCAGCGAACCGGCCTTGCGGGTCGAGAACTCGCCTGTCGGTATGCGCCATCGGGGATCGTCGCGTTTGGCGCGCGGCGCCGGCGGTGTCGCGGCGAGATAGACGACCGAGTTACCCACCCCGACATTGCGGTCGATCGCGGCGAAGAGCTGTTCGAGGTTGCGGTCGAGCTTGATATAGGCGTCCATCATCTCGAAGCGGTTGTCGGGATTCTTCGAGTAGTCGAACGATGTCAGCGTGTAAGCGACATTCAGCACATCGACGCCGTCGTGAGTGCCGAGTTTCATGCCGCCGATAAAGTCAGAAGCAAGCGATGTCACCTCACGGTTGACCAGCGGCGAGTCCTTGAACATCGCATAACGGTTGTCTTTGCCGCGCGGGAAGACATATCTGAAGGGATAATGGGTCAGATGGTCGGGCAGATTGGGATATGCCTCAGCCTTGGCCGACGGCACCCAGCTCATTGTGTCGAGACGCGACGACAAGGGCATCAGACGGTTGGCGGTAGCCACTCCTGCGGGAAGCTCGGTGTAATATGTCGACGAGGCCCATGCACCTGTGTTGTCGTTTATCCATACGCCGCCATTGCCTGCATGGCCGGCCATGAGTATGGCGACACGGGCATCGGGGGCGATGCTGTAGGCCTGGGTGACGCCTCCGCCGGCGATACGGGCCTCGTCAGAGACGGTCGAGACGCGCAGAGCCGCGGGAGAATATGTCTCGGTCGTGAAATTGCCCATCACCTGAGGATCGTCGAGCACCTCGACAACCTTCATCTTCGACGGGTCATAATAGGCCGAGGCGGGAATGCCGCTGACGACCGGCGACGCGCCGGTCATGACAACAGCCGTCGCGGCTACGTTGTCAAGGTTGGTGCCGTAGTCGGCGTCGGATATGACGACCCCGTCGCGCAGCAGACGGTTGAAGCCGCCCGAGCCGAAACTCTCGCGCAACAGATCGAGATAGTCGCGTTCGAGACCTTCGACCATGATGCCGACAAGCAGACGCGGCTGCGGCGAGGGTGTACCCGCGGGCAGCGTCATCGACACCATCGATGCCAGCAGTACCAGCATCAGGCGCGGCCTGATATGTCTGTCAACGATTGACTTCACCTGCAAAGAGTCGTCTGTTCTTTAAATTTATATAAATATAGCTTGCCGACCGCATCATATCGCACAGCAACAGAGGCACAAAGGCTACGTTGCCCGACTGTGGCAGCCAGGGCCACGCGGCGGCAAGAAAAATTAACACAACAAAGTTAACAATTTGATATGACAAAATGATTGCCTTGGCCTTTTTTAACCAAATAAATATTGCCGGAATGAGGCAGAAGGGATTGAGCCAAACGAGCAGATAGTTGGGCGACGTGGCCTCGTGGACCGATATAAAGACCAGAAATGCAATCAGGCAGCCGGTGAGGCCAAAGGCACCGAAAAGCAGGCTGTCGAACCAACGGCTCACACGCCGGCGGCGTATATCTCTGACTGTCAGCACAAGAGTTATAGCAAGCAGCAGCGTAAAGATTGCCGTCGGTGTCAGAAACCACGGTGTCGGCCCTTCAACGGCGGCGTCGGGAGCGACGTCATTGACAATCACGGCAGGGCCTGTCACGGGACGGCCTCCGGCAGTAGCCGAGGCAAGGAGGCTGTCGAGTGTCGCCGGAGCGAAAGTGGCCTCGCGGAGCGTTATGGGATAGTCGATGCCGCTGCCGAGCGCGAGATCGATGCCGAACTGATACCACGGATAATTGGTGTGATAGCGCCGCATGACCTCGCGGAATGTCGTCATGCCGGCCGACGGCACGCCATCGAGCACTATGCTGTCGCCGAGAGCACGCTCGACGATGGCGAGGGGCCGTGTGGCGCAGTTGTCTTTGACATAATTATAGCGGTAGACAGCGTTCTCGGGGCGCAGATTCTCGTCGACAAGCGCGAGAAAACGCGCTGTCTGCACCGAATCGAACGCGACCGGATGCTCGACGATGCGGCGTCCCTGCCTGACGTAAGCGTCGGCGAAAGGCCGCCAGGGATAGGCCACGACGCGGTAGTCAGTCTCGCCCTTGACAAAGCGGTAGATGAAATTGGGGCTGTTGAAATCATACGTGCCGTAGCTCACGGCGACGTCATAGTTGGGAGATTTGACGCGCAGAGCCGTGTGGCCCTCGAGTTCGTAGACGTCGGGCCCGGGATAAAAATTGACGATGCTGACCTCGACCCCGCCGGCGGCAAGGGCGGCAAACGAAACGGCAAGAGCCAGTGTGACAGATAATATCCGTTTAAAAATCGTCATTGGAGGTCAGTGACTTATTGAGTGATTCGAGCATCGAGGCATTGAGATTGTCAAGGCCTTCCCTGACGTCATGAAGCACTTTCCAGTTATGTTCGGCGGTCTTCCATTCGTCAGAAGCCTTGCCTTTCTCGCGGTCACGGTCGCTGCGGTATTTGGGTGTGCCGTCGAGATACTCGACATAAGCGTTGAGAATATTGTCATAAGTCTCGTCGACGGGCCAGTCGAGGCTTCCGCCGTAGAAGCGCTGCGCCAGACCGGTGATGAGATTGATGTCGGCCGAGTTTAGGGGCATGTACTCGTCGAAGCCGGCAGGACGGACGATGCGGAACGAAATCTTCGGAGCGAGACAGCGCACACGGTATCTGCCCTCGCGCACATCAATCTGATATGTAGCCGAAACGACAGGGTCGATAAATTCAGAAGCGGCCTTGACCGGACACGCCCACTTGACTATCATCGTGCCGCGGCCGGCATCTTCCATGTCGATGACGTCAGAACGGTCGAATGTCAGCGACACCCAGCGGCGCAGGTTGTGCCACATGTCGTCTTTTGACAGCGGGCTCTCGCGGACGGTCTCGACAACCTTGTCGCTCTGAGCCGAGGCTGCGAACGGCAGCGCGGCAAAGACGGCGACCATGAATAAAATCAGTCTCGTTTTCATCTTATATCGATAAACTTATGGGTTTGCAATGATAGACGCCAGCGCGGATGCGACAGGATATATTCGACCGTCTCCCTGATATTGAGACCCGAACAGGGCTGGAGGAAAAGCCGTGGCGCGGGCAGCAGCGAGGCAATCGTCTCGACGTCCTGTCCCTGATAGACCACTTTCAGCTCGTCGATGCGGCCTATCTCCCACGGAGCTTCCTTCGGCGAGCATGTCACCCAGTCGACATCAGGCGGCAGGGGAAGGCTGCCGTTGGTCTCGACCTGAATGAAAAATTTCTCAGCTTTGAGAGCCCTGACAAGCTCGCTGTCGAGCTGCAGAGCGGGCTCGCCGCCGGTGACAACAAGATGGCGCGGACAATAACGCGCTACTTCGGCGACAATCTCTTCGGCCGTCATCTCACGACCGTCGAAATGGTCGGTATCACAGAAGTCACAGCGGCGGTTGCAGCCGCTGAAGCGGAGGAACACGGCGGCTGTGCCGGTGAACCAGCCCTCGCCCTGCAGCGAGCAGAATATTTCGTTTACTTTATAGGTCTTTTTCATAACTTGCCGTATTTCCTTCACTTTCCTGAACATCGACACGATAGCAGTTGTCGACGTTGTCGCATATCCAGCGGGCGATATTCTCGGCCGTGGGATTGAAACCGACGACGTCGTTGAGGCATTTGTGGTCGAGACGGTCGCTGACAAGACGCTTGATGTCAGTGAAGTCGGTCACCATGCCGTTGGCATTGAGTTCAGCGGCGCGGCAGTGGACGGTGATAATCCAGTTGTGGCCGTGAAGCGACGAACATTTGCTCTCGTAGTCGAGCGAGAGGCGGTGAGCCGCCGATATTTCGAGTCGTTTGCTGACGTAATACATAGTTTACTGTTTTTTTTCTAATTCTTCAGGATAATTGACAACGGGAATGTCGTTCTTGGCCGCGAGGTCAAGCAGATAGGCGAGCGCGGACTCGCGTGTGTCTTCTATCTCGCAGTCTTTGATGGCCTGTTTGAGGTTTGAGGCGAAGAAGCCTACAGTCGGTGACTGCGGCAGCCCGAAAATCTTCATGATCTCGACGCCGTCGACGGGATTGCGGCGGGCGCGCTCGGCGTCTTTGGCCGAAATATCGCGGAATTTCTCATCGACAATGTCGAAGTTGTCGAGAAAACGCTGTTTCTTCTCCTCGTTCTTGCTGGTTATGTCGGCGCGGGCGAGTATCATCAGGTCGGCGAGGTCGTCCTCGGCATAGTTCATCAGACGGCGGACGGCGCTGTCTGTCACCTCTTCTTCGACAAGCGCTATCGGCCGCATGTGGAGGTCGACGAGTTTACGCACATAACGCATCTCGGCGCCGAGCGGCAGTTTCAGTCGGGCGAATATGCCCGGAATCATCTTGGCGCCCACTATGTTGTGGCTGTGGAATGTCCAGCCGAGATTTTTGTCATAGCGTTTGGTGACGGGCTTGGCGATGTCATGCAGGAGTGCGGCCCAGCGCAGCCATTCGTTATCAGAGGCCGCAGCGACGCCGTCGAGCACCTGCAGGGTGTGATAGAAGTTGTCCTTGTGACCGCGGCCGTTGACGACCTCGACACAGCGCAGGGCCGCCAGCTCGGGAAGTATCAGCTTGAGCAACCCGCTTTTATAGAGCAAATCCCACCCTATCGACGGCCTGGGCGAACGCATTATCTTGGACAGCTCGTCCTTGATGCGCTCGGCGGTGATGATTTCTATGCGCGAGGCGTTGCGGCAGATGGCGTCGAAGGTCTCGGGCCAGATGTCAAACTGCAGCTGCGTGGCGAACCTGATGGCGCGCAGCATGCGCAGTGGATCGTCGCTGAAAGTTATGTCGGGGTCGAGAGGGGTGCGGATGATGCGTCGTTCGAGATCTCCGAGACCGTCAAACATGTCGACAAGCTCGCCGAAGGTGTCGCCGTTGACAGATATCGCCATGGCGTTGATTGTGAAATCGCGGCGCGAGATGTCGTCTTCGAGAGTGCCGTTCTCGACGATGGGGTTGCGCGAGTTGCGGTTGTATGACTCTCGGCGTGCACCGACAAATTCGAGTTCGACACCGTGGCGGCAGATACGGGCGGTGCCATAGTTGCGGAAAACGGCTACCTTGGTATTGGAGCCGAGTCGAGAGGCCACCGCCTGCGCAAGCTCGATGCCGGGACCGACACATACAAAATCGATGTCTTTCGACGGCCGCTCAATCAGAAGGTCGCGCACATAGCCGCCGACGACATAGCACCGGCGGCCGAGGTCGTCGGCCACATCGCCGACAGTTTTGAATATCTTGTTTTTTAAATGATTTTTAAGGTTTGTCATCAGCAGCAGAAATCTGTCAGTCAAAATAAATAATTTCTTCGGGAGCGTCGGTGAGCCGTTCCATCGGCCCCGAATCGGTGACGCGGTAAGTGTTCTCTATGCCGACGGCGCCGACGCCCGGAATGACAAATTTAGGTTCGAGGGCTATGACATTTCCGGCCGCGAGAATGTCGCGCGAGCGCGGAGCGATGACGGGCAGTTCGTTGATTTCGATGCCGACACCGTGGCCCACAAAGCCGGCATGCTGGCGGTGGCCCATGAAAAACTCGGCCATGCCGGCCTCTGTCGCCATTTCGAGCGCCCTTTCATACAAAGCCTTCGCCTCGACGCCGGGACGTCCCATGCGGGCAAGCTCAGCGCAGATGTCGATCGAGAGCTGATGGGCGCGGGCTGCGCGTTCGGGCAGGGGCTCGACGGCGTAGCAACGCGTCATGTCTGTCATATAGCCTGTGAAATTGCCGTTTACATCAACCATGACGCTGAGACCGGGCTTGATGATTGTGCCGTCGGCGCCGACAGGCAGCGACGGGTCCATGCCTGCGCCACCCATGGCGAAATCATAGGGCGACGGATTGTCGGCATTCCCACCGACGAGCACATTACCCATAAACAGCTCCATATCGTTGCCGGCGACGCGGAACTGGCCGAGGCAGCCTTCGAGACGGGCCGTGCGTTCGATCTCGACCTGAAGCTCGATGTCGCGCATACCCTCTTTATAGAGATGCGGGATGCGTTCATAAAGATGGCGGTGTTTTACGCCCGAGAATCTGATTTTTGCTATCTCCTCGTCGGTCTTGACAGCACGCGCCGCACACATCACGGGAGTAGCGTCGGCAAATTCGACACCGGGAAATATCTTCATCAGTCTTGTGACCGCGTTATAACTCAACGCACCCATCTCGAGGCCCATGCGGCGCGGAGGACGTATGGCAGACTCGCCCTCGAACATGCGCGTCATCTCTTCGGGCTTGCGTATCATCACGATGCGTCCGCCGACGAGATGACATGGACGTTTGACAGCATAGTAAGGCTCGTCGCTGTCGGTCGAGACATATACATAGCCCGAGAAGACACGTCCGGTCAGATAATATACGTTGGCGTTGTCGCTGACAAGGAGGCCGTCGACACCGTTTTTACTCATCATGGCTCTAACCTTGTCGCAACGCAATTTCTGCTCACTGTCACTCAAAAGACAAAGTTTATCTTTATCAACACTCTCCATTTTTCACTAATTTTATCAGATCGCTGAATTTTTTTATGATATAATCGGGGTCGCTGACATGACCGAAGCCATACGCGGCCCAGGCTATCGGAACGCCTGCCCTGTGAGAGGCGTCGGCATCGCCCTGCGTGTCTCCCACATAAAGCGGAGACCTGAGGCCATAGCGGCTGACGAGCGTCGCGATGTTGACGTCTTTGCCGACATGTGTCTGGCCGTAGGTCAGCGAGTCGGTGAAGCAGTCGGTCAGGCCTGAATATGCCATGAAGTTGACAGCCCCTTTGGGCGAACAGTTGCTTACCATAAACAGCTTATGGTCGCGGGCAAGCTCTCTTATAGTCTCTTTCACACCGGGATATAGGCGCCCGCCGAGAACCGGCATAAGGCGGTCTTCGTTTGCGTCGAGCGCAGCGAGGAAACGCGTGCGGTCGACATGTCGGGTGACGATTGTATCGACAAGGACGTCGACGGGCTTGCCCATGAGACGGTCAAGCTCCTCCCGTGTGACTTTGATATCGCCGAGACCGAACTCGTCGAGTGTATACTCCCAGATTTTACAGTAGGAGGGAACGGCATCCCAGAGAGTGCCGTCCATATCGAAAATCAGACTGTCGAAATATTGTTTCATGTTCATTTGCCGTTTGACACAAACACTATGCCGATCTGCTCGATGTCCTCGAGCGTGTCCTGACGCATAATGTGCCGTATCTTTATAGGAACACTGTCGGGCGCGATAATGTTTTTAAGCACAGTGTCGGCGCGCTGATAGCTCAGACCGAGACCTGTGCCGTACCAGCGGCCCATCGGGTCAGCCAAAGCTATGTTGAAAGTATCTGTAACAGTGACTGTGTCGCAGATCCGCCTTGTCATCTCAAGCCATATATTGCTGTATATGTAGCCGTTGCCGTGGCGCACTACCACAACGAGGTCGCCCCGCGCGCCCGAATCGCAGTCGAGCGGCCCGAAAGCGAGAGTGTCGCCGTAGAGCCATCCGTCGGCACTGACCGTACGGTAGTCGCCGCTCTCATCGGCACCGAAGCCGCACGCCGCAGCCAGCATCAGCAGCAAAACAGCGACCGCCGGCAGCCGTTTCATGACGCAGACCCGTTTTTACCTCCGGCAGCTGTGTCACCGCCTTCGGGACGGTTAGACTTGTCACCCGCCCCACCCTGTCGGCGGCGACGGTCATTGCGGCGCTTCTGTCGCTCGGGGCGGCGGTTTTCGCCTCCTGCGCCATCGGCGTCGGCACCCTCCTGACGGTTTTCGCCGGCGGTTTTCGCGGCATCGGCGCCATTGCCGTTAGCGGCCTGAGGCTGTGACTTCTGTTTGTTACGGCGTTTTTTCTTCTTGTCGAAACGCGCGACGTCGTCTTGGCCGAGTATGTCGCCGAAGGCTTTGTTTTCGGCGGGCTTTGCGCCTTCCTCAGCCTCGAGGGTCAGCGGTTTCTCGCCGGCCTTGTTCATGGCTATGACCTCGAATGCGCGCCGGGCGTCGATGGTGACAAGGTTGGCTGCAAACGATTTGTCGGTCGAGTATGTGATCTCGCGCTTGAATATGTCGGTTTTGAAATGATAGTATGTAGCGTCGGCGGTCTCGAGCCTGACGTCGCGCGGCGGCAGGAACTTGGCGCTCTCGACATAGACGTCGACCTCGAAGTTGAGACAGCATTTGAGCTTGGCACACTGTCCGGCAAGCTTCTGAGGGTTAAGGGATATATCCTGATAGCGGGCGGCACTCGTGGCGACCGACACGAAGTTGGTCATCCAGCTCGAACAGCACAGCGGACGTCCGCAGGGGCCGATGCCGCCGATGCGGCCGGCCTCCTGACGCGCGCCTATCTGTTTCATCTCTATCCTCACCTTGAACGTGTCGGCCAGCACCTTGATGAGCTGACGGAAGTCGACGCGCTCGTCGGCGATATAATAGAAGATGGCCTTGTTGCCGTCGCCCTGATACTCGACATCGCCGATTTTCATGTTGAGGTTGAGACTCTCGGCTATCTTGCGGGCGCGTATCATCGTGTCGTGCTCGCGGGCCTTGGCTTCCTCGAATTTCTCGATGTCGGCAGGCTTGGCCTTGCGGAATATGCGTCTGACCTCGGCGTTGGGCTTGACATTGGCCTTGCGCATTGCCAGATTGACCAGCGCGCCGACCATAGTCACCTCGCCTATATCGTGACCCGGCGAAGCCTCGACGGCGACGAGATCGCCGATCTTGAGATCGAGGTTTATCGAATTTTTATAGTAGCCTTTGCGCGTGTTCTTGAACTGCACCTCGACCATATCGCTGTCGGCATACCCGCCGGGTATGTCGTCGAGCCAGTTGAACGAGTGCAGCTTGCCGCGCGGCTCTTTGTCGCAACAACGGCGACAGCGGCCGGCAGGTTTCAGTTCTTCGCGGCCGTCGTCCTCGGCGGCCTTGTCTTTCTCACTCATATATAATAAGTATATAGGAGGATGTTATTTGGCGAAGCTGACGGCACGTGTCTCGCGGATGACCGTAATCTTGACCTGACCGGGATAAGTCATCTCGTCCTGAATGCGGCGTGCGATTTCCGACGACAGTTTTTCGGTCTCGGCGTCGTCAATCTTGTCGGCACCGACAATGACGCGGAGCTCTCGGCCGGCCTGGATAGCGTAGGTCTTGAGGACACCGGGATATGAAAGGGCAAGCTGTTCGAGATCCTTGAGACGCTTGATATATGCCTCGACAATCTCCCGGCGGGCGCCGGGACGTGCGCCAGAGATGGCGTCGCAGACCTGAACGATGGGTGCGAGAAGCGATGTCTGTTCGATTTCGTCGTGGTGGGCGCCGATGGCGTTGCAGATTTCGGGCTTCTCCTTATATTTCTCGGCAAGCTTCATGCCTAAAAGTGCATGCGGCAGTTCGGGCTCGTCGTCAGGCACTTTGCCTATATCGTGAAGAAGGCCGGCTCGGCGGGCTTTCTTGGGATTGAGACCGAGTTCAGAGGCCATGATGGCGCAGAGATTCGCAGTCTCGCGAGAGTGCTGGAGCAGGTTCTGACCGTAGCTCGAGCGATATTTCATCTTGCCGACGAGGCGGATGAGGTCGGGGTGCAGCCCGTGGATGCCGAGGTCGATGGCCGTGCGCTTGCCGGTCTCGATGATTTCCTCTTCGATCTGTTTGCGGACTTTGGCGACAACTTCTTCGATACGGGCAGGGTGGATACGTCCGTCAGCGACAAGCTGATGGAGGGCGAGGCGGGCGATTTCGCGACGGACGGGGTCGAAGCCCGAAAGCACGATGGCCTCGGGGGTGTCGTCGACGATAATCTCGATGCCCGTAGCGGCTTCGAGAGCACGGATGTTGCGGCCCTCGCGGCCGATGATGCGGCCTTTGACCTCGTCGCTGTCGATATGGAAGACCGTGACCGAGTTCTCGATGGCGGTCTCGGTAGCGACGCGCTGTATCGACTGGACGACAATGCGTTTGGCTTCTTTGTTTGCCGTCATCTTCGCGTCGTCCATGATGTCGTTGATATAAGAGGCGGCGGCTGTCTTGGCTTCGTCTTTGAGCGATTCGATGAGTTTCTCCTTGGCTTCCTGCGACGAGAGGCCCGAGATATGCTCGAGCTGTTCCTGAGCCTGATGATGGAGCTTGTCGAGCTCGGCCTGACGCGACTCAACAACAGCAAACTGTGCCTCGAGAGTCTGGCGGGTCGCCTCAATCTCGTTTTTGGCTCGCTGGTTTTCACCCTGCTGCTGATTGAGCTGAAGCTCACGCTGTTTGAGGCGCGCTTCTGTCGATTGTATCTTCGACATGCGCTGGTTTGCCTGCTTCTCGGCGTCGGCGGTAATCTGCAGTGCCTCTTCGCGGCCTTCGAGGATTTTGTTGCGTTTGAGGTCCTCGGCCTCGCGCACGGCGTCGTCATAAATCACCTTTGCGCGGCTTTTTGCCATCGACCGCTGCACTATGACAGTGACTGCTACTGCCATAGCCGCGCTGATGATGGCGATAGCGATATACAATATTATATGTGACATATATTACTTATATTGATTAACAGTTAAATAAAAGTTCTCTATCAGTCGGCCCGGCAGCGCGTTGTCGGCAGACGTATCAACACGACGACAGCCCCGCATCAGCCTTAAATTGCGACACAGGAAAATCGACCGTGGAGACGATAAAAAAACTTTCGTTCAACTATCAGTCGGCTTTGAGCAATATCTCGTCGAGTTTATGCTCAAAATCGTCAATCATCTCACTCTGAGCCTGCAACTGATCGCTTTTTCTATAATACAGCTCTGCAAAAGCCAGAGCGACAAGCGCAAGCACCTCATGTGAGGATTTCTGTTTATGGACCTCCCGCCAGTTTGCCCACAACTTGTTGAGGTGGTAGGCTGCTTTGCGATAGACGGGCTCTTCTGCCCTGTCAATATCGAAATGCACCGGTTCGACGTCGGCTATCTTGATTGTTACCTTCAGTTTATCTTTCATCTGTCAGCATCATTCGTTGAGATCGAGGATGCAGCGGTCTATTTCCCGCACCAATCCGGCTATCAATGACCGCGTCTCTTCGAGACGCTTGCCGTCGGGCGCCAGCGTCGAGGCTATTCTGAGATACTCGTTTTCCATGGTGAGCTTCTCTATCTCGACTTTGTTGCGCTCAAGCTCGGCTGTGAGCTCGGCGATGCGAGCGTCGGCGGCGTTTTTCTCATCGCGCAAACGGCAGTATCGCTCCACGACCAAGTCTGCCTTGGTCGCCACGCGGTCAAGCTGCTGTTTGAGATCGACGGCCATTTTATTCCAAATTTTCACAAATGTAATACTTTTTTTTCAATACGCTGCCGTTGAACGTAAAAAATATTACATCCATCCAAAAATTTACCGTTGCCGTTGACTTACCAGCTATAGGTGAAGCCGACAGAATCGAGCTGCGCGGAGACGGGAGGGGTGAGTTTTCTGACCGTTATTTCTCCGCCGTCGATAGCAGGATAAGCCTCGAGAATCGCCGCGCGGATGCGCCCCACCACATGTTCGAGCAGCTTCGACGGCGTTGCCATCTCGCGCTTGACTATCTCTATTACCTCGGCATAGTTGAGCGAGTGACCGAGATTGTCGTCGGCCATGGCCTCAAGAGCCGGCGGATAAGACAGGCGCAGTGACACCTCGAAGACATTGCCCACGACGGTCTCCTGAGCGAAAACGCCGTGGTTAGCCCTGATCCTGAGGCGTTCAATCAATATTTCAGCCTTTGCCATTATCCCGTTTTGATGATGATGAGGTCATTTGCGGCGACGGCGCCCGGGAGTCTCGTGGCGGCGCTGTTTTTTCTTCTTGCCGCCGTCCTTGAGAATCTCGGCGACGCTGCGTCCGCCTTTGAGGCTGTCGAGTGTACGGGGCGGATTTTTCTCGTCGACGATGACAAAGTCGAGCTGCTTGCGCTCGAGATTGCAGCGGGCGACCTGCACTTTGATTTTGTCGCCGAGACGATAGCGGTGGTTATAGCGTCGTCCGACAAGACAATAGTTGCGTTCGTCAAAGTCATAGTAGTCGTCGGCAAGGTCGCGCATCGGCACGAGGCCCTCGCATTTGTTCTCGTCGAGCTCGACATAAAGCCCCCACTCTGTCACGCCCGAGATGACACCGTCATAGACCTCGCCGAGACGGTCGCTCATATATTCGACCTGCTTGTATTTTATCGAGGCGCGCTCAGCGTTGGCAGCGAGCTGTTCCTGGTCGGACGAATGTTTGCAGAGCTGCTCGAGCTTTTCCTTGCCCGCACTGCGGCCTCCGGCGAGATAGCGCTCGAGAAGACGGTGGACCATCATGTCGGGATAGCGGCGTATCGGCGAGGTGAAGTGGGTATAATAATCAAAGCCGAGGCCGTAGTGGCCGATGTTGTCCGTTGTGTATATAGCCTTTGCCATAGAGCGGATCGCCAGCGTTGCGAGAAGGTTTTCCTCGGGACGGTCCTTGATGTCGGCGAGCATCTTGTTGAGCGAGCGGTTGATTTCCTGAGGCGTGCCTTTGGTCTTGACCTTGTGGCCGAAGGTGCGCGCCAGCTGGCTCAGATTGTTGAGGCGGTCGACGTCGGGAACATCGTGGACGCGGTAGACAAACTGTTTGCCTTTCTTCTTGCCGCCGGCCATGCCTATAGTCGTGGCGACGGTGCGGTTGGCAAGCAGCATGAATTCCTCGATGAGCTTGTTTGCGTCTTTCGATTCCTTGAAGTATACGCCGACGGGATGTCCGGTCTCGTCGATGTCGAAACGCACCTCCATGCGGTCGAAGTCGACCGAGCCGTTTTCATAGCGCGCGGCGCGCAGTATCTTTGCCAGACGGTCGAGGGTCAGAATCTCATCGGCATAGTCGCCTTTGCCTGTCTCGATGACGTCCTGCGCCTCTTCATAAGTGAAGCGGCGGTTTGAGCGAATCACCGTGCGTGTGATGTCAGATTTGACAACACGTCCGTCGGGCGTCATCTCGAAGATGGCCGAGAATGTCAGCTTGTCTTCGTCGGGGCGCAGCGAGCAGATGCCGTTGCTGAGGTGCTCGGGCAGCATCGGGACGACGCGGTCGACGAGGTAGACCGACGTGGCGCGGTCGCGGGCCTCGCGGTCGATGATGGTGTCGGGGCGGACATAGTGGGTGACGTCGGCGATATGAACGCCTACCTCATAGTTGCCGTTGGCGAGCTTGCGCAGCGACAGGGCATCGTCGAAGTCCTTGGCGTCCTTGGGGTCGATGGTGAAAGTAGTGACGTCGCGCATGTCACGACGGGCTGCGACGACTTCGTCGGTGATGCCGGCGTCAATCCTGTCGGCAGCCTTCTCGACAGCCTCGGGATAGCGGTAAGGCAGACCGAACTCGGCGAGTATGGCATGGATTTCGGCGTTGTTTTCGCCGGCTTTGCCGAGGATGTCAACGACCTCGCCGATAGGATTTTTCGAATCGTCGGGCCACTGGGTAATTCTGACGATTGCCTTGTCGCCGGTGACACCGCCCTTAAGTTTGGCGCGCGGTATGATGATGTCAGATGCCAAATATTTCGAATCAGTGAGCAGCGAGGCGTAATGGCGCTCGACTTTGAGCGTGCCGATAAAGGTCTGGTCTTTTTTCTCGATGATTTCGATCACCTCGGCCTCGGGCTCGCGCCCCTTGACCCGCGCCGCGATGTTTACCTTGACTTTGTCGCCGTTAAGGGCGTGGAGCGAGTTGCGTTCGGCCACGAAGATGGGCTCGCCGTCTTCGTCGGTGATGACGCTGTTCTTGCCGTTGGAGCGGCGGACGAACACACCCGTCGCCACGGTCGTGCGGCTCGGTGTCTTGTATTTGCCGGGCGACACTTCGATAAGGTCGCCGTCAAAAGCGAGTTCGGCGAGTTTCAGCGCTACCACACGCTGCTGCGCGGGATTCTCGACCCCGAGGGCGTGCGACACCTGTTTATAATTGAACGTGGCGTTGCTCTGTTGCTGTATATAGCTGTCGACCGCGTCTCTGAGAAGGTCGGTCTGTTTGGTCTTTTTTGTAGTCTTGGCCATAGTTGTAAATGGTGTTTTATGTGTCAGACGTCTGTTTTATTACAATATATAACGCTTTCGGGCCCGTTCTCGTTGGCAGCGCTCTCGCGATTATGACCGCGGCCCAAGGAGATACCCCTGAGCCGCGTCGTTATTGTCGTTGAATTATGCGTCGATGTTGGCGTAATTGGCATTCGATTCGATGAAGTCGCGTCGCGGGCCGACGTCTTCGCCCATGAGCATCGAGAAGATGCGGTCGGCTTCGGCGGCGTCACTGATGTTGACCTGCTTGAGCATTCGCATCTCGGGCGACATCGTTGTGTCGCGCAGCTCTTTGGCACTCATCTCACCGAGACCTTTGTAGCGTTGCACCGTCGTGCGGTTGCCGTGCTCCATTATGAAACGCTGCACCTGCTGGTCGGTCCAGCAATATTCCTCGACTTTGCCGAGTTTGCATTTATAGAGCGGCGGCGTCGCGAGATAGAGATAACCTTTCTCGATGACGGGACGCATGCGGCGGAAGAAGAATGTCATCAGCAGGGTCGCGATATGGCTGCCGTCGACATCGGCATCGGTCATGATGATGATCTTGTGATAGGCCAGACGCGAGAGGTTGGCTTCCTTGGGGTCTTCCTCTGTGCCGATGGTCACGCGCAGGGCGCGGAAGAGGTTGGTGATTTCTTCGTTGTCGAAGATTTTGTGCTCCATGGCTTTCTCGACGTTGAGGATTTTACCGCGGAGCGGGAGAATGGCCTGAAACGTGCGGTCGCGGCCCTGTTTGGCCGTACCGCCTGCCGAGTCACCCTCGACGATGAAAATCTCGCAGTCTTCGGCTGTGCGCGACGAGCAGTCGGCGAGTTTGCCGGGAAGTCCGCCGCCCGACAGGGGCGAACTGCGCTGCACTTTCTTGCGGGCGTTGATGGCGGCGTTGCGCGCCTGGGCGGCCAATATCACCTTGTCGACAATGGTGCGGGCCTGCTTGGGATTTTCCTCAAGGTAGGTGCCGAGCGCGTCGCTGACAGCGGTCTGCACCGCACCGATGACCTCGTTGTTGCCGAGCTTTGTCTTTGTCTGGCCCTCAAACTGAGGCTCCATAACCTTGACCGACACCACAGCCGTGAGACCTTCACGGAAGTCGTCGCTGGCGATCTGCACCTTGGCGTTCTTCAGCAGATTGTTGTCTTCGGCATATTTCTTGAGGGTCGATGTCAGACCGCGGCGGAAGCCGGTGAGGTGTGTGCCGCCCTCGATGGTGTTGATATTGTTGACAAACGAATAGACGTTTTCATTATATGTGCTGTTGTATGTCAGCGCCACTTCGACGGGTATGCCCTGACGCTCTGTCGAGAGATGGATGACATCATCGATGAGCGGCTCTTTGTTCGAGTCGATATATCTGACGAACTCGTTCAAGCCCTCGGCTGAATAGAACACCTCGTTCTTCGCGTTGCCGTTCTCGTCGATATCACGTTTGTCGGTCAGAGTCAGTCTGATACCGGCATTAAGGAAGGCAAGGTCGCGCAAACGGTTGGCGAGCGTCGAGTAATCATACTCGGTGACGACGAAAATCGTCGAGTCGGGTTTGAATGTAATCATCGTGCCGGTGCGCTCGCTGACACCTTCGACACGAAGCTCTGTCGTCGGCTTGCCATAGGCATATTCCTGAACGTAAGCCTTGCCGTTACGATGAATCTCGGCACGGAGATATGACGACAGCGCGTTGACACACGACACACCCACACCGTGGAGGCCGCCCGACACCTTATATGAGCCTTTGTCAAACTTGCCGCCGGCGTGGAGCACGGTCAGCACCACTTCGAGGGCGCTTTTGTGTTCTTTCTCGTGCATGTCGACGGGAATACCGCGGCCGTCATCGACGACGGTTATCGAATTATCTTCATTGATAGTGACATCTATATTCTTGGCATAACCGGCGAGAGCCTCATCAATCGAGTTGTCGACCACCTCATAGACGAGATGGTGCAGACCCTTGGCCGAAATATCGCCTATATACATCGCCGGACGCTTGCGCACGGCCTCCAGGCCCTCGAGGACCTGAATATTACTGGCACTATATTGTTCTTCTTTTTCTGACATAATTAGTTCTTATAATTAGCATACAAAGTTACTCATTTTTTTGCGTTCGGCCAAATAGTTTACAAGGCCATTAATCGTCCCGGGCCAAAAAATCATCTGATTTTCGTTTATGCGCGCACGGTTTGAAATGTAAATTTCTTTAATTCGCCGTGAACATTGATTATCAATCGAGTAAAAGACAATTTCCGCAGTTTTCAGACATAGGAGTCAATTTTTTGTTTTATTTTTTTGAAAAAAAGTTTGACAAAAACTTGCGCGATTAAAAAATAGTCTATACCTTTGCATCGCTTTTAAGAAATCATCGGGGTGTAGCTCAGTTGGTTAGAGTACGCGTCTGGGGGGCGTGAGGTCGCTAGTTCGAGTCTAGTCACCCCGACAATTCAAAAGCAAGAGTCGATATCAGTTATGATACCGACTCTTTTCTTTTCCGTCCTCCTCGAGATCGCACATTAATGGATCAGCAGCATAACCAGGGCGCATGGTAATAAACCTGTGTTTAGGCGTAGATGTTACAGAGGCGGAAGATAA
>CABUPJ010000040.1 GCA_902493335.1 uncultured Porphyromonadaceae bacterium
CTTATTTTATTCAGTACAGTGATTTGATTGAATAAAATTCGCTATATTTGTAGTCTTAAACAGACTGTAATGAAAACAACGATACTCAATCAGCGGGCGGAGCGCGACGAATTGTTGTCGCGCCCTTATCAGCAACGGCATACCAAGTATGACGCTGACGAACTTTTGCAGAACCCGCTTATCAAACTTATAACCGGCCCCCGTCGCGTCGGTAAATCCGTTTTTGCCTTGTTGATGTTGCAAGGCAAGAATTTTGCCTACCTCAATTTTGACGATAACCGGTTGCTTGAAAAATGGGACGAGGATCTGGCAATGTCAGCACTTGATGATGTCTATCCTGATTATGATTTCATGCTGCTTGATGAAATTCAGAATCTACCGGATTGGGATTTGTGGGTAAGCAAGCTATATCGCCGGGGAAAGAATCTGATAATCATAGGAAGTAATGCCAATATGTTGAGCAGCGAAATGGCAACAGTGTTGACAGGGCGTTATCTCCAGATTGAAATGTTGCCTTTTAGTCTTGATGAAACCATGAGGTGGAAAAATATCAGCCCTGACCGCGAGGAACAGGCGGCACAGGCAATAGTGCTGGCAGATGACTATATGCGAAACGGCGGGTATCCTGAAACAATCCCAGCTCGTAGCATCACCAAGAGTTATCTCTCCACGCTGTTTGATTCAATTCTGCTGAAAGATGTAGCCCAACGCCACAACGTGAGGAATACGACCGACCTATACAACCTTGCCACATATCTGTTGTCAAACTTCTGCAATCCGATTTCTGCCAACGAACTTGCCGGAGAATTGGGATTGTCAAGTGTGGCGACTACAAAGAAGTTCTGCGACTATCTCAACGAGCCTTACCTGTTCTTCTATTTGCCGCGCTTCAACAATAAGCTGAAACTGATGAACAAGGCTCCGAAAAAGGTATATGTCGTTGATAACGGTTTTGTGCAAAGCACAGCGTTCAATCTCAGTGAAAACCTCGGTCGCTTATTGGAAAACCAAGTCTTTGTAGAACTCCTGCGTCGTGGCTATATCCCCGGTCAAACGCTGTTCTATTATCGCACCCGCAACGATAAAGAGATTGATTTCGTCACCCGTAAAGGCACGAAAGTAGAGCAACTGATACAGGTCTGCTACGACATGACCTCCGAGAAAACCCGCAAACGCGAACTCGACGCCCTCGTCGAAGCCGCCGAAGAACTACATTGCAATAATTTGCTTGTAATCACTAACACCCAACAGATGAAAATAGATTATAAGAACGCCGAAATTCGTGTAAATTCAATAAGAAACTTTTAATTTATGTTTGATATTTCCGTATTTTCATCTCGAGAATTAGCATTTATGACATGGTCTGTCATAATATTAATATGGATATGTTTTAGTCAAAAACTACGTCATTGCCTTAGCGAGATTCTCAAAGCGTTCTTTGCAATAAAGTTGCAGATACTCTTTGTTGGGGGATATATTTATTTAGGATTAATACTTCTATTGATTTGGAGACATATACATTGGGATAATGTTTTGATAAAAGACTGCATAATATTTACACTAATAACATCCATTGTAATGATTGGTGGCGCAATAGAACAAAAACGTGTTAGAAACAATATATTTGATACAATAAAGGCCACAACCATAATTGCATTTTACATTAATACTTTTACATTTAGTTTTATTATAGAATTTGTGCTACTTCCTGTTGTTGTATTTCTTTCTATGACAGCCGCGTATGCTAAAAGTTCAATAAATCCAGAGGAAAATAGGGTTGGATGCTTGTTAGAGTCATTTATAAATTTAGTTTATCTTGGTATTATCATTTATGGTGGATTTAATATATACCAGAATCCATCAATTATAATTCAAGAGCAATCGGTGTATTCTCTAATACTTCCATTCATATTGACTGTTTGTTTTACCCCATATCTATTTGTTGTAAAACTATATTCTGCATATGAATACTTTTTGATAAGATTAAAAGCATCAACTGCAAATTTGGCCCGAAAGCATTACCGAATAAGACGCAATATGATAATAAAAACCTGTGGTTTTAATCTTAACAAACTGGAATACGTTAGCAAACACTTGAAAATATTCATGTACAAAGATGATGAAGAATTCAACCGTGCATTACATATTATCAGCGTAGAGTATAGATATCAGTGAATTAGGCGTTCATCTAAATGTAAAGAAACAATTTTGCCTATTGTGCTAAGGATTTTAGAAGTCTTATAGCTGAATTTCCAGCGATTTCCATTTGCTCTCTTTTCCTAAAAATATCGGATTCGTTATCCGCATTTTTCATTTTTTGTATGACTTCTAATTTATAAGCCTCGTATGTTTCAGGAAATATATCTTTATTCCTCTCAAGTAAAGCTAAAGTACTCAACAATAATCCTTCATTCTCTCCTGGATTATAATAATCAATTGAAGATGGAACATTTTCAAGAAGATTTTTAGCTTCTAAACGAACAGTTTCTTTTTGTTTCTCGTATTGTATTTTAGTATCCGTTACTTGATGATATAGATAAAAGCAAACACCAGAAATAACGCTTGTAAGTAATAGGATTCCATATGTAACCATATTGCGGATAGAATCCTTTAACTTTATGGAATGAATAAACGCATAGATAGACGTCAGAGAGCCAAGTATGCTTATTATAGTTATTATGCTGCCCATTTTAAAGCTTGATTTGGATAAGCAAATTTAGCAAATAATAACCATATAAAGGCGGCAATAGGTGGAATTTTCATTACCTTTGTAATACCCAATGGAAACAATGGGGAAGAACATTGAAATAGTGCCGTGTGAGATTCGTGAACAACGGATAATGCGACATTACAATATTCTGAAAACAACTTAGTTACAGCGGTATTAGCCGGCTCCAGGCGGATTGTATAAAATCAAGCAGTCAAATGAAAGTCTGGCTGCTTTTTTATATGCGCTGTCTGCGAGTATTCATTGTATAAACACTTGACATAGGACAGATATGGCATTTTTTTACTGCGTC
Organism: uncultured Porphyromonadaceae bacterium; assembly: GCA_902493335.1. GTDB lineage: Bacteria > Bacteroidota > Bacteroidia > Bacteroidales > Muribaculaceae > CAG-873. Next base: position 3,021 of record CABUPJ010000040.1, read on the forward strand.
AACATGGATTTTGGATATATATTAAATATGATTTGCTTTCACGAGCCGTATGCGGCTGTTTAAGTGAATAATTTTGTGTGTTTGGGGGTGGTGTCGGTGGGATTGATTAATTTTGCGGGTGGAATTTTATTTTGTTTTATGTTATGGTTAAGTATATTGGCGTTATTGTTTTTTCATTGTTCTTTATGACGCTGTCGATCGGATGTTCAAGCAGGGATGGGAGCGGTTCTGCAGTAAATGCGGAGGCACTTCACGACTCTATCTATGAAATCGTGGCGGATTATCCTGGCGAAATCGGCGTGGCTCTTATTGTTAACGGCACGGATACGGTCACGGTCAACGACGCAAACATCTATCCGATGATGAGCGTTTTCAAGCTCCATCAGGCGCTGGCGGTCTGCAAGGCATTCGACAACAATGGGCTTTCGCTCGACACTGTGATAACGATGAACCGCAACGACCTCGACCCTAAGACATGGAGCCCGATGATGAGGGAACACTCCGAGCCGGAGATATGCCTGCCTGTCAAGGATTTGCTGCGATACACGCTCATCCACAGCGACAACAACGCGAGCAATGTGATGTTCAAGGCGCTGGTGAGCGCCGGCGATACCGACCGCTTCATCGCCACTCTCCTACCCCGCGAAAGCTTCAAGATTGCCTACACGGAGGAAGAGATGTCGGCCGACCACGACAGAGCATACGCCAACTCGACGTCGCCGCTCGCCGCGGCAATGCTTATCGACCGGCTGTTTGCCGACAGTCTCGTCAGCAACGAAAAACAGCATTTCGTCATGACTGCCCTGAGCGAGTGTAAAACCGGCACTGACCGAATCGCGGCGCCGCTGCTGGGCAAAGACGGAGTCACCATCGCACATAAAACGGGCTCCGGCTACATCAATGACAACGGTGAACTTGTCGCTCACAATGATGTGGCCTATGTAAACCTGCCAAACGGAGTGGCTTATTCACTGGCCGTTTTCGTCAAGGACTTCAAAGGCGATGAACGTCAGGCTGCCGAGGCTATCGCACGCATATCATCGGCTGTCTACTCGCAGCTGTCTCGCCACATCGAGTGACAGTTTAATGCATTTTGAGCTTTCGAGCAACAGAATCTGAGCCGCTGAGTAATCACGGGAAACTATCTTATTGCTAACTTTGCAATATAAATCGAATGACTATGGCAATAAATACAGACGAGAATCTCGGCCCGATGAAGCTGATTTTCAACTACAACAATGTTTTCTACAGTTTCTTTTACGACGACGTGAGCGGCTGTATTCACCGTTCGCGCGAATTTGCGCTCAACTATGTATATTCGGGCGAAATGATTCTCGACAACGGCAATGAGAAAATCCATGTCCGCAAAGGTGAATGTGTTTTCATTCCGCGCGACCATCACATCACCATGTATAAGAAGACATACCGAGGCGAGCGCTATTGCGGCATTTTCCTGATGTTCACGCGCACATTCCTCAGGGAAATGTACGGCAAGCTTTCGATCAACAAAATCAAGGCAAAAACCGGCAAACTCCCCGACGGCGTCATCAAACTGCCTAAGACCGTTGAGCTTGCCAGCCTTTTCTCATCGATGACACCATATTTTGACCCCGACGTAAAACCCAAGGACAATTTCATGGAACTGAAGTTACAGGAAGGTCTGATGGCATTGCTTGATATTGACGAAAGATTTGTGCCGACACTGTTTGACTTCAACGAGCCATGGAAAATCGACATTCTCGGTTTCATGGAAGATAATTTCATGTATGACCTGAGCATCGAGGAAATAGCGCATTACACCGGACGCAGCCTCGCCACGTTCAAGCGTGATTTCAAGAAAATAAGTGACCTCACACCTGAAAGATGGCTCATCAAGAAACGGCTTGAAAAGGCCTTCGAACTGATGAAAACAGGACGTAAGAAAGTCGTTGAGGTTTATGCAGAAGTCGGCTTCCGCAATCCGTCGCATTTCTCTACCGCCTTCAAAAAGGAGTTCGGCGTCGCTCCGACGGCAGTTACGGGTTAAACCACCTGCTGAACTTTTCAGAAATTGATTTTGAGCCTCACAGCAACGATGCCGTGGGGCTCTTTGCGTAATTTTGCGGCACAGACAATATATCGTTATGAAAATCTTAAACTTATTAATAACAGCAATCATGGCAATGACAGCAAGCGCCTGCAACCACCCCGATGACGGCAATATCAACGGCGACGGCAACGAGTCGACACAGCCCGAACTGACCGCAAAAGGCCGCTTTGACCTCTCGAATGGGACAAACGGTCATCCTCCAGTCATAAAACTCAGCAGCGGATATGATATGCCGATTGTCGGGCTCGGCACATATAGCCTGCACGGCGACAAGTGTGTGAACGCAATCCTGTCAGCAATCAGACTCGGATACCGCAAGTTTGACACTGCAAGTTTCTACGGGAATGAGGAAGAGGTCGGAAAGGCTATCCGACAGGCAATTGCAGAAGGACTGATTATGCGCGAAGACGTTTTCGTTACCACCAAACTCTATCCCAACGAGTTTGCCGATGCCGAAAAGAATATAGAGAAATGTCTCCGCAAACTCGACATCGGGTATATCGACCTGATGCTGCTCCATCATCCCGGCTCGCACGACGTCGAAGCTTACAAGACTATGGAGCGTTATGTAGAGGACGACAAAATCCGCTCACTCGGCGTTTCCAACTATTATATCAAAGAGATGTCGGAGTTTCTGCCTAAAGTAGACATCATGCCGGTTCTTGACCAGAACGAAATTCACCCTTATTATCAGGACAAAGCTGTGATAGAGTATCTGCATGACAAAGGCATCGTGGTCGAAGCATGGTATCCGCTCGGAGGTCGCGGCTTCAATTCTGAACTGATGAAAGAACCGGTAATCACGGATATTGCCCGAAAGCATGGGAAGTCGCTTGTACAGACTATCTTGCGTTGGGATCTCCAGAACGGTGTGGTGGTTATACCCAGTTCAAGCAATCCCGACCATCAGAAAGAAAATATCTCTATTTTCGACTTCGAACTAACCCTCGAAGAGATGAGCCGCATCGACGCCCTCGAACGCCGCGAAAAACACGACTGGTATTGAAATCGTTAATTTAATTGATATGAATGTAAAACAATTGTTGGGCGCAGGTCTGCTGATTCTTTCATCAGGGATTACAGACACAAGTGCCAAGATACTCACGCTCAACAAAGCTCAAACAAGTTTGGCTTTGTATTCGTCTTATTCGTATCTTTGCATAGTTTCAAATTCAGAAATATGTCAGGAATTCAGAAAACAAACGCGGCTCGTCTTCTGGACCGTGCCAAAATAAAATATGAGCTGATACCCTATAAGTTCGACGAGAACGACCTCGCCGCCACCCATGTGGCCGAGGAGCTCGGCGAAGACATAGCCACGGTATTCAAGACCCTCGTGCTCACAGGCGACAAAAACGGACTCTTTGTCTGCGTCATCCCCGGCGACTGCGAGGTCGACCTCAAAAAGGCCGCACGCGTCTCAGGCAACAAGAAAGCCGAGATGATAGCAATGAAAGAACTGCTGCCGCGCACGGGCTACATACGCGGCGGATGCTCGCCCATCGGCATGAAGAAACCGCTGCCGACCTATTTCAACTCGACTGCTCTCGACCATGACATCATCTATGTCAGCGCCGGCGTCAGAGGCCTGCAGATAAAAATCAAGCCCGGGGAGCTGATAGATTTTGTCGGCGCTACTGTGGCCGACCTCATCAAAGACGACCCACAAAACGACGCAGAGCTATGAATACTTTCGGCAACATCTACAGGCTTACCTCCTTCGGCGAGAGCCACGGGGGCGCCATCGGCGGCATCATCGACGGGATGCCCGCAGGACTCGCTGTCGACTTCGACGCGATAGACCGCGACCTCAGACGCCGTCGTCCCGGCCAGTCGGAGCTCGTCACCGCCCGCAACGAAAGCGACGCCGTCACTTTCCTGTCGGGAATCTATGAAGGCACGACCCTCGGCACGCCTATAGGCTTCACCATCGCCAACAGCGACATGCACAGCAACGACTACGACAATCTGCGTCACGTCTACCGACCGTCGCACGCCGACTATACCTACACGGCCAAATACGGGCGCCGCGACCACCGCGGCGGCGGACGCTCGTCGGCTCGCGAGACTGCGGCAAGAATCGTCGCCGGCTCACTCGCCGCACAGGCCCTTGCCGGAGAAGGTATTACCGTCAGGGCTTACACTTCGGCCGTGGGCGGCATAAAGCTCGAAGCAGACCCGTCGGCTCTCGACCTCGACAAGGTCTATGACAACGCCGTGCGCTGTCCCGACGCGGCAACGGCACAGGCGATGGAGCGGCTGATACGCGAGGTCAGAAGCGAGGGCGACAGCATAGGCGGCATCATCACCGGCGTCATCAGCGGCGCGCCGGCCGGACTGGGCGACCCTGTCTTCGGCAAGCTCCACGCCATGCTCGCCTCGGCGATGATGTCGATTAACGCCGCACACGGCTTTGAATACGGCATGGGCTTCGAGGGCGCCTGCCGTCGCGGCAGCGAAATGCTCGACCGCTTTGTCACCGGCGCCGACGGCACGATAAAGACCGCGACCAATCATTCGGGAGGCATACAGGGAGGCATATCGAACGGCAGCGACATCGTCTTCCGCGTTGCATTCAAGCCTGTGGCGACATTGCTCCAGGACGTCCCCACCGTCAATGACAGCGGCGAAGAGTGTATGCTCAAAGCCCGCGGACGCCACGACCCGTGTGTGCTGCCGCGAGCCGTACCCATCGTCGAGGCAATGGCATCGATGGTGATGTTTGACGCTCTGCTCGCCAACCGCTGCTCGAGAACCTGATGAATCCATACTACCGCGATTACGCCGACTTCCTCGCCGAAAAGTTTGACGGCAAGGTTCAGAAACTGCCCGTCGACGGGGGCTTCAGCTGTCCCAACCGCGACGGGACGCTTGGCCACGGCGGATGTGTCTATTGCAACAACCGCTCGTTCAGCCCGATGCAGAGCGCCGGCAGGACGATAAGACAACAGCTCGAGGAGGGCAAGAGATTTTTCAGCCGCAAATATCCGTCGATGAAATATCTGGCCTATTTCCAGTCGCACACAAACACCTACTCGCCGGTCGACCGGGCGCTGGAACTTTATCGCGAAGCCATTGAAACCGATGATGTCGTCGGGCTGGTCATAGCGACGCGCCCCGACTGCATGCCCGACAGACTGCTTGACGAACTTGCCGTGATTAACCGCCGGACGCCTGTCATCATCGAATACGGGGCCGAAAGCAGCCACGACACCACCCTGCACCGCATCAACCGCTGCCATCTGTGGCAAGACACCGTCGACGCCGTCAGACGCACGGCCGCTGCCGGACTTTCTGTCGGGCTGCACCTCATCATGGGACTGCCGGGCGAGAGCGACGGGATGATGCTGACGACCGTCGACCGTGTGTCGGAATTGCCCGTCGACACCGTCAAATTCCATCAGCTGCAAGTCATCTCCGGCACAAGACTCGCCGCCGACATCGCCGCCGGACGCGAAAGCGTCGAAGCCATGACCTTAGAGAGATATATCGACTTATGCTGCAAGATAATAGAGCGCCTTCGCGACGACATCGCCATAGAACGTTTCGTGTCTCAGTCACCCGGCGACATGCTGATTTCGCCGCGCTGGGGGCTTAAAAGCGGCGAGTTTGTCGAACGGCTTCACCGCCGTCTGTCTCAACGCAACTCAAGACGTATGTAGCGCTTTGTCTCAGGCGTGACGATAAAGCGGCGCGAAGCCCGCAGCCCGACGACCCAGACAATGACATCATCGCATACAAGAAGCCACACGGCACGCTTCTGCGATGCCGACAGTTTGGCGTCGTTGAATATGTCGCTGACAAGTTTTGAGCCTTTCATGCCGAAAGGTTCGAGACGGTCGCCGCGGCGGTAATGGCGGAGAGTCCATCGACGGCCGCCTTCGAGAGCCGCAGCGTCGAGATAGGCGACACGCGCATCGGCGACCGGACGGAATGAAGCGATGTCACCCTGAGTCACAGCAATGTTGACAGGTTTGAGTATATCACGCGATAGGCTGACCTCATATTCACCGCTGACTTCGGCAGTCAAAGAACCGACGGGAGTCAGGCGCCCGCGGTCGAGCTCATATCCGCCTCCATCTCCCTCGAAAAACAGGCCCGAACGCATAGGCGCGGCCATGATGTCGTCGGCCTGACTGCGTGACAGGCCCGAACGGCGCACAAGCTCATAAAGCACGACCGGCGCGGCGTCGGCAGCTTCGTCCGCAAGCTTCACAAGGTCAATGACACCGTTAGCGGCGCGGCAGTTAGTGGCATAGGCGGCGATGGCCTTGTCGTAGACGAGGCGGTTGTCGCCGAGGTTGGCGATGGTTTTGAGAATAGCTTTTCCGGCACCGGGAAACTGCTCTTCGAGAGCAGGCAGAACGACGTTGCGCAGACGGTTACGGCGATAATCGTTAGAGAGGTTGGAGCTGTCAGTGACGTAATCGAGACTGCGTGCGGCAAGATAGTCGAAGATTTGCTGTTTTGTAGCATCAAGCAGCGGACGGACGACGATGCCGTTGCGGTACCTTATGCCGCAGAGGCCGGCGATGCCTGTCGAGCGCAAGAGATTGAGCATGAAGGTCTCGACATTGTCCTCGCAATGATGTCCGACAGCTACGGCCTGGGCGCCGAATGTATCAAGGAGCTTGTCGAAACGCTCATACCGCAGCGAGCGGCAGGCCATCTCGACCGATTCGCCGGTCTCAGCCATACGTCGGGCGACATCGAAGTGAGTGACCGACAGATCGACGCCGAGGCGCTCGCAGAGCTGTTCGACGAAGCGCATGTCGCGCGTCGACTCGTCGCCCCTGAGATGGAAATTGCAGTGTGCGGCGACGCAGTTATAGCCAAGCTCGCACAATGCGGCCAGCAGCGCCACCGAATCGGCCCCCCCGCTCAGCGCCACAAGCACCGGCCGGCTACGGTCAAGCAAACCATAGCGACGGATAGTCTCTCCGACGATGCAGAGCAACGCCTGCGATTTATCTGATTCTGTCATTAATTCTGCCATTTGATTTTACAAAATTAGTAAGAATCCATTAATTACCGCAATATCGCTGCTTTTTTAGCGTTAAACGGATATGAAACTTGTATCTTGGAATGTCAATGGCCTGAGGGCCGTATGCGGCAAGGGATTTGCCGATATCTTCGCCGGCTTCGACGCCGACTTCGTGTGTCTTCAGGAAACAAAGCTCAATCCCGACGTGCCTGAAATAAACTACGACGGCTATCAGTCGTTCTGGAACTATGCCGAGCGCAAAGGCTACTCGGGTACTGCCGTTTTCACGCGGCGTAAGGTCATCAGTGTCACCAAGGGCATCGGCGTCGACGTCCATGACCGCGAAGGCCGCGTGATCACCGTCGAGACCGACGGATTCTATCTCGTCTGTGTCTACACGCCCAACTCGCAGAACGAACTTGCGCGCCTCGACTACCGTATGGAATGGGAAGAGGCATTCCTTGACTATGTGCGCGGCCTCGACCGCGTAAAGCCTGTCATCATCTGCGGCGACCTAAACGTCGCGCATCAGGAGATAGACCTCAAGAACCCAAAGACCAACCGCCGCAACGCCGGATTCACCGACGAGGAGCGCTCATGTATGTCACGGCTTCTTGACGCCGGCTTCGTCGATACGTTCAGGTATCTGCACCCCGACGCCCGCGACGCCTACAGCTGGTGGAGCTACCGTGGCCGCGCCCGTGAGAAGAACGTGGGGTGGCGTATCGACTACTTCATCGTCTCGGAGCGCCTGGCTCCCATGCTGACGGATGCGTCCATTCTGGCCGACGTCACGGGTTCTGACCACTGTCCGGTGACAATAGACATCGCCGACAGTCATTCATAAACGTGATTGAACAAAGGCCGCGAACCGAACGGCACGTCGCTGCCATAGGCCAGCCTGCTGACCAATTCGCTGATATTGATAATCGGCAAGGGATAATTCCTGAGGAAAGAGCCGGCTGTGCGTAACGCAAGCATACCGCGCAGCGAACCGATAGTGACGCCGAGCATCATCACCATCGTCGAGGTATTTATCATGCAAGAATCGCCGCCGACGCTGACATGTCCCTCGCAGTCGTCAAACTCGAAAACCGCCGCGACGGTATATTGCAGCAGCCGTTCCTGCATCAGTCTGTAGGTGGTTATATAGCTGACACCCACGACCATCGTGACTGTCTTGTCGCGTTCGTCAGGCTCGATGCGCACATTCAGGGCTACTCTGACGGGCGAACCGTCGTAATGGCGTATATTGCGGTGTGAGATTGTCGACAGGCGCTCGATTTCCTGCAATTCCGACAATCTGATGTTTACTTCGTTGCGTTTCATACAACTATAACAACGACGACATCGCTATGGTTGAAAAAATCCCGCCACAGGCAACGCCTGCGGCGGGATTGTATGTCATCCTGCTGCGAACGCGGGTCAGTCGCCCATCGTGCGTAGCAGTTCGTCGTTGTCGCGGGTGCGCTCCATGCGGTCTTTGATAAACTCCATGGCTTCGATTGAATTGCGGTCAGAGAGGAAGCGGCGGAGAATCCACATGCGGTTGAGCGTCTCGGTGCGCAGCAGCAGGTCGTCGCGACGTGTGCTCGAGGCCATGATGTCGACGGCCGGGAAGATACGTTTATTCGAGAGCTTGCGGTCGAGCTGAAGCTCCATGTTGCCTGTGCCCTTGAATTCCTCGAAAATCACCTCGTCCATCTTCGAGCTTGTCTCGGTGAGAGCCGTGGCGATGATGGTAAGCGAACCGCCGTTCTCGATGTTGCGGGCTGCGCCGAAGAAACGTTTGGGTTTCTGAAGGGCGTTGGCGTCGACACCGCCTGAGAGGATTTTGCCTGACGCCGGCGAGACTGTGTTATAGGCACGCGCGAGACGTGTGATGGAGTCGAGAAGGATAACTACGTCATGGCCACATTCGACCATGCGCTTGGCTTTCTCAAGCACGATACCGGCAATCTTGACATGGCGGTCGGCCGGCTCGTCGAAAGTAGAGGCAATGACTTCGGCGTTGACGCTGCGGCTCATGTCGGTAACCTCTTCGGGACGTTCGTCGATGAGCAGAATCATGATGTATGTCTCGGGATGGTTTGCCGCAATGGCGTTTGCGATATCCTTAAGAAGGAGCGTCTTACCTGTCTTCGGTGGAGCGACGATAAGTCCGCGCTGGCCTTTGCCGATGGGGGCGAACATATCGACAACGCGGGTCGATAGGTTGCCGGCCTCGCCCGAAGTGAGATCAAACTTCTCGTCAGGGAAAAGAGGTGTCAGATGCTCGAAGGGTATGCGGTCGCGGATGAAGTCGAGCGAACGTCCGTTGACGCGGTGGACAGAAGTGAGGGGATAGTATTTCTCGCCCTCGAAAGGCGGACGGATCGAGGCTTCGACGACGTCGCCGGTCTTGAGGCCATATTGTTTGATCTGCTGCTGGGTGACATAGACATCATCGGGCGATGCGAGATAGTTGAAATCGCCCGAACGCAGAAAGCCATAACCCTCGGGGGCAATCTCAAGGACGCCTGTGGCCTCGATGAGGTCGGCGAAATCATAACGGGGAGGCTGCTGGTTGTGCTGGCCCTGCTGATTGTTGCGGTTGCGTTTTTTGCCCTGGTTGTTGCCCTGCTGCTGTTGTTGCTGCTGGTTGTTGGCGCCCGGCTCGCCGATAAGTATCGGGGCTGTGGCGGCTGCGATAGTGGCTGCTTTCTCGGCCTCTTCTTTTTCGCGCTGGCTGCGGGGCACGAATTTACGGCCTTCGCTGCGCGGGAAGAATGTGCTCAGCGACGAATCGTTGGCGCGGAAGTCGCGGCGACGGCCCTGCTGATTGTTCTGCTGGCCCTGCTGATTGTTCTGACCGTTGTTTTTATCTGTGCCGTTATTCTGGTTCTGACTGCCGTCGGCGTCGACCGGTACGTTATTTGTCTGTTCGGCGTTATCGTTGACGGCACTCTGCTCTGTCACGACACCGGCAGTGGCTGCGTCAACCACGTCGGTGGCATTTGCAGCGCCCTTTTCGCCTGAATTATTATCTTCTGTCACCACGGCCGTGACATTGTCGGTCTGCGATGCGGCAGTCTCGGCAGTTTCGGCGGCGACGGCTTTTTTACGTCCACGACGGCCTTTGGGCTTGGCTTCGCCCTCGACAGTCTTTGTCTGTGCCGAAGCATCGACTTCTGTCGAGCCTGCGTCTGATTTCTTCTCGGTAGCGGCCACGGCATCTGTTGCTGCTGCATTGTCGGCCGGACGGCTGTCAGCCTCGGCCACGGCTGCCTTGGGTTTACGTCCGCGTTTTTTAGGCTGGGCAGCTTTGGCATCGCTTTCTTTGGCGGAGTCATCTGACGTTTTGGCAGTCGCCTGTTTGCGTGACTGGCGTGTAGCGGCGGTCTCGCGACGCTTCTTTTCTCCGGAATTGTCTGATGACATATTCAAGGCCTGCTGGTCGAGAATACGGTAGATGAGACTTTCTTTCTGAGTCATGTCGATCTTTTTAAGACCCATAGACTCAGCGACTCCTTTCAGATCCGAGTCGTTCATCTCGTTGAGTTCTGAGATACTGTACATATATGATATTAAGGGACAAGGCCACTCGGGCCTCTCTTTAATAGTATGTTGTTGTCTTGCGCCAAGATTCATACGTGCTGTAACGGCACAATTATATTACGCGCAGACTCAAATCAAAATATTAAAAATAATAATGCAATAATTGTTTAGAATGTCTCCCGAAATGAGACTCAATATAGCAAACGGATATTAATGCCACATTGTTTTGTAAGTCCATTGAAACGTTGACAAAGTTAGGAACTTTTTTTTATTGACGCAAATAAAAAGCGCAAAAATCCGGCAAACCACGCATGATTTGCCGGATTCTTCGATATCCTGATATCACTGATTATATCATTCAGCGACCCGATTCTTTGATTTTTCCGCGGAGGTAATTGTTATATTCGTTGGCTTTAAGGAGAGCCTCAACCGTCATGTGCATACGATAGCGCCAGTAGTGACGGGAGTTGGCCGGGACGTTGATCTGCTCTTCGAGCGGATTCTCGCGGCGTAGATTGCCGTCGATAGACAGCCAGTCCTGAAGCGGGAGGATGCATAGCATCGACGGCGATTTGAGATGCTGCTCGACAATCTGGTCGCACACCCACGGCTCGGCATAGTAAGGAGCCTGGCCACGGTCATGAAGCACATTGTTGAAGAAGCGCTGAGAGGCGGCGCGGTCTTCCTCCCACCACTGGCGTATACCGCCCATATCGTGAGTCGAAGTGGTGCAGACGCTGTAATAGGGATAGCTCCAGGTATCGCCGAACTCGGTATTGGGGTCTTTAGGCATGCGCTGTATCTCGAACGAGAGAATCTCAAGCTCACGCATGACGGCAGGAACGCATGCCGGAATCATGCCGAGGTCTTCGGCGCAGACAAGCATGTCGGTCGAATCAATCAGCGGAGGCAGTTTCCACATGGCTTTGCCATACCAGAAATCGTTATGGCGACGGTAGAAGAAGTCGTTGTAAAGCCTGTCGAAACACCAGCGCTCATAGTCGTTGAGAGCCTTGTAGGCATAGTTGAACTGAGCCGAGATGCGCGGATGATATTTACCCTTCTCATAAGGATCCTCGATGAAAAGCACATTCTCGACAAGGCCGAGCAGGCCGTTGCAGAAACGTGTATTCTTCTCGTCTTTTTCCTGAGTGGCAAAATAGTCGGCAATCTTGCGCTGAGTGTCAAACTCGGGTTTGAGACGATAGCGTCCGTCACCCATGCGCACGAGGAAACGACGGCGGGCTTCGTCTGTATGATCGGCGAAATACTCCTTTATAAACCAGTCGGCGATATAGGGCTTGACATGGTTCTCGGGATTGAGCCAGAAATCATAGCTGTCGCGGAGTTCGTCGGGAGTGAACGGCAAGGCCGGGTTGAAGATGCCGAGAAGGCCGTGAATAGCATCCATCGGTATCTGCCAGATGCGGAAGAAGCCGAGGACATGGTCGATGCGATATGCGTCGAAATATTCGGCCATTTTTTTGAAGCGGGCTTTCCACCATGCGAAACCGTCGCGGGCCATCTCTTCCCAGTTATAGGTCGGGAAGCCCCAGTTCTGACCGAGGACAGAGAAGTCATCGGGGGGTGCGCCGGCCTGACAGTCCATGTTGAACAGACGGGGATTGATCCAGGCGTCGACGCTGGTACGCGAGATGCCGATGGGTATATCGCCCTTGATTGCGACTCCCTTTGAGTGGGCATAGTCACGTACTTCGTGAAGCTGTTTATCGAGGTTATACTGTACATAGCAGACGAAGTCAATCTCCTGACGGTTTTCTTTGACAAAGGCTGCCACTTTCTTTGCATCATAGACAGCATATGTCTCCCATGTCGAGAAATCGGCCGTCTTGTAACGGTCGCGCAGAACACAGAAGGCGGCATAAGGTATCAGCCAGTCACTGTTGCGGGCGACAAAATCTTTATATTCCTTGGACTTAAGCACTCCGGCGCCTTCCTGAGCGAAAATCTCACGGACATACTCGGTCTTGCCGGCATTTACACGCTCATAATCGACTTCACGCAGATCATTCAGCTCGGCTGCGAGCTTCTCGTAATATTTGCGACGTCTGGCATCCTTGAGTTTCCCGAGAGCCTCGAGTCTGAGATACATCGGGTGCAGGGCGAAGGTCGAGTTGGCATTGTAAGGATAAGAGTCGGTCCAGGTGCCTGTCATCGTCGTGTCGTTGATGGGCAGAATCTGTATCATCTTCTGACCGGTCAGAGCGGCCCAGTCGACCATCTTCATGATGTCATAGAAGTCTCCGACACCGAAGTCTTCTTCAGAACGTATCGAAAAGACGGGTATCGCGACACCCGCGCCTTTCCAGGGAGCCATCATGTTGATGAATCTCATGCCCGAGATGACCGTCACTTCAGACTTGTGCGGTTCGACATCAAAACGACGGTTCTCACCGCCCTCCCATCCGACGACTTCGCCCGTAGCGGTGTCGACCATGAGAAACTTGAATTCAGTGTCCGGCGTGATGTCGTCAGCAGGGATGTCGACAGTCCACACCGGGAAAGCGCCGTCGCTCATTCTCAGAGCCTTGTCAGGCGCCCATTGTCCCAGTGATTCGGAGCTGCCAGATACAGCCACATGCCAGCCGGAGGCAACCATCGGAGCGCTCACCGACAGAGTGATATAATTGTTTTTAGGCTGCACACGCTCCTGTCGTTTTTCACGACGGCAGATGCAGTCGGTAAAAGCCGACGCATAATAGGGTTTGTCCCAAGGCTGGTCCTGCCATCGGTCATATAGCTGATATGTGCGCGCCTTGCCGCCGCATGTAAAAAGATGGGGAGCACCCCACTCTCTTTTGACACGGCCGTCCTCGCTGATGACGACATAACGGTAGCCGAAGTCCTTTGTCGTATCGGGAGTCTCGACTGTGACCGACCACGCCGTACTGCCCTCGACCGTCATTCTGACCGCCTTTTTCTCGTCGCCGGCGCCAAGAGCAGGAATATCGCCGACTATATATACCGATTCACCCCAGTTGGTATGATAATCGATATTAAATGTTATTTTCATCTATTTTATGTTTTTATAAGTTTCACAAATTCGCATCTTTGGCGTCGTCAGACCCAAACTTCAATAACGGGGTCTAATTTAGTGAGAATTTGCGAACCAATAACTTTTTTATGAAATTTTAGCACATCAGCCGCACTTTGATGTGCCGCAGGTGGTGCAGATCAGACAACCCTCCTGATATATCAGCGTCTCGTTGCCGCAATTCGGACACCTCTGGCCGCTGGCTTTGGTGCCGTTGGGGAGATATTTCTTCAGGGCGCGTTCGACACCCATTTTCCATGTGTTGATCGACTGCGAGTCGAGTTCGAGACCGCCGACGAGCTTGAGCACCTGGTCGATAGGCATGCCGTAGCGCAGGACACCGGAGATAAGCTTGGCGTAGTTCCAGTATTCAGGATTGAATTTGTCAGAAAGGCCCTCGATTGTCGTCTTGTAGCCGCGCTTGTTGATAAACTGGAAGTCGTAGCGTTTGTTGCCTTTCTCGTCTATAGCCTTGATTATCTTGCCGTGTGTGACCGATTTGGGACAGAAGATGCCGTCGTCGTCATCTGCGAGACCTGTGAAAATTTCATATGGCGCGCCGTCGATGAGTCCGACAAAGGCAATCCATTTCTCTTTATTATTCTGGAAACGGACGACGTCGGCCTCAAGCTCGATGGGTCGTTTGGCCACATGGGGCTTGACCTCGGTGACCTCGGGTTTCTTCTCTATGGCAATGAGCACACCCGAGCGCGAGCCGTCGCGATAGACCGTACAGCCTTTACAGCCGGCTTTCCATGCACTGACATATAGTTTATTGACCAGCTCCTCGCTGACATCGGCCGGCAGGTTGATTGTGACCGAGATAGAGTGGTCGACCCATTTCTGAATGCGTCCCTGCATGTTGACTTTCTCGAGCCAGTCGATATCGTTTGAAGTCGCGCCGGCATAAGGCGAACGCGCCACAAGTTCGTCAAGCTGCTCCTGAGTATAGTCGTCCTTGACCTCGATGCCGTTTACTTTCATCCACTCGATGAATTTTGGATGATAGACGATATATTCCTCAAAAGCGTCGCCGGTCTCGTCGACATAGTCGATGCGCACCTCGGCGTCGTTGGGGTTGACCTTGCGGCGACGCTTGTAGACCGGCAGGAATACCGGCTCGATACCCGAGGTCGTGCGTGTCATGAGGCTCGTCGTTCCTGTCGGAGCGATAGTGAGGCAAGCGATGTTGCGGCGTCCGTGACGGGTCATGAGTTCGTAAAGCTCGGGATCGGCTTCACGGAGACGGTTGATATAGGGATTGTTCTTTTCGCGTTCGGTATCATAGATTTCAAAGGCACCACGTTCTTTGGCTAGTTCGACCGACGAACGGTAAGCCGCGAGAGCAAGCGCCTTATGAACTGACTCGGAGAAATCCGTGGCTTCGACTGTGCCGTATTTATACCCCATGGCCGCAAGCATATCGCCTTCGGCGGTCGTACCGACACCCGTTCGGCGCCCTTTGAGGGTCTTGGCCTTTATTTTGAGCCAGAGATTGCGCTCGGAGCTCTTGACTTCGTCAGTCTCGGGGTCTGCGTCGATTTTCTCAAGTATAAGGTCTATTTTCTCCATCTCGAGGTCGATGATGTCGTCCATGATGCGCTGGGCCTTTGCTATATGCTTTCTGAAAAGGTCAAAGTCAAAATAGGCTTCGGGCGTAAACGGATTGACTACATAAGAATAGAGATTGACTGCAAGGAGGCGGCAGCTGTCATAAGGACACAATGGAATCTCGCCGCAGGGATTCGTCGAAATCGTCTTGAATCCGAGATCGGCATAACAGTCGGGAACAGACTCACGCGTAATCGTGTCCCAGAAGAGGACACCGGGCTCGGCTGACTTCCAGGCATTGTGGATGATTTTACTCCATATCGCAGCAGCATCGACTTCTTTCTTTATCATCGGATTGGCGCTGTCGACAGGATACTGCTGCTGATAGGGGACGCCTTCAGTCGCACATCTCATG
Source organism: uncultured Porphyromonadaceae bacterium (assembly GCA_902493335.1). Lineage (GTDB taxonomy): Bacteria > Bacteroidota > Bacteroidia > Bacteroidales > Muribaculaceae > CAG-873. The sequence continues at coordinate 18,652 of CABUPJ010000040.1, forward strand.
AAATCGTCGTCGATTCTGACAGAGACATTGGCGCCGGTGACCTTGCCTTCGGTCATCTTGGCATCTATAAACGCCTCGGCGTCGGGATGCTTGATATTGACAGTAAGCATCAGCGCGCCACGGCGACCGTCCTGGGCGACTTCACGCGTGGAGTTGGAATAGCGCTCCATAAACGGCACGAGGCCGGTCGATGTCAGAGCCGAGTTCTTGACTGGCGTACCCTTGGGACGGATGTGGGATAGGTCGTGGCCCACTCCGCCGCGACGCTTCATCAGCTGAACCTGTTCTTCGTCGATGCGTATCACGCCGCCGTAAGAGTCGGGGGCACCGTCAAGTCCGATGACAAAACAGTTTGAAAGCGAACCGACCTGATAGCTGTTGCCGATGCCCGACATCGGACTGCCCTGAGGCACGATATATTTAAAATCCTTCAACAGACCGAACACTTCATCTTTAGACATCGGAGCGGGATATTTGCTCTCGATGCGCGAAATTTCAGAGGCAAGGCGCATGTGCATGTCGTCGGGCGTCTTCTCATAGATATTTCCAAACGAGTCTTTGAGGGCATATTTGCTGACCCATACTCTTGCAGCCAGTTCATCACCGCCGAAGTAATCAAGTGAGGCATTATAAGCCTCATCATAACTGTAAGTTTTGTTTTCCACGATAGCGCGTGTTAATAATTCGTTTATCGAAAATATTTTTGTAATTGTGCAAAGCGACCCGACAAAAAACATGATGTCAAGACACGGTGCAAAATTGTAAAATTAATTTGAACCCACCAAATTTTACAGCACGATAAAATCAAATTGTCGATAAGTTTTCCGAAATATTCCACAAATATTTAATTTTTAGACAATTAAAAATCAAACACATCAGAATTGTTTTCCAAAATAAAATTCGGCAGATAAACAAAATGTTGAAAACTTTTTCATAATCGGCTATCACTCAAAGACGAAAAACCACTATATTCGCGACACAAATAACACCGACGTATGAAAGGAAAAGATTTTTTTACAACACGACGCACCGTAAGAAATTATTCAGAACGCCACATCGGCGACGAGATGCTGACCGAAATGCTCGAAGCGGCAAGCCATGCTCCGACAACCGGCAACATGCAACTCTACAGTGTCATCGTCACCCGTGATGAAAGCATGAAAAAAGCGCTCGCTCCATGGCATTTCAACCAGCCGTCGGTAATGTCGGCCGATGTCGTACTGACTTTCTGCGCCGATTTCAACCGTTTTGTCAAATGGTGTGAATGTCGCGATGCAAAACCCGGCTACGACAACTTCCAGTCGTTCATGACGGCTGTGCTCGACACCACCATTCTCGCACAACAGTTTGTCACGATAGCAGAAGCAAACGGTCTCGGTTGCTGTTATCTCGGCACGACAACCTACAACGCACCTCAGATTGCCGAAACCCTCGGCCTGCCCGACAGAGTCGTGCCTGTGACCACTCTGACCGTAGGCTACCCCGCATCTATGCCGGCTGTAAGCGACCGCATCCCCGCGGCAGCCTTTATACACAACGAGCGCTATCACGACTACACCCCCTCGCGCATCGACAGCATATATGCCGAAAAAGAAGCCCGCGAGGACTCCGCGCGCTTTATAGCCGAAAACAACAAGGAAACTCTCGCACAGGTGTTTACAGACGTCCGTTATCCAAAAGCCAATAACGAACACTTCTCTGAAGTCTACAGAGAGTTTATCGAACGCAAAAAATTCAAGATTTAAAAGACCGGTAAGCTACCCTCACGCCTCCATGAGCGAGGCTTCTATCGACGAGACATCGTCGCGCAGTTGTTTCTCGAGCGACAGACGCTCCTCAATGCTGTTGCAAGCGTAAATGACTGTCGCATGTGTGCGGTCGATGCGCGCACCGATGGCTTTCAGCGACATATTGGTCAGCTTTTTCGCAAGATACATTATCATCTGGCGGGCATCGGATATCTCACGTTTGCGCGATTTGGTAAACAGCATGTCGGATTTTATTCCATAATATGAGCTGACATGCTCGGCAATCAGCTCGAAGTTAACCTGACGACGGCTGATCTTCACATAATTAGACAGAACATTTTTCGCCAGATTTACATCGACCTCACAGTTGTTGACCGTAGCATGGCCGATAAGCGAAACGACAATACCCTCGAGTTCGCGTATACTTTCGGTGATATTGGCGGCAATAAGATCAATCACATCCCCCGAGAGCGACAGACCGTCCTGCTCTGATTTCTGAATCAGCACCTCACGACGCAACGTCGGGTCAGGACGGCCAAGCTCGACAGACATACCCCATTTGAAACGCGACAGCAAGCGGGCCTCGAAACCTTCCATGTCAGAGGGTGCACAATCACTTGAAAGAATAATCTGTTTATTATTCTGGTGCAGATGGTTAAAGATATGGAAGAAGGTGTTTTGAGTGGCTGGTTTGCCGTTGAGATCCTGAATATCGTCGATAATCAGAGTGTCGATGCTCTGGTAGAAATAAAAGAAATTATTGATTTCGCCTTTGAGACGTGCGGCTGTAAACTGGCTCTCGAAAAGACGTGCAGTGACATAGAGTACCCTTGCAGACGGATTCTGCTCTTTGATTCTGATGCCGATTGCCTGGATAAGGTGCGTTTTGCCCACACCGGTCGGACCAAAGACAAACAGAGGGTTGAAAGTCTTACATTTCGGATCCATGGCTATTGACTCGCCAATCGACTGGGCTATTTTATTGCTCTCGCTGACGCAGTAGTTTTCAAAGGTATAGCGCGGATTGAGCTGGGGATCGATGGGCTGAAGATCAATTGGCTTGAAAGGATTGGCCGGCATGGCGGTTTTTGACTGCGCCATGATGGCAGGCGACGGAGCGTTGGCGCGCACACTGACGACAGTGTCGGGCTGGCTCTGAATCTGACGATACTTATAGATGAGTTTGTAGCCGTCGCCATAGACTTTGCGGATAGCAGCGCCAAGAACCGATAAGTAGCGCTCCTCGATAATGTCAGCGACATATGACGACTGAAGCATCAGATAGATGTTATTATCACTGACACTTGCCGTTATCGGACTGAACCACGCGTCAAATTGCGCGGCCGGAATATTATCCTTTATAAAAAGGAGGCATTCCTGCCATTTGTCGTTGTTGACATTCTCCATTACCATATTGGTATCAATTGTTGTTTTATCGGTTACTTTGCGAAAACAAATTTCACAATTTTTTTTCTAAAAAAATAGCCCGAAAATATTTGGCTTTCTTAATTATTTGATAACGCCATAGTCATCAACCGATTAAACCGACAGCTTCAGAGACACCATCCGCGACATTTTGATATTTTCACAATCAGCTATGAAACAAATAATTAAAGACAAAATTTTATGTTCCACAATAACGGCCCCGAAGTGATTCGAGGCCGTGAAACGTCGTCAACCGCTATGTTTTAACAATTGAAAACCGATTAAAGCACCGCAGCGCTTATTTGAAATGATTTCAAATAAGTATCCGAGGGCATTTAAAGCAGTTTTATGCTGATATACCGTTTGGGGTTTTCTTTTATGTCTTTGAGAAGGGCGTCGAGAGCCTTGACCGTCTCGTTGAGATTGTCATAGAGAGCGGGGTCGTGTGTGAGCTTGCCGACAGTCGAATCAGAGTTGTTGAGCTGCTCTGAAAGCTGGCGCAGATTGGCCGTGACGACTGCAAGATCGGCGGTCAGCGAATCTATAGGAAGCTCTTTGAGCTGAGACGAGAGCTCGGCGAAGTCACCCGACATCGAAGCCACATTGCCGGTGATGGTCTTGACGTCGGCAGTGATAGGCTGTATCGAAGCCATCGCAGTGGCAAGACGCGCCGTCGTTTTCTCGAGATTCGCAGTGATGGCGTCGAGACGCTTGACCGAGGCCATGACAGCCTGGTCGCTGACAATCTTATTTATATTTGTAAGAAGGGTGTCAATTTTAGGAAGCATCGATTCGACCGATGGCATCAGTTTGCCGTTGACGCTCTCCATGAGTCCGGATGCGTTTTCAGCGATAAGCTCCGACCCGACCTTGAGAAAATCCTGATTCTTTGCCATCTCGAGAACGATAGACGCTGTGCCGAGCAGGTCGGTCGTGAGCACCGCTTTTGTGCCGGCGGGAACTTTCAGTGATTTGTCGAGCGCAATCTCGACCATGACGTGACCGGGATTATCATACTGATACTCGATTTCTCTTACCTGACCGATCTTATAACCGTTGACAGTAACCGGCGCCGAGATAGCAAGACCCTCGACGTTTGTGTAGACTGCGGTATAATAGTTGGCCGCCTTGAACATATTGATGCCTTTGAGATAGTTGACACCAAAGAACAAAATCGCGAGCGCTACCAGGACTATAAGTCCGATCAATAATTCTTTGCGTAAAAGTTTGTTCATTTTTATATTTCTGTTTATTTATTTTATTCGTTTGCCGTTGCGTGTCTTTATTATAAACGCTTTGGGATAGCGTTTCTTGATTTTGGCAAGGTATTTCTTTGCCTTGTCGTGCGAATCAAACTGTCCGCAATAGTAGTTATAGTACTTTCCCTCGCGGTAATAGGCTGTTTTTTCGAGACCTTTAAGATCCGGGGCGTTCTTTTTGAGCGCATGCTTGACAGCCAGCACCTGGACGCTGTATTTCACTCCGTCGTCTGTCGCCTTTGACTTGCGTTCAGACGACTCAGTTTTTTTCTCCTCGACAGGCGTCAGACCTTTGGTCACTATCGAATTAGGACCGTGGTCACCGTCTTTATACTGAGAGTAATATTCGCTGAAAGCATTGTATAGAGCCTCGGCGCAAGCCTGACGCCCCTGTTCTGAATTCAGAAAACGCTCGGCCTCGGGGTTGCATATAAAATCAAGCTCGACAAGCACCGAGGGCATCGACGTGGCCCACAGCACCCAGAATCCGGCCTGACGCACCTCTTTGTCGGCTCGACCGGCGTCGCTGACGAGATGACGCTGCATCTTCTCGGCAAGCGTCAGGCTGAGGTTTATATGCTGATTCTGATTGAGTTCAAAAATGATATATGACTCCGACGAATTTGGGTCAAAGCCCTGATAGGTCTCCGAATAGTCGTCTTCAAGTTCCATGACGCTGTTTTCGCGCATAGCCACACCGAGGTTGCTGTCAGAGCGATGGAGACCGAGGGTATAGACCGATGCGCCGTGGATTGACGCACGGTTGCGGTTGCGTTTGTCAAGCGAATTGACGTGTATCGAAACGAAGACGTCGCCACCGGCACGATTAGCGATATCGGCGCGGTTCTGCAACGTAAGATAGCGGTCATCGCCACGCGTAAAAACAGTCTTGACCTCGGGCAGCGAATCGCCGACCATCTTGCCGAGACGACGGGCGACGTCAAGCACAATGGTCTTTTCGTTGGTAAGCTTACCGACGCAGCCATAATCCTTGCCGCCGTGACCGGGATCGAGCACAAGCACAAATCTGCCTGCATCTCCGGCATCGCAAACCATATGCGACAAGACTGCAAGCACCAGAATAAAGGCGAGTCTCAGAGGCCGTATGACGATACATTCATTCATATACGCACAAAATTAACAAATCTTCGCCGATAAGCACAGCGATTGGCATTTTTTTACCTCGCAAAAACCAAATCATTCGACCAAAAGGACACTTTTTTAGTATAAAAATCAAATTTTACATAGGTGATATATATTTTTTGCAGCCGAAAACGTTATGATTATAAAGACTCAACTGACACAACAATGAATCACATTCGTCTTAGCCACCTAATGATAACAGCGGCCATGACCGCAACAATAATATCGCTCTGTTCATGCTCCCATCACAAACCCAAAGCCGTCGAAGTGGCTCCGCTTTATACTATTTTTCATGAGATGTCGCAGGACACATCATCAGCTCAACACCACGATATTACCGATAGATACAGTGATGAAATTAAAGCGTTCATAGAAGTCATTAACAGCGTCAGAAACGACAGCGTCACGGTCGGCTCATGGGCTGAGTCTGATGTCGTCAGGGTATTCACGCCCGATGTTATGAAGATCTTCCCTACCCCAGACGTCATAGGCGGGACAGCGGCGTATATGACGGATGCCGCGCGTCACAATGGACTTGATCTGCCTGATTACCGATATGCGGCAGTCGTCTGGGGGCTGAACAAAAGCATCATATTCAATGACAGCATCGCCATGATAGCCCTCAACCACTATCTCGGCGCCGATTATCCGGGATATGCCGGCATGCCAGCTTACCGCCGTGTCCGGAAGACGGCCGAAATGCTCCCATACGACCTGACCGAGGCTGTCATTGCAACCGGATATCCTTACGTCAGGACCGAACAATCTACGGTTCTGAGCCGTCTGCTATACGAAGGCGCACTCACCGAAGCAAAACTCAGACTGACACCCGACGCGACCGAAGCACACGCACTCGGCTACGACGATGACACCTACAGATACCTTACCGAAAATGAAGCCGAAATCTGGAAAACGCTCGCAACTCGCGACTTACTGTATGACATCAACGAGATGACAGCATCTCATCTCGTCGACGAGTTGCCGGCCACAAACATCATATCGCCCGAGACTCCCGGACGCGCCGGACGATTTATCGGCCACCGCATCGTCGCCTCATATCTCAGAAAACACCCCGAAACGACACTGCAGCAGCTACTTTCACCAGATTTTTACAACGGCAGGGAAACGCTTGTCGCCTCGGGCTACGCGCCGAGATAAGGCCGGCCCGGATTGTGTGGATAAACATTGTTGTCTTTCTCAGCGTTTTAGTATAAAACCGATACTACAATGAAAAAGACATTTATGATTGTCGCACTGTTTTTGGGTTTGTTGATCGTATCGGCCGCATTCAACAAGACTGAACGCAACACTACGATAGGCAAGGACGCTCCTGAGATTACCATAAACACAACCGACGACACTATCGACCTCAACAGCCTTAAGGGCAAATATGTGCTGCTCTCGTTCTGGGCCTCAGGCAACGCACAGTCGAGAGCCGCCGTAAATAATTATACAGCCTGGATTAACAGCCACAAGGATTCAAACCTAAGATATGTCGGTATAAATTTCGATGACTCCGAAACTCTGTTCAACGAAATCGTGAGACTCGACAGTCTCAATCCGGCCCAGCAATATAACGTGCGCGGCAACGACGCCAAAAATATCGAGATGAAATATCAGCTCGACGACGGCTACGGATCACTGCTAATAGACCCTGAAGGAAAGATAATCGCCCACAACCCCACTGACATCCAGCTCGTCGAATTCGTCGGGACACCTGCTCCCGACCGACAGTGACGGCATCATGCCATGCTCTCGGGATGACCGCTCGACGAAGTATAATCCTTGTCAAGACTGGCTTTGATCTGTTCGCGGCGCTGCACCACATCCTCGGGCTTCATCTTGATCTTGACATGGTCAAAGCCTTTGCCATAGACGCCATTGACATTGGCCTGAGTGATAAAAGCGTTCTCGTCGATAGACTTGATGATGCGGAAGATTGTCACTGATTCTATTTTGCGGCACATGACGAGCAACACTTTGACATCCTGCTTGCTGTACCAGCCTGTGCCGTTGATGACAGTACAGCCGCGGTTGGCCTCATTGTTGATTGCAGTCGCTATCTCACGCCAGAACGGCGAGAATATTGTGAACTGCACGGCCTGACGGTTGGTGTTGATAACCATATCGGCCACCTGCGACACAAGGAACAGAACGATAAAACCGTAGACAATCTTGTCTACCTGATGAAAAAGCAGATATGACGAAGAAATGATGAAAACATCGGTGTAGAGCATCATGCGGCCGATGCTGACATTCGAATGTTTCGAGACCATAGCGGCCACGATATCCGTGCCGCCGCTGCTGCCGTTGTGAATAAATGTGAGTCCGATACCGAAGCCGCACATCGCGCCGCCGATGACAATATTCATAAACGGCTCGCTCGTGAAACCGTCGGCAAAAAGCGGCTGAAAGATACCCACCCACACCGACAGCATCGTGGCGCCATAGAGAGTTCCCAGAACAAAAGCCTTGCCCACAACCTTATATGCAAGTGCGAGGAGTATGAGGTTCAAGACCAACTGGGTTATGGCTACCGGTATGCCCGTGGTAAAAAACACCAGCGAGCCCACGCCGGCAAGACCGCCGATAACGACCTTTTCGGGCAGAATGAACGCCGAAAAACCAAAGGCATAGATAGCCATGCCAAGTGTAATGAAGAAGTAGTCTTTCGACGTACGCCAGAGTTTGCTTTTTTCTATCCGAGACATTTATGCTTAATTTTTCTGCAAAGATAGTATGTTTGCAGAATTTCTCTATCTCTGCGCCGATTTTTTTTGAAATGTCCGATGTTTTAGACCACGACAGGCGAATATTCGGCGATTTTAGCTATTTTTGCAAGATATTTCATACGAATATGACACGCGTAAGCAGACTATACATATTAATATTATTGCTGCCGGCCCTCTTATGGTCGTGCGGCAGCCGCAGACATGACAACGGCAAACCGGTTCTTGCCGTGAGCCTCGCTCCCGAGAGCCGGCTTCTCGAAGCGCTCGCAGGCGACAGCTACGAAATCGTCACCGTGCTTGAAAACGGCGCCAATCCCGAACTGTTCGAGACTCCGATGGCTCGCCGCGTCGCCGTCGACCGCAGCCGAATATACTTCAAAAACAGTGGGCTGCCATTTGAAGAAGCCATACTCGCCACGTTGCCCGACAGCGTCAGAGTCGTCGATCTGTCAGAAGGCATAACACCGATTTTCGGCACTCACAGCCATCATCACGGACACGACGGAGACGGGCATGAAGAACACGACGTCCATGAAGGCGAAGGCTTTGACCCGCATATATGGACATCGGTCAAAAATGCCCGTGTGATGGCCTCGAACATGGCCCGGGCGCTGATAGCCCTCGACCCGTCACAGGCCGACGCCGTCAACAGTCGTCTTGCAGCTCTCGACGCCCGGCTCGACTCGATAGACCGTACTGTCGCCGCGCGCCTCGACAGCGCCGGCGCCGACAAGTTTCTCGTCTGGCATCCGTCGCTCAGCTACTTCGCCCGCGACTATGGACTGACCCAGATTTCTGTCGGCCAGGAATCCAAGGAGGTTCCCGTCGGCCGCCTCAAAGAAATAATAGACAAGGCTGCCGCCGACAGTATCGCCACATTCTTTTTCCAGAAAGAATATGACTCGCGTCAGGCCGAGACTGTCAGCCGAGAGCTCGGCATCAGTTATGAAACCATCGACCTCCTCAGCCGCGACTGGCTTGAAGAGCTAAACAAGATTACCGATGTCCTCACCCGCTGACACACTGATACGCATAGCCGACGTATCGATGCGCCGTGACGACAGACTGATACTCGACGGCATCAATCTCGACGTCGCCAAAGGTGATTTCATCGCCGTTACCGGCCCCAACGGCGGAGGCAAGACCACGTTGCTCAGAATACTCCTCAAACTCATCAAGCCCACATCAGGAAGCGTCAGATATTATATCGACGGAGTCGAGACCACCCGGCTGCCTATCGGCTATCTGCCGCAAAAAAACATGATTGACTCACATTTTCCCATCAGCGTCGGCGACGTCATCGCCTCGGGACTGATGCAGCGCCGCGACCTCTCCAAGGCCGACAAAACGGCCATGATAGACGAAGTGCTGTCGCTTGTCGGCATGGACGACTATTCGCAGCGACCTATCGGGCGTCTCTCGGGCGGTCAGCTGCAACGCACCCTGCTCGCCCGCGCGATAGTCTCACGACCCCGAGTGCTTGTACTTGACGAGCCTCTGAGCTATCTCGACAAACGCTTCGAACACCATTTCTATGACATACTCGAGAGCATAGCACAAAACACAACCATCGTCCTCGTCTCACATGAGATGACAGGCATAGCCCGCATGGCCAACCGTCATTTCATCGTCGACTGCACCCTCAGCCAGTGTTCGACCCATCACCACTATATCGAAGACGACTGCGAATGCAGACTACACGACACCAAGACGATGACAACCGTCAAAAATTTGCATAAATAAAAATTTAGCCGTAAATTTGCCGCGTCAACGACGACAAGTCGACATTCGGGGCGTAGCGCAGTCCGGTAGCGCACCTGGTTTGGGACCAGGTGGTCGCAGGTTCGAATCCTGTCACCCCGACAATTGGTAAATCGTTTGAGTTTAAGTAATTTACAACTTAAATTCAAACGATTTCTTTATTTGTATCTCGACCAATTTACTATGATTTCACACAAATGTTTCAACTATGTTTCACCCGGTGCTAACATAATACGATAGATTCTTTCCGCCAGGGTGACCGTCGGCGAACAATCGGCGGAAGCGAATTGTATAGAATATAAAGAATATAATATTCATCATTATGCTCACTTCGCTTCTAATCACCCACGCTGCCGAAGAGACCGATCAGACTCTGCTGGCTACCCGACAGCTGACAGGCGAGGCAGCCGAAAGCACCTATGCTCTGGCATCGCTTGTCATGAAGATCGTCGACTGGATACTGAACATATTCGGCCTCGGTCATAACGAGACTCTCGTCACATGGCTATATGCCATCGTCGTACTCGCGCTGTCAATGGTCATCGGCTATGTGGCCAAGTGGATCATCATCGCGATAGTCGAACGCATCGGGCACCACACCCGTAACGACCTTTTCGGCTATATGACAGGCGCACGGTTTTTCACCAAGTTCAGCCGCATAATACCGGCGCTGACTTTCCTGATTCTGATACAGTTCACGCTGCAGACCCATACGTCTATCGCCAAACTTTTTACAAAAATCACTTTGCTCTATGTAATATATGTAGTCACCGTCGCCATCAATTCGCTTATCCACGCCGTCTGGATGCACATCGATTCCCGCGAGAACAAGAAGCGACTGCCTCTCAACGGTCTCGTGCAATTGATAAAAGGCATCGTGTGGATAATCGCTGTCATCATAAGCATCGCCCTGCTGATCGACAAATCTCCCGGCACATTGCTTGCAGGTCTCGGCGCCTTCGCGACGGTGCTGATGCTGATTTTCAAAGACAGCATTCTCGGTCTTGTCGCCGGCGTACAGTTATCTGAAAACGACAGCCTCCATGTAGGCGACTGGATCAAAGTCGACGGTACGGATGCCAACGGCCGGGTCACCGAGGTGTCTCTGACCACCATCAAGGTGCTCAACTGGGACAAAACCACGACGTCGCTGCCCCCCTACAGCCTCATCAGCGGCAGCTTCACCAACTACAGGTCGATGCAGGAAAGCAACACGCGGCGCATCAGACGCTCATATATGATCGACGCCGACAGCGTCGTGCCGCTGACACCTCAGATGCTCAACGAAATGAGGCAGATTGATTTCATGGATGATTATATAACTAAAAAACTCGCCCAGAAGGCCGCAGGCAAGGTCGAGGATGTGAATAATCCGGATGGACTCGTCGACGGCACCATCGACACCAATCTCGGACTCTTCAGAGCCTATGTGAAGATGTGGCTCAAAGCCAATCCGCACATCGACGACAACAGCGACTGTTTTGTCTCGACACTGCAGCAGACATCGGCCGGCATCCCGTTCCAGATCTACTGCTTTACAAACACTTCAAAATGGTTTCCATATGAGGCCATACAGGACACGGTCATGGAACACGTGGCCACGATGCTCACAAAATTCAGGCTATATACATTCGAGAATCCCTCAGGCCGCGACACCATTGTCGACGGATATCTCAGTCCGGGAAAACCGATGGACAATGTCCTCGGCATACCGCGCCCGTTTTTTATCGACAACGACACGCCAGCGCAGCCCAAAGACGGCACTGCAGACGGCAATCAGGCAAAATAAGCTCTAACTATTGTATTATCAGGCGGCAATTGTTACCTTTGCGGTATGAAAACAATTGCCGCTTTTATATTGGCATCTTCGCTGACGTTGTCGGCCGCCGCTTTCAGCGAGCACGATGTCACCGTCATAAACAGCCGCGACGGTGTGACGCTCGCCGGCACGCTTACCGCTCCCGACGACGGCAGCCCGCGTGCAGCCATCGTCCTCGCCAGCGGCAGCGGCTCCCAGAACCGCGACGAGGAAATTCTCGGCCACCGTCCGTTCAAGACCATCGCCGAGTATCTGTCAGACCGCGGCTATGCGGTGCTGCGTCTCGACGACCGCGGCGTCGGAGGCAGCAGCGGCGATTCGCCGAATTCTACCACCGACGACCTCGCGCGTGACATGTCTGCGGCCATCGCCATGCTCGATTCCCTTTACGACAAAGTTCCCGCAGGTGTCCTTGGCCACTCAGAGGGAGGTGTGACAGCAGTGAAGTGTGCCAACACCGACAGCCTCTGCCGCTTTATCGTCACCCTCGCCGCCCCTGCCTGGAGCGGTGACTCGATAGTGATGTCACAGACCCGCGCCATCGCTGTCGCCCTCACCGGCCGCTGGGACGAAGAGACCACACAACGGCGACTGCTCGACATCGTCATGTCTCCGACGTCAGATTTCATTGCCAAGACACTGTTAAGAAACGAACTCACGGCGAGACTCGGCGAAAGCGCCAAAATGCCACAGGTAGCCCAACAGATCGAGCAAAGCGTCTCTGTGATGCTCTCGCCGGCCTATCGCTCATTGGTGCGCTGCAATCCCGAAGCCGCCATGAGGAGCGTCGCCGTGCCCTGGCTCGCCCTCAACGGCAGCCGCGACACGCAGGTGCTTCCCGACAACCTCAAGACCATCAAGGAATACAACCCACAGGCCGACACAGTGCTAATCGATGGCCATAACCATCTGTTCCAACCCTGCATCACCGGCCTTGCGAACGAATATGCCTCAATCACGGGCGACATATCAGATATGACTCTTGAAGCTATTGTCACGTGGCTCGACAAGACAACTGCCTCACAGACACAAAAGCCATGAACGACCCGTTACAGAACAAGAGCCGTGACCGCGAGCTCTATGACTTCATGCTATATAAGTTCAGAAGCGGTGACCAGCGTTTCATAATGGACATATTCGAGAACGACGCTTTCCTCGGCCTCTCGATAAAGAAAGCCTACCGCAGCCGCACTGACGAAAGTGTCTCTTATGAAGAACTGCTCAGCGAGCTTTATCTCTACCTCGCCGAAGACAACTGGCGGCGCCTCGAAGGTTTCCGAGGCGCGTGCGACCTGGTGATATGGCTGCGCACTATCGCCGCCAACTTCTTCAAGACCTATTTCAGGCACAGCGGCCGTCAGGTCGAAACCGTCACTCTCGACGACAATGCCTCCACTATTGCCGACGACAGCGACCCGATATATCCGCCTGTCGAGAAGATGCGCGACATTATCGCCGCTGTCATCTCACGCTGGAAGAGCGCCAACTACCGCGACGTCATCGACTGCCGCATACTGCGCGGCCTAAGTGCCGCCGAGACAGCCGAAGCAATGAATGTCGACCGGTCAAAGTCCGACAATTACTTCAGCATCGCCCGCACCAAACTTATAAAAGAAATCTCAACCATCAACCCCGACCGTTATGAAACCCGCTGACCCCCGTAAAGACCCGAGCGCCGATATTTTTGACCAGGCGTTTGCCCGACGCTTTCTCTCGGAAATGGCCGATAAATACGAAAACGAGATCGCCGAATTCAAGAACCGTCGGCAAATGTCAGGAAACAGCTGCACGATTTATGACATAAATCTTGCTGTACGCCCCTGCGCCGCCCCTGAGGATGAGACAGATGCGAAGAAGGAATAAATTTTAACATAAAAAACAGGCCGAAATATTTGGCAGATCCGTCAAATGTCCTTAACTTTGCAGTGCAAAAAGGCGATTTAGTGTAGTGGCCTAGCACGCCGCCCTCTCACGGCGGAAACCCGGGTTCGAGTCCCGGATTCGCTACCAGAAAGGAATCTCAGACGAGGTTCCTTTTTTTGTTTTCAAAAAAGTTCGATAGGTGGCGGCAAGCCGCCGACACAAGGACAAATTTAATAGCTCGCCACGAACTCGAGGCTGCACTCTAATAGCAAGTCAGCAGGGGGTTAGGCGGCATGGACCAAGGGCTTCAGCCCTTGGAGTCCATTGGGTTGGCTGCGACGGCAGAAGCCGACGCTACATACGTCGCCGAGCTCGGCGACGCACATTAATGGCAAGTTAGCAGGCGTTTACGCAGCTGTGCCATGGCACAGCCCTACAATTTTGTGATTTTTTGTAACAACGATGTCAATGTTCTTTTGACATCGTTTTGACTTTTTAGGTGCGCGGGGATGTCTGCCGCTAAAGTGGTCGTGGATGGGGTGGTAACTTGCTGGCTATCGTTTCATCACAAGGGCTGAAGCCCTTGTTCCATAGGCCCTCTGTCGCTTTGAGTCTGAGGGGTATGATTATCGGGACAGTCGGATCAGGCTTTTTGATTGGGACGTCGGGCGGAGCGAGCGAGGGGTCGGTGTATTCCTTGAGTCCGGGCCAGCGGTAG
>CABUPJ010000041.1 GCA_902493335.1 uncultured Porphyromonadaceae bacterium
ATGTCAAAAGAACATTGACATCGTTGTTACAAAAACTATTAAAGTGTCGGCGACGAGCTCGTCGCCATATGGAACTACGGCTTCAGCCGTAGCAGCCAACTCGCTGGCTCCAAGGGCTGAAGCCCTTGGTCCATACCGCCTAACCCCCTGCTGCCAGCGCTATTAAAGTGCGTCGCCGCTCTCCTCCTCGAGGCCGTGAATTGTCAACGCCAGCGGCGGTAGGCGTAGCCGAGCATGGCATAGGCTTCGCGGTCAAGTTCTTCGCGGAACTGGGGAGCGGCGACGGAGATGAGCAAACGGGCGCGTTCGATCATGTTCTTGCCGCGGAGGTTGACGGCGCCGTACTCGGTGACGACCCAGTTGGTCTGAAAACGCGTGGTTACCACGCCGGCGCCGGGGGTGAGCACGGGTTTGATTTTGCTTTGACCCCTGGATGTCGTCGACAGCAGTGCGATGAACGACTGTCCGCCGCTGCTGCGCGACGAGCCGTAGACGAAGTCGTGCTGACCGCCTACGCCCGAATAGATGCGGGTGCCTATCGAATCGGCGCACACCTGACCCGAAAGATCTATCTCGAGACATGAGTTTATGGCTGCCATGTTATGGTTCTGGGCGATTATAAAGGGGTCGTTGACCCATGAGATATCGCGCATCAGCAGCGCGGGATTATGATCCATGAAATCATATAGCTCGCGTGTGCCGAGAGCAAGCGAGGCGACCGAACGTCCTGGTTCAATCTGTTTGAGCGAGTTGTCGACGACACCGGCCTCGATGAGACCCTTCATGCCGCCGGTAAAAGCCTCTGAATGGACACCGAGATGCTTGTGGTCATACAGCGAGTGGAGCACGGCGTTTGGAATAGCGCCGACACCTACCTGCAGCACGGCCCCGTCGGGAATGAGTTCGGCAATGGCTTTGCCGATATAAAGCTCTTTCTCGCTGGGGACAATGTCGGGAGTCTCGGCAAGGGGGTCGTCGACCTTGACTACAGCGTCAAAGCGTGACATATGTATCACCGAATCGCCGTATGTAAAGGGCATCAGCGGATTAATCTGCGCGATGATGATCTTGGCGACCTCGACGGCCGACGGCGTGAGGTCTGACGACACACCGAAAGAGACATAGCCGTCTTTGTCGGGCATTGAGCAGTTGACGAAAGCGACATCGAGCTTTATCGAGCCGTCACGAAAAAGCTGCGGCACCTGTCCGAAAAAACGCGGCGTCGTAGTGGCATAACCCTGATTGACCCACCCGCGCACGGCGTTTGACACAAAGAACGAGTCGATGAGAAACGAATCTTTGAGAGCCGGATCACACAGGGGCGATATGCGGCGCCCCATGGCGAAAGCGTTATAAAGCACGACATCCCTGAGTTCGCTTCCACGTCTGGCCAGCGCCGCAATCAGAGCCTCGGGAATCGAGCTGCTTCCCTGCACAAATACGTGATCGCCGCTTTTAACCAATTTAACAGCCTCATCGGCCGTCATATATCTGCATTCTTTATATTCTTTATCCATATATTGTCCTTAAAGTCGTTTACAAATATACGGAGAATTGTCAGAATCTGCGCAGACAGGCCGCATTAACAGCGGCCATTTTTCATAAAATATACCATATCGCACAAAATTACACCCTCCTCGACTATAGGACGGGGATAGTTTTCAGTAAAGAAACCGGCGATGCGATGAGTATAGCGGAATCCGCACGATTGGTAAAAACGGAGTGCCGACGGCGTCTCGCCGGTGCCGAGAATAATCGTCTTCTCGGGGTTCATCCGTTCGACATGGCCGAGCATCTGTCGCCCGAGACCCCGGCGGCGCATATCCTCACGCACGGCAAGGTTTCTGACTTCGACTGTGACGTCATCTTCATCTGTCGTCACGCAGACGGCCACAGGCAGGCCAAAGACATAGCCGACATAAAGAGTGCCGCGGCCGAGATAGCGGTCAATCATAGCCTCGGATTCATCACCGACAAGCAAAAGCCCGAGATAACGCTTTTTATCCCTGTCGACCACAACAATATCCATATCAACCTGTATCTGCATTTGTTTGAGCCGACTTAAATTCGACGGCAGCTTTACAAAGATAAACATTCGGATGCAAACGATAAGGCAGAGTTATAAAAACAGAAACAACCAAACTCAACTTTAACATTTTTTTACTGAAATAATAATTCCGGTCGGAAGCGATGTAACGAAATCTTTAGCTAATTTTGCCTCGGACGCTAACGTTAATTTCCGCCCGTTATACTTAAATTTCACATCATAATCCAATGAAAGAACTAAAAGGAACAAAAACAGAACGCAACCTGCAAGAGGCGTTTGCAGGTGAATCAGAAGCACGCAATAAATATACATATTTCGCATCAAAAGCCCGCAAAGACGGCTATGAGCAGATTGCGGCCCTATTCGAAGAAACCGCTCAGAATGAGAAAGAACATGCCAAACTTTGGTTCAAGTTGCTCCACGGAGGCGAAATAGCCGACACAATGACCAACCTCCGCGAAGCGGCCGACGGCGAAAACTACGAATGGACCAACATGTACGACCGCATGGCCCGTGAAGCAGATGAAGAAGGATTTACCGAAATAGCCTTCCGCTTCCGTGCCGTGGCCGCCATCGAACGCCACCATGAAGAGCGTTATCGCCGTCTGCTCAAAAACATCGAGGACTGCATCGTCTTCTCACGCGAAGGCGACACCATCTGGATCTGCCGCAACTGCGGACATATCGTTATCGGCAAATCGGCGCCCAAAGTATGTCCTGTCTGTGCACATACACAGAGCTTCTTTGAAATCAAAGCCGAAAACTTCTGACAATCCTTCAACCACGACTATGACAAGAGGATGCTTGCTCGGCATCCTCTTGTCATAGATGCTATTATCCATGAAAACCGAATTTGAAAAATGCCTGGCCGGCGAACCGTTTGACGGCTCGGCGCCCGAGATTGCCTCAATGGTCGTGCGCAACAAGCGGCTGCTGCAGCGCCTACGCGAAACCGACTATGCCGACAGCAATGCCAAACTGCAGATTTACAAACAAATGTTCGGCAGCGTCGGCGACAATGTCTATATAGACATCGACTTCCGCTGTGAGTATGGCATCAACATCCGTTTCGGCAATGAAGTCATCGTCAACATGAACTGCACTTTTCTCGACAACGGCCGCATAACGATTGGCAACAAGGTGATGATAGCCCCCGACGTCAGAATCTACACAGCCACCCACTCGACGCATCTCGCCGAAAGGATGCCGCCTCGGACTCATCCCGGCGAATCGTTATGCAAGACCATCGCACGGCCTGTTACCATCAGCGACGGCGTGTGGATTGGCGGAGGCTCGGTCATCCTGCCGGGCGTGACAATAGGTGAGAACTCGGTAATCGGCGCCGGAAGCGTCGTCGTGAATGATATTCCGGCATACAGCGTCGCCGTCGGCAATCCCTGCCGCGTCATTAAAACCATCGAACAGAATGATTAAAAATCTCGTATTTGATTTCGGCAAAGTACTTGTCAACCATGATTTGCAGCCTGTGCTCGACAGATATTTCGGAGACAGGACGGATGACAAAAGCCGTTTTGCCGAAATCCTGTCTGACCGCGGTTTTATCGACGACTGCGACCGCGGTATCATACCCTTTGACGAGATGATTGAAAGCGCTGCCGCCAAACGCCCTGAATTTGCCGACGCTCTCCTGTTTTTCAGAGACAATTATCTCGACGAGATTACGGGCGAAATCGACGGAATGCGTGAGCTGCTTGTCAGACTGAAGGAAGAAGGGTTCAGACTCTATGGTCTGACGAACTGGAGCGACACGATTTACCGCGTCATGGAGAAGTATGACATCTTCAAAGTGCTTGACGGATATGTGATTTCATGCGAGGAGCATGTAATCAAGCCCCAAAGAGAAATCTATCTGCGTCTCTGCGAACGATATGGACTCGAGCCCGAAGAGTGCCTGTTTACAGACGACCGCGCCGTCAACGTCGATGGTGCCCGCGCAGCCGGCATGGCTGCCGTAGTCTTCACCACTGCCGGGCAGTATGAACAAGACCTGCGCCGGCTCTGCGGCAATCTGACTCTCTGACCCGGTTGCCGGCAGAATATCGGCCACACGTATATCAAGACAGGATTTCAATTGCTTATGACCGGTGTCTTAAATTTAAAGCGGCTGTCGGTCAGCTGAGATACGACAAATTTTGCCATATCGGGAGCTGCGATGCTATATCTGATGCCTTTACCATCCAGGGAAGCCTTGACACGCCCTTTGGCGGGAATGTTTTTAACCGTAGTGCACCGCACAATAGTCCAATCAAGCCCGCTGTGTTCTATCATTGGCTCCATGCGGTTTTTGTCATCAATGATGGCCGTAAACCATTTCATCATGACGGGCATCATTTTGCGATAAATCCATGGAAGGAAAAAGAGGCTGTCGCCGGCTCCGATTACGCTGACGGCTATGAGTCGGCGAACATTCATCCGCTTCATTTCTTCCATGATGAGTCTGTTAGCATCCGACACGAAAGTCGTCGGCTTACCGTCGCCTTTTCCTCCTATACCCAACGACTGGATGACGGCGTCCTGTCCTTCAAGTATCGTTCTGACGGTAGTCCTGTCAGTAACATCTCCTTCGACTACAGTCAGGTTACTGCCGGTTGTTTTCACTTTCTTCGCATCCCGCGTCAGGACTGTCACCTCGTATCCCTGAGCAAGAGCCTCTTTCGTTATAGCGCTTCCGACTATACCGGTAGCACCGAAAATCACTATTTTCATATCACGTTATTTATTGTTGTTAATTCTATATTCTGACGGCGGACAGCCTTCACGACGCCTGAAGTATCTGCCGAAAGTCGATTGATCGGGAAAATTGAGCCGCTCGGCTATCTGCTTGATGCTCAACGTTGAATCGCAAAGATATTGCCTTGCATAAGTCATTGTCACATTCTCAATCCACTGCAAGGCACTTTTACCGCTCTTGGCACGTATTATCGTCGAAAAATAATATGACGACAGATGCTGTTCATCAGCATAATACCTGACAGTACGTTCAGTGTGGCAGTGCTCGTATACTGAAATCAGGAACTGATTGAATATACAGTCGTCCCTGTCCTGCGGGACTGCGGCCACGGGATTATTGCTGAAATATGCCTCGCACACTTTAAGGCATATGGCATAACGCAGATAAACCAGATATTTTTCATGGATGCTTACGACCATCCCGTTACTTTTACAATCATCGTGAAGCTCCATGCTCTGATTCAGAGAAGCGCTCAGAGCCATTATATCATCAGCCTCAGGCTGCGATATGACAACAACCGGCTTTTCACGCACAGAGAGCCTCTCCCTGATGTTTATCGAACTGACCGCCGGATAATAAGCTTCGACCGAATCTTCCTGTAATATGCCGTCAAGATCTTCGCTTTTCTCCAATATCTGAAAAAATGTGTCCGGCGTATAAATACACAGATGGTTTTCTGATATAAGATAGGTCTTGTCGCCGAGCAATATCCGGGCCGACCCTCTCGTACAAAGAAAGAACCCGTATTTATGAGCCGAGACCCTGTAATGATTTGCGTTCAGCTCATCGATGCCCAATGGCCGTTTATATATCGATTGATTTTGCATATTGCACATTGATTTGCCACAAAGGTAAACAATCCAGTCTATATACCTGACAGCTAAATCCGTCAAAATTTCACACCTTTGGGAAATTGCACAATCATTCCAAAAAATTGCATACCGACCATCCGCGCCCCGGAGCTAATTTTGCCGAAAAAAATTCATGAAGTCAAAAATCATCCTAATTTTATTTCTGGCAACCGGTCTGTTATGTCACGGATATACAATGACGCTCGAGAATTGCATCCGTCAGGGCATCGCCAATAATCTGTCGCTCATCAATGCGCGGATTGACATAAGCAAAGGCCACACGGGTGTGTCTCAGAACCGGGCCCGTCTGCTGCCGGTAATCAACGGCGTCTTCCAGTTTACCGATTACCTTAAACGGCCTGTCAACGTGACAAGCGGGACACTGTTGGGCTCTGATTTTCCCGATGACCCGACCTGGCAGACAATCAGAAGCATGCAATATAATGTCAGCGCCGGCGTACAGTTGAGCTTACCGCTCTACAATCAAGGCATCTACGCAGCTGTCGACGTTGCCAAGGCTATCGAGCGTATCAGTCTCTTATCCTACGACAAGGCCGTAGAAGACCTGACAATGCAGATCGGCAATGTTTATTTTCTTGCCCAGATATCGCTTGAGCAGGCAACGCTCACCGGCGAGAATATTTCACGCATGCAGGAATTATGTATGATAACCGAAGCGATGTATGAGCAGGGGACTGTGCTTGAGGTGGATCTGAACAGGGCACGGATAAATCTTCAGAATCTCACGTCACAACAGAATCAGTTCGCCATGATGTATGACCGGCAGCTTAACATGCTGCGTTTTTTGCTTGATCTCCCGCCTGAAGAGCCCATAGATGTCGAACGTATGCCGCAGAACATCAACCCGACCAATCTGTCGGGAATAAATTATTTTCTCCCGGAAATCAGGATGGCAGCAATGCAGAAAGAACTGTCAGAGCGCAAAACCGCAGCGATAAAGTCGGGATATCTGCCTTCTGTCACTCTGACAGGATATGCCGGCGGACTTGGATATCAGGAGAAATTCAATCATTTTTTCCATGGCAAAGTATCGTCACAAAATTGGTTTGGCAACTGCTTTATAGGAGTGAATATCACAATCCCGATTTTTGATGCCAATTCAAAAAGATTACAGATCAGACAGCATAGATATGACACGGAGCAGGCCGAAAACAGGGTGAAACTTCTGCGTGAGCGTATAAGAACGGACTACGACAACGCATTGCTGCAGCTCAATCATAATATCGAAGTATATCACACGCAATCACAAAGTTATCAGCAGGCCTGTGATGTCTATCAGGTGACAGCAGAACAATATCGCGAGGGGGTATCATCGATGACAGCGATACTACAGGATGAGATGCAGCTCCGCACAGCCCAGTCGGCAATGACCCAGGCACATTTCAATTTCAATCTCGCATATCTCGAACTGTTGAGACTCTCGGGCAATCTTTCATCACTAACAGAATAATAATCATACCGATAACATGAAAAATAAAATCATAACAATAATCGCCTCACTATTTATCATCGGCGGAATCACGGCCATTATAATGCTTTATGTAGACAACAGTACCGAAACGACTGACGACGCACAGATCGAGCAATACATATCGCCGGTGAACGTAAAGGTGCCTGGATATATCAAGGAAGTCCGTTTCACGGAGCATCAGTATGTACACAAAGGTGATACTCTGGCTATTATCGACGACCGGGAATACGCCATCGCCCTGCAGCAGGCCGAGGCGGCTCTGATTGACGCGCGAAGCGGACGAAAAGTCGTCGGGAACACCGTCAACACCGCATCGACAAGCGCCGCCGTCTTTGAGTCGACTATCGAGGAGGCCGAATTGCGTGTAGAGAAGCTGCAGCGCGATTATGACCGCTATGCCCGGCTTCTGGAACGCAAAGCGACCACACCGGTGACTGTAGAACAATATCAGACCGAACTTGATATGGCCAAAGCCCGGGTCAATGCTTTAAAGCGGCAACGCGACGCCGCCCGCTCGACAGTGAGCGAGATCAGCCAGCGGCAGGAAAATGCCGAAGCCGCCGTCAAGCGTGCCGAAGCTGCGGTGGATATGGCAAAACTCAACCTGTCATATACAGTGATAACCGCTCCGACACACGGATTCCTTGGCCGCAGGTCGATCGAGACCGGTCAGCTTGTCAACCCCGGCCAGACAATCACCACTCTGATGCCCGAAGGCTCCAAATGGGTGACGGCCAATTTTAAAGAAACCCAGATGGCCCATATAAGAGTCGGCCAGAATGCCGAGATACGCATCGACGCTATACCGGGACAGATTTTCCAGGGGCGGATATCGGCCATCAGTTCTGCGACCGGCTCGAAATATTCTATGATTCCGACCGATAATTCTGCAGGCAACTTTGTGAAAATCCAACAGCGCATACCAGTCAGAATTGACTTTTCAGATTCTTTGCCGACCGAACTCAACCGGCATATGGCGGCAGGAATGATGTGTGAAATAAAGGTTCATGTAAAAGAAAACCGGCATGGAGAACAAGCGGAGTAATTTCCCTTTCTATCAATGGATGCCTAAACCGACAGGAATCCTGATACTGATGTTTCTGTTCATTCCCCCGACCTTTTCGGGGGGCGCCTATCTGAGCAATCTGAACGAGATGTCGGGTGGGTTCGGAGTGATGGCAGAGGATATTCAGCTCGCGAGCTTCTTCACGAGCATAGGCATGTGCCTGTTTGTGCCATTCATGGTGCGCTTTCTGCAGGCAAGAAGTGTCCGCCGGACTTATCTATGGTGTTTCGGGGCGCTTATACCTTTAAACTATATCTGCGCCGTTGCCACGAATGTCACGGTTCTATCGGGCGCATGTATTCTTATCGGTTTTATCCGTATAATCGTGATGCTTAACTGCACGTTCACAATCGCCCCCTATCTGACCGGCGTAAACACACTCTCGATGTTTACCATGACAGAGACATCCACGCCCGAAGCGCAGTATAAAATGGAACGGATGCGTACATTTCTTATGCCCGTTCTTTACTGCTTCATTCTTATGATAGCGCAGTCGAGCAACATCGTCACGGCCTGGTTTGCGTATGAATATACCTGGCAGGACGCATATTATGTGACGATAGGGATGCTGTTTGCCGCTATGCTGCTCGTGCTTTTCACAATGCCAGACATAAAAAACGGCGAAAAATATCATATCGAATGGAACAAAATTCCTGAAATGATATGCATGACAATCGCCTTGTGTTGTATGGCATATGTTCTCGTATTCGGGAAAAGCCTTGACTGGTTCGATTCACGGAAGATTATAATTGCGACCGCGATTATGCTCCTGTCCATAGGATTATTCATACTGTCATCTGCGCACTACGGCGATAACGCCTATCTGCCGCTCGGCGTGTTTCGTTACAGAAATATCCTGATGTCGATGTCGCTTTTCCTGATTGCCATGATATTCAATTCGGCCAACTCTTTTACAGGTTCTTTCTCAAAGATTTCGACATCAGTCAATAATTATCACATTGCGACACTGAGCGGTTGGGCAATTGCCGGTTGTCTGGCCGGGCTGATACTGTCTGTCGCACTCGTCCTTAAGAAAGTCAGGTTCAGGACAACATTCATCATTGCATTTCTATTTATGGCTCTGTCAAACTGCCTGTTATATTTTCAGTATCAGACAAGCGGATTATTCGGGAACATGATCTGGCCGACCGTTCTGAATTTTACAGGCCTCCTTATGCTCTACTCTCTTGTGGCAGCTTTCGGCATGAAGAGCCTGCCTTCGCGATACCTTGCCACTTTTGTGTTCCTTATGATCTGGATGCGAAATTCTATCGCTCCGGTGTTAGGAGCCTCGATATATTCCAACCGGCTGAATGAGCGGCAGCAATATCATATTTCTGTCCTGTCTCAGGAAGTATCTGCCACTAACCCTCCGGCCGCACGCACACACTCGCAATACATAAACGCAGGCAAAGCATCCGGCAAAGGCAGCCTGGAATCCGAACAGTTCTCTTCCGCTGCAATGAAAGGGAAAGTTACAGTTCAGGCGACAATAGTCGCGATGAAAGAAATTACCGGCGACACAGTCATCCTCATTCTAATCGCCGCAGCAATCACCTTTGTCTTGCCATATTACAAGAACGAGACGACATAAAACACGTTTCATTTTTCAACAGGTTCTGCGTCAGATTTGCGCCGGGTCGCACTGAGAGGCCATAATTTCACGGAATCGCATCTGAGAGGGTGTGTCTGCCAGCTTCTGTTTTTCCGGGAATATAGCGTCATATTGCTCGAACTGCGCCATATCAGGCTTATAGGCAGCGCTCTCGACAAAGCGTCCGGCCAAAGCCGACGGGTCAGTCGCGCCAAGAGGATATATCATCAGTGCGGCGAAATATTTGTTGTCGACTGTACGAATATTGTAGAGGGCAGCCTGCCTGAATCCATAGCGGCAATACAGCATCGGGTCTCCGCAAAGCAATATAGCCGGCCAATCCATTTCTGACGCCGTTTTTATGACGCTGTCTATAAGAAGCCGGCCAATGCCCTTGTGCTGATACTGTGGCAAAACTGATATAGGTCCGAGACACAGAACTTTATGCCGCCGGCCATCGTCACCGTCAATATATGAGGCGGCACAGACAACGTTGCCGACAAGGCGACCGGCGCATTCAGCTACATAATCGAGGTCTGCGACAAAGTCGGGCGAGTGCCGAAGACATGACAGCAGATAATGTTCAGTGCATCCCGGTTGGTAAACATTCCAGAACGCTTCGCGGGTAAGGTTATCAACAGCCCGATAATCGCCGGGTAATTCGTTTCTTATAATAATATCATCCATTTACCGGCAAATATAATAAAAATCACGATTACAACCAAGATGTCAGGAGGCGACGCCGGCCGCACGGTACTGTTTGGGGCCGACGCCGACCTGCTGCTTGAAGTATTTGCCGAAGGCCGACTGGGTCGGGAAGTTCAGACGGTATGATATCTCCTGGATGGTCATAGTCGTATAATTGAGCATGAGCTTGGCCTCGAGGACAACATACTCGTTGAGCCACTCGAGGGCGTTGCGGCCGCTGAAGTTTTTCACCATAAGCGACATATGCTTGGGAGTCAAGGCCATCTTGTCGGCATAAAACTTCAGACAGCGCTCTTTTGTGTGATAGATGTCAAGAAGGTAGATGAATCTGTCGAATATCTGCTGGGCACGGGGTTCGTTGACCGGATTCTCGAATGTCGTCGCGGTACCGTATTCACGGCGCAAGGATATAATCGTGTATGACACGGCAAGCACAAGTCCTTTGACGACGTGAGGGTCGTTTTTGCGCAGATATTTCTGCAACAGCGTGAAGTATGGTCTCAGCTCCACGATCTCTTCACGCGGCAGACGTGTGACGGCGTTCTGGCGAACGTGCATATAAGTGTCTGTGCGCAGGCGCAGCTCGATCTGCAGCTCGTCAAGATAATCTGACGAAAGCAGCAAGGCATAGCCCTCGACGCCGACCGAGTCGTGAATCTGCACGATGTCGCCCGAGAAACACAGAAAAAGATCGTTCTCCTCGATGATATACTCCTTAAGGTTGATGCTGCATCTGATCTGACCCTTGATACAGACCAGAACGGTTATCGCGCTCAGACGCACAGGCAGGGCGAACAGCTCCATGTACTCTACAGGTGTCACGAGCACGCGCCCGTCTTTAAGATATGCAGATTCGCCTGATGTGTGGTGCTGAATCAGAGCCGATATGGGTACAGTGTTGAATGTCATAATCCAAATTTTATGTTTAACACTACAAATGTATGAAAAACGGATTGTATTATTTGCCATAACGAGAGCTTAAAACGCCATATACTCCAACACATGCGACTAATCGCACTTTTGTCATCCTGCCGTTATGCCGAACTTCGCAACCGAAAAAACAAATCATAAAAATGAACAGGATTTTAACCACATTTCTTACTGCCGTACTTGTTTCTTCGAGCAGCCTCGGGGAGACCCGCACACTGTCATTAACGGAATGCCGGGCTCTATCGATAGAAAACAACAAGGAACTGCGTATGGCCAGATTGCACGAACAAGGTGCATACTATCAGCGCAAGGCCGCTTTCACCAAGTATCTGCCCAAGATTTCGGCAAACGGGATGTATATGCGCACAGGCGACGAGATATCGCTTCTGAGCGACGAGCAGAAAAACACTCTGTCACATCTCGGAGACGTTGTCAACATACCCGGTCTGCCGCTGAACGCTGTCGGCGAAAAGCTCACCGACGCCCTGCGAACTGACACCCGCAACATGACGGCCGCCGCAATCATGCTGACTCAGCCTGTCTTCATGGGGGGCAAGATCAGGGCCTACAACCGCATCACAAACTATGCCGAACAGATTGCCGGAATCCAGACCGACCTGCAGCTTCAGAATCTTATTGTCGAAGTCGACGAGACATACTGGAAAATCGTCGAGCTGCGATCTAAAAAGGAGCTTGCCGAAGGCTACATAAAACTGATCGAGACCCTCGACAACGACGTTTCTCAGCTCATTGCCGAGGGTTTCGCCACAAAAGCCGACGGACTAAGCGTCAAAGTGAAGCTCAATGAGGCGAAAGTAACGCTTATCCAGGTCGACAACGGCCTGTCGATCATGAAAATGCTGATGTGTCAGCTCTGCGGCCTTGACATGGACACCGACCTGACACTCGCCGACGAGATGAACGAAGACGGTTCAGACACGATGCCTGACTACGCTGACGGCAGCGACAGGGCGCCGGACAAACCTGAACTGCGCATCCTCGAACGAGCTGTCAGAATCGACGAGGAAAAGGTGAAGATAGCGCGCTCTGAGTTCATGCCTTCAGTTGTGCTGACAGGCGGATATATGATGAGCAACCCGTCTGTGTTCAACAGCTTCGAGAAAAAATTCAAGGGCACATGGAACGTCGGAGTCGCCGTCAGCCTGCCTATACTTACCTGGGGCGAACGCTCATACAAGCTAAAAGAAGCAAAGACAAACGTGATGATATCGAAATTCAATTATGAAGAAGTATGCGAAAAAATCGAACTTCAGGTGAACCAGTGCCGCAAGAAAGTCGACGAGGCCCGCGAACGCCACGCCGCAGCCGTCGGCAACCGCGAAGAGGCCGATGAGAACCTGCGGTGTGCCACCTACGGCATGAAAGAGGGTGTTATCCCCGTCAGCAATGTCATCGAAGCCCAGACGGCATGGCTCGCCGCCCACTCAGACCTCATCTCGGCTTCTGTCAACCAACGTCTCGCCAATCTATATCTGTTAAAATCATTAGGACAAATCAACCAATCGTTATGAAAAAGAATCTCAATATAATTCTCGTCACAGCCTCGATTATAACCATTGTAATCGTGGCAGTTATAATCGTAGGTCTCACACTGCCGACTCCAAGGGAAACGATACAGGGCCAGGCCGAGACAACCGACTACCGCCTGTCGAGCAAAATTCCGGCGCGTGTTCTCGAAATCAGAGTCAAGGAGGGCGACATGGTGTCGAAAGGCGATACCCTCGTGATACTCGACGCCCCCGACATCGATGCCAAACTGTCACAGGCACACGCCGCCTTCGACGCCGCTCAGGCTCTGGCCCTCAAAGCCCGCAACGGCGCCCGCCAGGAGCAGATCCAGGGCGCCTACGAGACATGGCAGAAAGCCATTGCCGGACGTGAAGTCGCCGAAAAGACATACAACCGCGTGAAGCGTCTCTTTGAAAACGGCGTGATGGCCGAACAGAAACGCGACGAGGCATTAGCCCAGTACCGTGCCGCCGTGGCAACCGAAAACGCCGCCAGGTCGCAGTATGATATGGCTGTCAACGGCTCGCGGCAGGAAGATCTGTCGGCTGCCCGCGCCCAGGTCGACCGCGCCCGCGGCGCCATCGATGAAGTCAGCTCCTATGTGTCAGAAACAGCTCTGACGGCTATGGCTGACGGCGTTGTCACCGAGATATTCCCTGAAACAGGCGAACTTGTCGGCAGCGGCGCCCCGATCATGAATGTGTCGAAGACAGACGACATATGGTTTACATTCAACGTGCGCGAGGATATGCTGCCGGGCATTACGGTCGGCAGCGAAATCGAGGTCTATGTGCCTGCGTTCGACAAGAATGTCACCGTGAAAATCACGCGCATAAAGGATGTCGGCAGTTTTGCCACATGGAAAGCCACAAAAGCGCTGGATAAATTCGATCTCAAGACGTTCGAGGTCGAGGCACACCCGACAGATCCCGGCGAACTCAAAGGTCTCAGAGAGGGCATGACCGCAGTATTCGAAAGGTAACAGACATGGCCTCAGTGAAATCAATCTGCCGTCGCATAATAGCCATAAGCCGACGGGAAACGGGCATCTATTCACGCCGGCCGCTGTTTCTCTTCTGCCTTCTGGTGGCTCCGCTGCTGTGTGTGGTTTTTCTTGTCACGCTCATGAAAGACGGTCTGCCGACCGAATTGCCGGCCGGCATCGTCGACGAAGACAACACCCACATAAGCCGTATAATAACGCGGACACTCGACGCCATGGAAGAGACCGACCTGAAATACAGCTATCCGTCATTCAGCGAAGCCCGCAAGGCCATGCAGCGCGGCGAGATATATGCTTTCTTCCACATTCCCGAGGGCACGACCGAACGGGCTATCGCCAACCGGCAGCCCAAGATATCATTCTACACAAACGAAGCCTACCTCGTGCCCGGGTCGCTGCTGATGAAAGACCTGCGCACGGCATCGGAGCTCACCGGCCTGGCTCTGACACGAGAAAACCTCTACGGCCACGGCGCCACTGAAGACCAGGCCATGGGCGTGATACAGCCGATTGTCGTCGAGACACACCCGCTGAACAATCCCGAACTCGATTACTCGGTATATCTCAACAACATACTTGTGCCGGGAATACTCATACTGCTGATAATGCTCTCGACATCATATACCATCGGGCTCGAATGGAAGCAAGGCACCCAGAAACGGCTCTATGCCATGGCGGGACGGTCAACGTCAGTGGCGCTTATCGGCAAACTGCTGCCGCAGACGGTCATATTCTCGCTGATGTTCGTGCTCTACGACGTCTATTTCTACCGGATAATGCAGTTTCCATGCAACTGCGGCATCGGAGCCATGATAGTGCTCGGGGTGCTGACTGTCTTTGCGTCGCAGGGGTTCGGAGTCTTCTTCTTCGGCGTCTTCAGCGGCAAGATGCGTCTGGCAATGTGTCTGTGTTCGCTCTGGGGCATACTGTCGTTCTCGCTTGCCGGATTCACCTATCCGGTGCTTGCGATGTCACCTGTGCTTGAAGGCGCGTCGTGGCTCTTCCCGCTCAGACAGTATTATCTCATATATGTCAACCAGGCTCTGAACGGCTATCCGATATCGTATGTCTGGACGTCGGTAATCGTTCTCGTATGTTTTGCGTTGCTGCCGGTGGCAATCCTATGGAAATACCGCCTGGCGTTCCTGAAATACAAATATCAATCATAAAACGATGAAATCTCTACTGAACATAGCACAGATATGGTATAACGAGCTGCTCGGGATTCTGAGAGACAAAGGCATCATGATATTCATACTGTTCGTGCCGCTGGCCTATCCGCTGCTCTACTCATATGTCTACACCAACGAGACCGTGCGCGACGTCCCCGTCGCCGTAGTCGACGACTGCGACAACGCCATGAGCCGCAAGATGCTGCGGATGATCGACGCGTCGCCCGACGTCGAGATCATCGCCAGATGTCACGACATGGACGAGGCCACCGAACTGTTAAAGGAGCAGAAGGCCTACGGCATCATCAGAGTGCCGTCGTCGCTGTCGCACGACATCAACAACGGCAAGCAGACACATATCGGCGTCTACTGCGACATGGCGAGCATGCTTTACTACAAAGCCATCATCCTCACGGCCACCAATGTGTCGCTCGAGATAAACAAGGGCATAAAGGTCGAGCATCATCTACGCGGCACAACCGAACGGCAGGACGAGATAACACGCATGCCGATAGAATATGACTATGTGCCGTGGTATAATCCGCAGAGCGGTTTCGCCGCATTCCTGATACCTCCGGTGCTGATGCTTATCATACAGCAGACCCTGTTTCTCGGCATAGGCATGTCGATGGGCAACTCGCGCGAGAAGAATATGGGAAGCGTCATTCCGTTCAACCGCTTGTATAAGAATCCTGTCAACATCGTCTTCGGCAAGGGTCTGCCCTATTTCTTCCTCTACATACTGCTCGCCGTATATATGTTTACCGTAGTGACACAGATGTTCACACTACCGCAGCTCGGCGACTACCCGACTTTCATCGCCTTTGTGGTGCCATACCTCTTGGCCTGCATCTTTATGGGCATGGTGCTGTCGTCGTTTGTCTACCGGCGTGAAGACTGCATAATGCTGTTTGTGTTCATGTCAGTGCCGATGCTGTTTCTGTCGGGCATGTCATATCCGCGCTCGTCGATGCCCGCGTTCTGGGAATATGTCTCGTGGCTTTTCCCGTCGACCTTCGGCATGAACGGCTACATCAAAATCACCGCCATGGGTGCGTCGCTCCACGATGTCAGAAACGAATTTTGTGCCCTGTGGATACAGGCAGGCGTGTATTTCGTGATGGCATGCATGTATTACAGACACCAGATACTCAATCTGATAAAAAAAGTCAAACCGGCGTAAAACAATCAGACAAATGACCAGGCGATTCCTTATAGGAGCCACAGCTCTCATCACGGCCGCGACCGCACCGATAAAAACAAATGCAATTACAGCAGCCGACATGTGCCCGACCGACACTATCGGCCATGTCTCTCAGGCAACACACCGGCGTAGTCCCGTGTCGCTTTATGAGTTGCCTTATTCCATGACTGACAATTCATATGACTGGCACAGGCTGTGGATCAACACAGCGACTCTGAGCGGAGCTTTTGTCGGGACACTGCTTGTGCTCGAATGTCTGCCTGAAGACGCCACGTCATGGAACCGCGCCGAGCTGCAGGATGTACCGCTGTTAAAGCGCTGGCACAAACATGTGATAAAAAAGGGTCCTGAATGGGATCATGATAAATTCTATTTCAATTACATCCTGCATCCTTACGCCGGGGCGGCATATTTTATGGCCGCACGGTCATGCGGTTTTAATTTCTGGAGATCGACCCTGTATAGTTCGATAGTGTCGACCGTCGGATGGGAATTCGGCATAGAGGCTTTTATGGAACGGCCGTCAATACAGGATATTTTTATAACGCCCATTGTCGGCAGCTGTATCGGCGAAGGATTCTATCATGTCAAAAGATGGCTTGTCGACAATGATTACCGGCTGTTAAGATCCAGAGTGCTGGGCGGCCTGCTCGCGTTCCTTGTCGACCCGGTAAATGAGTTTACCGGACTATGGCTTGGAAATCCGGCCCGAAGCATAGCCGGCGAGAGAACCAAAAGCATCAGTTTCACTGAGTTTTCATTTACTCCGGCTATCATCGACGGTTATAAAGGATTTTCTCTTATTGGTCGTTTCTGACTTATAGGGCGGTCGTGCCCGGTTTATAATCCCGCCTGACTCAAATCAGATATATCTGCAATAAGAATGGATTGGCCGTTTGGTCGGAATTAATCGACAAAAACAGACAATTCAATAACAATCAAATGTTTACCAAACAGCTCGCACTTGAATTTATTCCATTTTACAGGGAAAATTGAACACACGTGTCTGACGACATATGCCGATATTTGCATTGCTAACGACTAATCTTATTATTCTTCATAAATGTTGGAAAAACTTATACTGACGTTAACGGCAATCATATCGCTGACAGCATGCGATATGATTGAAAGCCATCCTTATGATGTAAATGTCACAGGTGAGAAACATCTGACTGACAGGAATACGGCTCTGATTGAGGCCGCACTCGAAGGCAAGACGTCGTTTACGTTCGCGATGATGTCTGACACACAGCGCGGCTATGACGAGATGGCCGATGCGGTAAAAGCCATTAACCGTCGGGGCGACATCGACTTCGTCGTCCACGGAGGCGACTTCACCGAGTATGGCGCGACACGCGAATTCGAGTGGGCACGCGACATCCTCGCACGCCTTAATGTGCCGTATATCAGCGTCATCGGCAATCACGACTGCATCGCAACAGGCATAGAGACTTATGAGACGATTTTCGGTCGCCTGAACTACGCGTTCAACGCCGGCGACGTGAGGTTCATCTGCCTGAACACAAATGCTCTCGAATTCAACTATTCGGTGGCGATACCCGACTTCGGATTCCTGAAAAACGAGCTGGCCGTACTACCGCCGTCGGCAACACGAACCATCGTGCTGATGCACGCCGGGCCGTTCAGCGACCAGTTTAACAACAACACGGCCCATGAATTTCATGAAAGGCTGAAAAGCTTCCCCGGGCTGCAATTCTGCCTCTACGGCCACGGCCATCATATAGAAGCCATTGATATGTTTGATGACGGGGTAATATATTATGAGTGCGCCAACATAAAAAAACGGTCGTTCCTGGTTTTCAACATCAGAGAGGACGGAGATTATGATTATGAAGTGGTCGAATTTTAAACGTATTGCGGCTGTTGTGGCAATGATTGTCACCGCCGCGGATATCTTTGCGATAAATCTGCGTCCTGCATGTGTCTCATGCCAGACAGGAGGGGGCATGGGTGTGATTTCGGCCGGACCGGGCTGGCGCTATGGCGCAAAGCAACGATGGGAAACCGAACTGTTCGTCGGTTTCATTCCCGAATATGACTCGAAGTCGGCAAAGGCGACATTCGCCATAAAAGAGAATTTTGTACCGTGGCAGGTCAGAGTCTCAGACCGTTTTACCTTCGAGCCTCTCACCTCGAGCCTCTACTTCACGACGATTGCCAGCAAACGGTTCTGGGTGCGTCAGCCCGGCAGATATCCGTCGGGATACTACGGACTGCCGACCAAGATACGCACCAACATCGCCATCGGCCAAAGGCTGAAATGGCACTTGCCCAAACCCGAGAGTTTCTGCAGATCGATTTCTGTCTATTACGAAATCGGGACCTGCGACATCTATGCCCTCAGCGCTGCCGGTAACAGCGAGATAAAGCTCCACGACCGCCTGCAGCTCTGCATCGGCATGAAACTGACGTTTAAAAAGCCTGAAAAATAGTTTTTTCATTAGTCCCGGCCGTGTGCCTACAGCAGAAAACGACGGCTCATAGCGACGGCCTGGCGGCGCGCCGTCTCCTGACCGCCGACAGTGATAAACAGATGGCTCGCGTCATGAAGCACCGTGCGTGCGACGGAAACGCCATTATCAAGCAGAAGCCGCTCCATGTCGGCGCCCTGGTCACAGAGAATGTCGTGACCGGCATTGACAATCATCACCGGAGGAAGGGCCGCCAGCAGATGTGGCGGGGCGCAGAAAGGCGAAATAAAAGGATTATCAGGGCTGTCGGCTCCGATATAGGCTTCGTTGAAGGCCTCCATAATGCCGGCGTCGAGGCCGTAACCCGTGGCATATGCCTGCCACGAGGCGCTGTCGTCGTTCCAAGCCTTTACGACGGGATAGAAAGCGAGCACCGACGCCGGACGGTGGCTGCCGTCACCGTCGGCGCAAAGACGCAATGCGGCCGCAAGGGCGAGATTGCCGCCCGCACTGTCGCCGCCGATGCTTATCGCCCGCGCGTTGAAGCCATAGCTTCCGCAATTGTCGAAGGCAAAGCGCACGGCCTCGAGACAGCTTTCAAGCGCTGCCGGATAGGGATACTCGGGAGCGAGAGGATAGTCGACCGCCAGAACCGCAAGGCCTCCG
Organism: uncultured Porphyromonadaceae bacterium; assembly: GCA_902493335.1. Taxonomy (GTDB): domain Bacteria; phylum Bacteroidota; class Bacteroidia; order Bacteroidales; family Muribaculaceae; genus CAG-873. The sequence goes on from CABUPJ010000041.1 coordinate 19,448, forward strand.
CCGGCGACAAGCTCGCCACAGAAACGCGAACAACTGTTGATACTGCCGAAACACCATCCGCCTCCATGGAGATAGATGAGCAAAGGTAGTGGTGCGGCGGCACTGTCGGCCGGAATATAAAGGCGGTACCGGTCGCCGATGTCTGTGGCTTTTACCCCCTCGGGAAGTGCGGACGCGGTGTTGCGCGAGACCCTGACGGCAAGCAGCGCCGAAAAATCGCCGGCGACAGCATCGCGCACGGCACGTTCCTGACGATCCTGAAGCCCCGGAGGTACCGAGGCCAGAAAGGCACGCTCTTCGTCGGCCATCGTCTGCGCCGACGCCGTGAAGGATAGCACGAGCGCCGACAATATTAGAAACCTTATCGTCATCTTCATAATCTGACAGCAAAGATACTGTAAATATTCTGCCATTCGGCAACTTCAATAAAGACACCGGAGCGTTCGGCGGGACAAAATAAAGCCCTACCCTGCGCCAGGGTGGATGGAGCTGAGGCCGGTTTATTTCTTTTTTGATTTCGGGTACGGCAGGTCGTCCCAAAGAGTCCCGATGACTTTGAGCGTTTTACGGGAGTCAGAGAGGTCAAGGATATAGGCTTCTTTGGCTCCGGGATAGGGACAGCCGCACTCGGCGTCGGCCATCAAGTCTCCGATGCAGGGCAGACGCTTGACATATGCGTTGTTGTCGCAGGCGGTTATGACACATTTCTCGTTGACATAGACGACATAGTCGCCCATCATCTTGCGGGCACGCACGGCGCCAAGCGGTTTGAGCGTGTCACAGACGAAATCGATAAATTCGGTGGTGCAAGGCATGGTTTATCCGGGAAACAAGCTACAGAAGCCTTGTTTGTTAAACTGATAGTACATCTCGATGCGCTCGGGCGTGTCGTTGCCGAGGAGCAGAAGCAGCTCTCTGGCAAATTCGAGCGTCGCCGAACCGTTTGCAGTGACGATGTTGCCGTCGGCGACAGCTTGTGCGTTGACATAACCGGCTGAATTAGTATAGTTTTCTCCGCCCCAGAGTTTAAGCTGCCCGACGCCGTTGCCGGTGTGGCGGCAGGCATTGAGAAATCCGTGCGCGGCCATGAATGAAGCCGCATTGCAAATGGCACCGACAATCTTGCCTGTCTCAATGGCCCGTCTGACAATATGCACGACCTGTTCTGCGACAGGCGTGGCCCATCCGAAACCGCCGATAAGCACCAGCGCGGCATAATCGTCAGGCATCGTGTCAAACGAATAATCGGGCACAGTCGCAAAACCGCCTATCGATCTGACAGGCGCGGTCGTAGGTGCCACGACCTTGTTGACATATCCGGGATTCGACTTCAAGGCAAACTCATCAGACGCTATGGCCTGCGAAAGATATACCGCCTCGTGTGCGGCATAATCGGGAAGCAGAATATAAAGGATTTCGTTGTTCATAATCTTGTAAACGTTTCAGGTCTGTTTCAATTCAACATGCGTAAAATGACGGTCAATCCAGATTGTCGCTTCATGGGCTGTAAACCTGAGCAGGATATAATTGGGGTCGGCCGGACCGCCGGGGAAGTGCTTTATATACCAGTCCTGCCACTTCGCTTTACGGATACTATCGTCTGCTACAATCTCCACGCAACCGCGCAGGCAGACGCTGGAGCCGTCTTTTTCATAGCACAGACCGGCTTTGGGATTATGTCTGAAATCTGAAACCTTGACTGAATCGGCGCCTGTCGCCATCCACACGACACCGCACCCCTGTGTCTCGCCTTTAGCCATAGGCACGGGCCGCGGGAATCCATTGCCGTCTACAGACGCTATTGTAACTACCTGACAGGCGGCAAGCAGTTCTTCCGCCTTTTTTATTAGATCTGAATCGCTCATTTATTTTTGTTTAATAGTCTGACATTTACGCCGCGTCATCCGTCGGCGTAAGTTCCTCCGCCATGCCCAGCGGATATATCTGACGCGAGCCGGAGAAACCAAACGCAAATCTACGAATTATTTCGGAGATTTTGATGACTGTGGCATTAGCATTATCTACCTACCGCCCTGTAGCGGCAACATCCGGCTATTTCAAAATTGCCGATGAACCGGCTGGTTGCACTCCGATTTCATCGCTCCGTTGTATTTTCTTACCATATCCGAACGTATACATCACCGACAGATTAATCCGCCGATGATAGTACGTGCCTCCTTGCAGCATGGTTTCAGAATATAGCGGGGTATTCAGCGTTTGAGTTGCTCCCAACCAGTCTCCCCGGAATATATTGATTGCAGACAAACGAATATTACAATTGGAATTACCCCATCCGGCCTGCAACTGATAAAAGTCTCGTGTCTTATACCAGACACCCTGATTGCCCTGAATGGTCTTGTCGGCACTCTGATAAGAAGCCTGAACGAAGAACCTCTTAATATAATATGTCGCAGAAGCTCTGACGGCAAAAGGGGCCTTTGACATGTTGTAATAGCCGCTATAACAGAATATTGATATTGATGGATGAGCAGCCAACTGCAGACTGCCATCAAATAGTTTCAGGTTAAATGACAGGCCTACCTGTGTTCGATTATAATCCTGGTCTGAAGAATAAGACTTCAAAATAGCATGACCGTCTTTGTATGACTCGAATACGGGAACATACAAATTGTACTCGCCGAAATATTGGCTGTAGAGCGACATGGAGTACTTATTGCCCGCGATCCAGTTATACTGAAGATTGAATGTGACCTGACGTGAAAGCGAAAGATCCGGATTACCGGTCTTGTACATAAGCTCATTATCCTGCAATACATTGGGGGTTTTGACACTTTCGCCCGGATAGTTGGCCCCATAATGGAAGAATCCCTGCAACGAGTGCTGATTTGACGTAGAAAAACTGCCCGATATATTTACCAAGGGATATATTTCGCTTACATACACTCCATTGATACCGTTACGTTCCCATTGTAGCGCGGCATCAGAGCTGAATCGCCATCTGCGGTTATTATAATTATATCCGATTCTCACACCGGTATAACTGTCTGAAAAATCGTTCTTATAAAGAGATGTACCTGTGTATATAACTCCATTTTTATTTGTACCTGCATATATATTTGCCGAAGCGCCGTGCCTGTCAGAAAAACTTTTATACAATGAAGCTCCGGCACTTATACGGTAATAATTTTCCCGAGAAGTATTATCGACAGACTCAGTTCCGGATAGAGTCGTCGAGTAAGAATACGAATAGTTGGTATGACCGTAATTTGCTTTTGGGCTAAGACTTAGTTGCAAGCCATCCGCCAGAAGAAAATAGTATGCCCCCGACCATATAAAATGCCTGGTGGTATAGGGCTGATTATTCTGATAAGTATAATCGGCAGCTTTCGACGGAGTATATGAGAGTTGGCCTTGCGTTTTAGCCAATGGACTTTGATCAAAATTAAATCCGACAGTATTCCCTATCTGTATTTTATCGCTATCATATACAGCCCGAAATGTTACCGGATACTGATTGTATTTGAAATGCGAGTTGTCGAACACCTCATTTCTAATAACCGAATTGTCTTTACCGTCAATGCCTGTCAGCGTATATCTACCGATTCTCGAAGTACCGGCATGGTTAATATCATGATTTGACGCACCTGCATACATATCAAAAAACATACTCTTATAAGTAAACTTTGAGTATAATGAAGTTCTGCTCGACAGCCCCGCAAGAATATTCTCACCCGCAGACAATTTGGTATATCCGCCGTACTCATATCTCTGCATTATAAAGTTAATGACATGCTCATTGCCGTTGAACCGGGGGTCAGCAGGAAAATCAAGAAACTCAACTGTCTTTACATCCGCAATTCTCATTCCCTGCAGCTCCTCTGACGAAGCCGGCAAGCCGTTTACATATATAGCTACCGCTCCACCGGTCAATGTCGCTACCGACTCATCCACAAGATTGATATTGATCTGGGGAATAGCCATGTTCCTTAATAAATCGATAGCCGTCTGCGATGCATTCTTTTGGCGCTGAGTCGGAAGATAAGTTGTCTTGTCGGAAGATGTCCGTGAACAGTCAGCTTCGACACTGACCGCCTGCAACAGTATAGGCAATTCAGTCATATTAACTATCCCGACGTCGAACGCCCCACACTTCCTGTATGCCGGCATATAGCCTAAGCATGTGAGTTTTACAATAACGTCTTGCTTATCACAAGGTATCGAGAAGCGCCCCACCCCGTCTGTAATGCCGTAGGTTATCACTGTCGAATCATTGGGCGCGAGCAACATCACTGTCGCCCCGACAACAGGCTCGTTGTCACTTCCGACAGCGCAGCCGTTATAAACAAATCTGCCATGCTGCAGCGCTTCAATATAGTAGCATCCGCTTTTTTTGATGACAGATATAGGATTGTTGCCGACCGCCAGGCACAATGCTTCATAGACGTCACCGGTATCGATTTCAGCCGAAGTGCGGTAATTATCGAGTTCTTTGTAAATGAAGAATATGTTGACGTCGGGATGGTCTTTGCTGATTGCAACAATGGCCTCTGATATGGGGGTGTTATCGAACGAATAAGAGTATTCGCCGGCACGGGCGGTCATAAGAACCATGACAGCCACGATTATAGTCATGACCGTTCTCATCTTCAATCAATTGTCAGAGTATTTCCATTGCGACTGATATTGATACGTCCGAATGTATTGAGCTGTGACACAATTTCATCAAGCGAAAATTCCGGGTCGAGCCTGTAATAAAGATGCAGCCCGGCGGCTTCGTTGCTATTGAATATCACTTCAACACCGTAGATTGCGGCTACTGCATCCATGACTGACTGAAGCGTCTCGTCTTCAAACATTATCGGCTCCAAGACGACATGGGGTGCATCGGTCTGTACGGGCACACTGTCGGTAGCGATAGTTATGACGGCCGTGCCGCCATCTGCAACGCCGACAGTAGCTGACTCGGCCTTATGCTCGACAACAGCCACTGTCACGGCGATACCGGCGGCAAACGCGGCGATTGAGGTACATATTATTGCCGCTGTCGACGCCGCGCGGCTGCCGAAGAGGTTCAGAAAGCGAGGGCGACGGTCTATGGCGTGCGCCCGGGTGAACCACTTCCACTCGGCATCGACATCGACGGCCCGGTTGGCTTCGACAGCCGAATCGGTCTCACAGATGAGATTGTAGATTTCACGCGCCTCGGAATCTGACAGTATTTCGTCTATCTGCTCCGGCATATAGTTGTCGGGATGCTCGATGAGGTCGAGCACAAGTTCGTACTTATCCATTTTCATTGAGTTTTTTACGGATGATTGTCAAAGCATGACTCAGATGACGGTAGACAGCCGATTCACTGATACCCATAGCCTCTGCAATCCGTGCAAAAGGCATCCCGACAGCGAATCTCAGCTCGATTACACGCCGTGCCTGCGCGGATATCTCACTGCCGATGAGACTGTAGATACGTGCAACGGTTTCGTCATCGGGCCAGTCGTCGGTGTCGTAAGGCTCATCGTCAATAAAATAGCGCTTGCTAACGCGCTGATGTATCGCGCAGTCTCTGATATGATTGAGGCAGCGGTTTCTGACCGCTCTCATGAGATAACCGACTGTCACACCGCCGGCAGGTGTGCCGTCGAGCAATGAGGCAAAGACATCGTGGACGATGTCGCGCGAAAGATCACCGTCATGCAGAAGTGCCGCAGCGAGGCGGTACATACTCGCATAATGCGTTTTGAAAAGCAGCTCTATGTCATTTCTGTCTGTCATACGCTTATAAGACACACAAGCCTTTCAAAACTCAACATCGCGAAAGAAAGATTTTCAAGAAAATGTTATGATTTATTATTGCGGGATGATTTATCGCCGATGCGTCCCGGCTTTTTCGACGACTGATTCTATAAACTCCGACTTGGCTTCCGTATAGCCGTCACGGTTATTTTTATAAGCCGGCAGCAAGCTGAGTTTCAGAGCTTCATAGTCTTTTGCAAGTGACTGAGACGCTATCATGGCGTCGCGGAAGATGATTTCATCATTATCTCCCAGACGGTGGAAATGGATATGAAAGACCCTCTCGGCATAGCCCCTCGGTGTATATCCCTTGTTGAAACTCATGCGCATGTCAGAAACCGACATACAGGTATATCCGTTAGCTTCCATTATCTTTTTTACAGCCGCCCATACGACACCGTCCGGCATCTCGACAAGAATATCGACGACCGGTTTTGCCTGAATATTAGGTATAGCCGTGCTTCCTATGTGATTAATCACAGGGTTATATCCGGCAAGCAAAGCCGACAGTTCACCGATTTCTTCGCGCGCCCAGTCTGTCCACAGATGATTATGAGGAGTCAGAACTATCGGGAACAATTCCCATAGTTCTTTTAGTGTCATGTCTTTTAAATCTTTATCGGGCATGCCTCTGTCTGCTTTTCAAGCAACCGCCCGCAATCGTGCCAGTCGCCGATCATTTCTCCACGTTCGCTCGCTTCAGTAAGCTTAATAAGCCGACTTTCAAATAATTCAGGTTTTGAAACTACTCTCTGGATATTGTCAATCCTCACCCTCTGATACAGCGGCGGAAAGTTTTGAAAGTTCTGCCATGCCACAGGGTGAGCCTTGAATGCGGCAATTATTTCAGGCATAATGACAAACTCAGCTTCAAGATCAGGACAGACGGCCCTGCCTGACCCGGTCATCAGACCGAGGCGTTCAAGCCGCCGGCACCGTTCCTTGTTCAACTCAGTCCATCTTCCTGATTTAGCCCGGGGACCGAAACGCTGGAGCGTGACACCGCCGACGCTTTTGACGGTCGAATCTATCCAGCCGAAGCACAAAGCCTCCTCAACAGCGTCGAGATACCACAGGCAACCATCGGGCGGCGTCTTGCCCCTTTTCACGGCAATCCAGCACTCTCTTTCAGTAGCGCTATTGGCCATCAGCCATTCGCGGAATTCATTGCGACCGGTTATGTCAAGGATATTTCGGGGCGTCATTCACAGAGCATTTTCATTATTCGGGCCATATTATCGCCGAGATTGCCCATATTCGCCATGCCTTCGTCATCGCTGAGGACATCACCGACATTCTTGCCATAAACCATGTTCCAATAGGTCGAACCAACGACAATCATCTCCTTGTTGAGCATAAAATGGTTCATGGTGTCGACAGCTGTCATTCCGCCGCCACGACGCACCGCTGCGACCGAAGCCCCGACCTTGTGGCGAAGAAGTCCGGGATTGGTGGCGACGACAACACCGCCCCGCTCCAGAAAAGCTTTCATCTTAGCTGAAACGTCAGCGGAATACACCGGCGAACCGAGTATTATGCCGTCAGCCGCGACCATACGCCTGAAGATCTCCGCAAAACCGTCTTTGGTAAACACACAGTTACCGCGGCCTTTGCAGGCGAAACATCCCCGACACGGCTGAATGTCATAATCAGCCAATTGTATCAGTTCTGTATCGATGCCTTCTTTATTCAGTACATCAAAGACTTTGCCGATGATGATGGCTGTGTTGCCGTCCTTGCGTGAGCTTCCGTTAATACCGATTACTTTCATCCCTTGTAGTCACATTTCATTTCGTCGATTGACTTGCCGACGATACCGAAATGGCTTTGTAGTCGTCTTTAGTCATGATGTAGAAGTGCTCAGTCCGTCTGTCGCCGAGCGGCGAGATGATGTCACGGTTGGTATGATGAAACTTGAAACCGCTTTTCTCACAGACCCGCTTTGACTTGGTGTTGCCGTCATAATATCCGCACCAGACCGCGTCAAGCGCCAAATCATTGAAGCTTCGCGACAGCAGAGCCCTGACCGCCTCTGGTATAAAACCGCGGCCCCAGTAGGGCTTGCCGATCCAGTAGCCGATTTCAGCTTCTCCACGCCGCATGTCGGCAGAGTGGAGACCGTCTGAAAACATTATACCGCAGCTGCCGACCGGCTCGCCGGTCTCTTTCAGCACGACGGCATAGACCTCGGGCGCCGCAAACACCGTGCGGATGACTTCAAGGCTGTCTTCAACAGATTTATGCGGCGACCAGCCTGCAATCGGCCCGACGTCAGGGTCGCCCGCATATTTGAACAGCGCCGCGGCATCGCTTTCTCGCCAGGGACGAAGTATCAGTCTTTCGGTTTCAATTATCATAATTTTCAAGCGGTTGAGATGTAAAAAAGTCGCAGGCAGTCCTGCATCAGTCAGTCTGTCGTCTGACAGTGCCCATAAACAAACTCAAAGATACGAATTTATTTTGAAATCCAAACGACCGAGAGTCATCAATCACTGCCGGTTCGCGGCGATACTGTCGGCCTCGACCAATGCCTCGGTCTCGAATACCTCGGCTTCCTGTGGAGTCAGCTCACATTGAAAAATGCCAAGCCGGTCATATTTGAGATTTCTGTCGTTTGAAAGGCCGATGGTATAGTAGAGCGACGAGCGACTTATGCGCACGATTTTTTCACCTGCATATTTTTTAGCCACGCTATTGCGTATGGCTTTCGGCACGAGCGACTCTGGAACGCTTTTCTTCTTACAGTCGACATTAGTCCATTTTCCTTTGTTGCTAAACTCGATTTTTGTACCGTTGGTGAGTTTGACATCATAATCGGTCTTCTTAAGCAGATGGCGGTCGACTTTAATCATGCTTACCTTAGCCTTGGGGAAATGCTCGTCGAGCATCTCTTTAGCGGCGTCGGGTAAATCATTGCGGTTGATACTGTACTTGTCGAAGGGAAGCGCGGCAAATGAGGAAATCGACCCCACCATCATGACCATCATAATAATAATTTTTCTGAGCATAGGCGTGTGTTTTAAATAAAGGTGTGTTTAAAATAATTAAGTAACTCGCAAAAATTAATGTTCTGAGAAATAACGCCGCAACCCGCGGTATATTTTACCATCACCACGGCGTTAGGATTGTTTAACCCGAAATTATCATCTGAACGCTCATATCTGCCTGCACACCATTGGCGCAAGAGGTAAACTACCTTTGTTATTATCCTTCGGCTTCAGTCCGTTTTTTTACATTATCGAGAAATTCGTTGATACCGCATAGATGCTCACGCACACGGCCGCCACCGAATTCATATACTTTCGTAACGAGACCATCGAGGAAGTCGCGGTCGTGGCTAACAAGTATAAGTGTGCCATCGAAGTCGCGCAGTGCCTGTTTTAGAATATCCTTTGTCTTAAGGTCGAGATGATTCGTTGGCTCATCGAGTATAAGAAGGTTGACAGGTTCAAGCAGCAACTTTATCAGACATAGGCGCACGCGTTCGCCACCCGATAGCACCTTTACCTTTTTCTGGCTTTCTTCTCCGCCAAACATAAAAGCACCTAAAAGGTCGCGGATCTTCAGGCGTACGTCGCCCACAGCTATATCATCGATAGTCTGGAATACCGTCAGCTCGCCGTCGAGCAACGAGGCACTGTTTTGGGCAAAGTAGCCAATCTGAACGTTATGGCCCAGTGAGAGCGAGCCGTTGAAATCAATTTCTCGCATAATAGCCTTGACCATAGTGGATTTACCTTCGCCGTTGCGTCCTGCGAAAGCCACTTTGTCGCCGCGCTCAATCATAAATGTCGCCTCGGCGAACACAGGCTTCCCATCGTAGCTTTTACCGACCCCGTCGGCTATGACCGGGTAGCTGCCACTGCGTGGACAAGAGGGGAATCTAAGACGTAAAGCAGACGTATCTTCCTCATCAACCTCTACAATATCGAGTTTTTCGAGCCACTTTAACTTGCTCTGCACCTGGTAAGTCTTGGAATATGTGCCTTTGAAACGTTCGATAAATTCGCGAGCCTCGGCAATCTGTTTCTGTTGGTCGTCAAACTGCTTTTGCTGTTGCTGGCGGCGTTCGCGGCGCAACTCAAGATAGTGGCTGTAGTTGGCCTTGTAGTCGTAGATTCGCCCCATAGTCACTTCAATTGTGCGAGTTGTGATATTATCGATAAACCGCCGGTCGTGGCTGATCACTACTACAGCCATCGGACTGTTTATGATAAAATCCTCGAGCCAGCCCACCGACTCAATGTCAAGATGGTTGGTGGGTTCATCGAGCAGCAGCACATCGGGATTCTGCAACAGCAACTTGGCCAGTTCAATACGCATGCGCCAGCCACCTGAGAACTCGGAAGTCGAACGAGAGAAATCGCTACGTTTGAATCCAAGGCCGAGCAGAGCCTTCTCTACATCTTCCTCGAAGTGGGTCATGTCGATGGCATAGAATTTCTCACTCACCGTAGCCACCCTTTCAATCAGTGACATATATGAGTCGCTTTCATAATCGGTGCGTGTAGCCAATTCCTGATTCATGGCATCTATTTCTGCCTCCATTTCTTTAAGGTGCGCGAAAGCCTGCGAAGCCTCTTCAAAAACTGTGCGGTGATCCTCTGTCATCATGTGTTGCGGCAGATAGCAAATCGTGCAGTCTTTGGGCACCGAGACATTCCCTCGACTGGGTTGTCGCACTCCTGCCAAAATCTTCAGAAGCGTACTTTTCCCGGCCCCGTTCTTACCCATAAGGGCTATACGGTCTTTAGGATTGATTACAAATGAAATATCCTTGAATAAGGTGGTGCCACCGAATTCAACTGTAAGAGCATCAACTGATACCATTATATTATAGAGTAGAATTTTTATGCAAAGGTAGCAAAAAATCACTTAAAGGCAAACCATGGCAAATGACAGTAGTATTTACTATTTTGATTATTAATTTCCTGTTTTATACCTATGTGCATTGAAGACTCGGTATCATGCAACTTTTAGCAACCTCCCAAATCTCTTGTCAAGAGATGACAGCTTATGAAATGGTGTGCCAGATTATGGAAATGTATAGGCAGACAACGATTTAAGCATATGATTGGCGCAGTTGAAAATAAACTTTGCACCGCAGGCAATCAAACAGAACTAACCGATAATAAGCCTGTCATTATTTATCGGACAATGATAGAGTACGTTGTTTTTTCTCGAAGTCCCGTGGATCATTCACAAAGTCATTGTAGATGGTGAAGTCTCCGACCTCGATTGTCGGTCGCGTGACAACTGATTTCAGATACACAATCTGTGTGTCATTGGAACGTGGATATATCTTATTCCTATCCATTTTTCATAATAATTTATGCTGTTCCATCTCGATGCAATTCCACGTTTCGCCCAGACATTCGTAACTCTCGGTTTCAGGTAGTGATACCCGATGAAAACCGGCGGCTTCATAGCAATGGATAGCGGACGGATTATTCTCAAAGACACCGAGCGACACTTTCGTGGCTCCAAGCGATTCAAAAGCATATTTGGCTGCCATCGAAACAAGAGCCTTGCCTAAACCACGACCACGTTTTGAATCATCGACAATAACAAAACCAAGTCGTTGCTCAGCCAGATTATCTGCCGGAGTGCGCAAGGTGATGTACCCGACAATATCGTCGCCATCAGTCATTGTCAGAGCGCGAGAGCGTTGTCCGTCAATATTCCTCTCGTGATATGTATTCATATCTTCGGGGGTGACCGGGTAACGCTCGTATCTGTCGGCGCACCATTGGCGCATAAGATATTCGTTTTTAAGCCACGATGTTATCACAGCGGCATCAGAAGGTTGATAAGAGCGTAATATCAGACTCATGGTTTGTAGTTGCGTTTAATCTCGTCGATTGACTTGCCGCCAATACCAAAGTTCTCATCAGGCAGTTCCTTGATTGTAACCGTGAAGAACTGCTCCGGGATATGCGTTATCTCGGCGGCGGTTGCTGTCAGCCGCTCAATAAGTTGTTTTTTCTGTTCAGCTGTCAGCTTTCCGCTCTCGATTGATATGTATGGCATAATCAGAGAATGGTTTTGAGAATATCATCGCAGAACATCGTCGGGGCGAATTCCACAATCTGATAATCGGCGATGCCGTTGATGTTAAACGGGTCTTTTGCAATGATGGCGTCCACTGCTGTGCGGTTGTCGGCCTTAATCATAATCACGCCGCCAATGCGAGGTGTCTGCGGACCGGAAGCGATGAAGTCACCTGCGGCATAATGTTCGGCGAGATAGTCACGGTGCGCCTAAAGGAAGCGGTCAACCTCACTCAACGGTTTCTTATATGTTAAAACCGCGATAAACATACTGAATCAGTTTTTCCAGCGTTTGAGATGAGGGAAGAATTGGCGCATTTGCTCTTTCATCTGCTCAACTGTAAGATTTTGACCGGAGTTTTTGTTTATCTCGTCGGTGAACTGTGCGCAGTGGTCAATCATCTGCTCCATAGTCATATCCTGTGTGAACTTACCGACCTTGTAGCAGTATGTGCAGTAATCTTCATTGAGCGTGCCATCGGCATTCGTGCCGAGGACTTCATTTGTGAGCGGCATTCCGCAACTTTGACAGAATTTCATTTCCATTGTCATTTATCTTTTTGCCCGGCAGTCCGACTGGACGGATTCGTAAATACAAAAGCGCGGACTGCCTATGTCAATCTAACTTGACGGCCCTGAGAAAGCCTATGATGCAGATAAAACGATAGCAGCCCACGCCTATGCGTGAGAACCACCATGCTATCTCTTGCATCAAATTTGAAAGGCTCTCAGGTTTTCAAGTTACAAAATGAGCATAACGCTTCTTTTTTCAAAATGTCACGGATCAGATTACGCCAACCCGACCACAAAGCTACGAAATTATTATGAGATTTTAACGGTTACGCGTGGTGACCCGGCTAAAATTTGGCTGTAGTCACCACATTTTTGCGGCTCGATTGTAGTTAAAGTCTGTTAAAGTTTGGGGTTGTGAGGCGGTAATGTGGGATTGAATGATGCTGAATGATTTTGAATGGATATAATTTATACACTGATTATCAAAGCATTGAGCAACCACAAGAATAGATATGTGTCTGTACCAACACGCATAACGCGCAATATTTCAGCGCATTAGCGTGGGTGTGGTGACTTTTGTGGTGACTCGGAGGGGTATGAATGAATAAAAGGCCGCTAACTCATTGAGAATTAGCGGTCTTTTGTGGTGCCACCAGGAATCGAACCGGGGACACAAGGATTTTCAGTCCTTTGCTCT
>CABUPJ010000042.1 GCA_902493335.1 uncultured Porphyromonadaceae bacterium
TGTTTTCTTTTGATCTTTCCTGATCCGGTAAGGGCGAACCTCTTTTTGGCACCGGAGTTAGTTTTAATCTTAGGCATTTTGTTTACTTTTAATAATTAATTCGAGTTATTTATAATAGTGTGCCAGCTCGTGACACTTTGTTTTATTTCTTTTTGGGCGAGAGCATTATGGTCATGCGTTTGCCTTCGAGAACAGGCATCTGCTCGACTTTGCCATAGTCTTCGAGGTCGTTGGCGAATCTGAGAAGAAGTACTTCGCCCTGCTCTTTGAAGAGTATCGAACGTCCTTTGAAGAAGACGTAGGCCTTGACTTTGGCGCCTTCCTGAAGGAAGCCGACAGCGTGTTTGAGCTTGAAGTTGTAGTCATGGTCGTCGGTCTGAGGCCCGAATCTGATTTCTTTGACTACGACCTTTGTCGATTTGGCCTTTATCTCTTTGGCTTTCTTTTTCTGCTGATAGAGATATTTCTGATAATCGAGCACTTTGCATACCGGAGGCTCGGCGTTGGGCGAAATCTCGACAAGGTCGAGCTCTTGCTCTTCGGCGATGCGGAGCGCCTCCTGAATAGAGTATATGCCGACGGTGACGTTATCGCCGACCAAACGCACCTCACGGGCTCTGATGTGCTCGTTGATGTTGTTGGGGGCGGCGTTGCGGTCATTGTGGCGCGGTTGCGGTCCTCGACCGTTATTTTGGTTTTGCATCGGACGGGGTCCGGGGTTAAAGGGCTTTTTCTCCATTCAGGGGGTTATTGATTAATCATTTGATTGACCTCGTTGGTCAAATATTCTGCAAAGTTAGTAATTTTCATGATACCTTTATCGCCTTCGCCCTGTTTTCTTACTGAAACTTCGTCATTTTCGGCTTCTTTTTCGCCTACGATGAGCATATAGGGGATGCGTTTGAGCTCGTTGTCGCGGATTTTCTTGCCGATTTTCTCGTTTCGGTCGTCGACGGTCGTTCTGATGTCGGCGGCGTTGAGGCGGCGGGCTACGTCATGGGCGTAGTCGTTGAACTTCTCGCTGATGGGGAGCACGACGGCTTGATCGGGCGCGAGCCACAGGGGGAAGCGGCCGGCGGTGTGCTCGAGGAGCACGGCGACGAAGCGTTCCATCGAGCCGAAGGGGGCGCGGTGAATCATCACGGGACGGTGCTTCTGGTTGTCCGAGCCGGTGTATTCGAGCTGGAAGCGTTCGGGCAGGTTGTAGTCGACCTGGATTGTGCCGAGCTGCCAGCGGCGGCCGATGGCATCCTTGACCATAAAGTCGAGTTTCGGGCCGTAGAAGGCGGCTTCGCCGAGTTCCTTGCGGGCCTTGAGGCCTTTTTCCTCGCAGGCTTCGATGATAGCCTGCTCGGCGAGGTGCCAGTTTTCGTCGGTGCCGATATATTTTTCTTTGTGTGCCGGATCACGCAGCGAAATCTGTGCCTCGAAGTTCTCGAATTTCAGAGCCTTGAAGATATAGAAAATGATGTCCATCACCTTGAGGAACTCGTCTTTGATCTGTTCGGGTGCACAATAGATGTGTGCGTCGTCCTGCGTGAAGCCTCTCACTCGGGTCAGGCCGTGGAGCTCGCCGCTCTGCTCGTAGCGGTAGACGGTGCCGAACTCTGCGAGTCGCAGAGGCAGGTCGCGGTATGAGCGGGGCAGGGCGCGGAAGATTTCGCAGTGGTGAGGGCAGTTCATCGGCTTGAGCAGATATTCCTCTCCTTCTTCGGGAGTGTGGATAGGCTGGAATGAATCCTTGCCGTATTTTGCATAGTGGCCCGAAGTGACATAGAGGTTCTTGTTGCCGATATGTGGGGTGATTACCTGCTGGTAACCATACTGTTTCTGTATCTTGCGGAGGAACTGTTCGAGACGGTCGCGCAGGGCTGTGCCTTTGGGGAGCCACAGGGGCAGGCCGGCGCCGACGTTCTGAGAGAAAGCGAAGAGCTCCATCTCTTTGCCGAGCTTGCGGTGGTCGCGTTTCTTGGCTTCTTCGAGCAACACGAGGTATTCGTCGAGCATCTTCTTCTTGGGGAATGAGATGCCGTAGACTCTGACGAGCTGGTCGCGCTTTTCGTCGCCGCGCCAGTAGGCGCCTGCGAGCGATGTTATCTTGACGGCCTTGATGGGCGCTGTCGAGGGGATATGCGGGCCGCGGCAGAGGTCGGTGAAGTTGCCCTGGGTATAGGTTGTGATGTGGCCGTCCTCGAGCTCCGAGATGAGCTCACATTTATATGTCTCGTGGCGGTCGCCGAAGAGTTTGAGGGCGTCGGCCTTCGAAATGTCGGCGCGTTTGATTTCGCTCTTTTTCTGGGCGAGCTCGAGCATCTTCTTCTCGATTTTGTCGAAGTCGGCGGCTGTCAGCTGGTTGTCACCCGGGTCGATGTCATAGTAGAAACCGTTTTCGATGGCCGGGCCGATGCCGAATTTGACACCGGGATAGAGCTCCTGGAGGGCTTCGGCGAGAAGGTGTGCCGAGCTGTGCCAGAAAGCATGTTTGCCTTCGGGGTCATCCCATTTGAAGAGCTTGAGGCTGGCGTCTTCGCTGATCGGGCGGGTGAGGTCCCATTCCTGGTCGTTGACAGATGCTGCCAGCACGTCCTGAGCCAGACGCGGGCTTATTGATTCTGCAATCTGAAGGGGCGTCGTGCCGGCTTCATATTGCTTTATGCTTCCATCAGGAAATGTTATATTAATCATATCTTAATTAGTTTATATTCAGCATGTAATAATGTGCGCAAAGCTGTCTTTGCACAATTCGCCTGCAAAGATAAGAAAAATATCGTGATAATCAGAACTTTTTTGCCGCTTTTTGCGCGGTGACGGAACTGGTTTTTGTTTCATGTTTGCGGCTGAATCAAATATTGTTTATCTTTGTCGTGATAAAGTAATTGCATCTTTGCTAATCTTGACATTACCATGAAATACGATATTTTTATAAGCTACAGTCGAAAAGATACTAAAATCGCCGACAGAATATGCGCTGCTCTCGACCGTGTTGGCATAACATATTTTATTGACCGCAAAGGTATTGCCGGTGGTATGGAGTTTCCCGCCGTACTTGCCGACGCTATTGCCGAGAGCCGGATATTTCTGCTGCTCGCAAGTGAAAATTCGTATGAATCGCCCTATACCAACAAGGAGATTTACTTTGCCTTTAACTGCAAGTGTATGATGTTGCCGTATATTATCGACGGCTCGCAGCTGCCTATGCGCTTGCAGTTTACGTTTGCCGATATAAATTGGCGAACGATCACCGAACACCCCATTGACACTGTGCTCGTGACCGACCTGTTGCAACTTCTCGGCAAAAGTGCGGCGTCTGTGAAACCGACTAAAGTATCCGGAACGAAAGTAATCACCGCTGGAGCGCCCGGAGTGATAAAGATATGGAACGCGAATACAGGGCGTTGCATCGATACATTCGGCCGTGACGGAGTACGCTATAAGACAGCGCTGTATAGTCCTGACGGCAAGGATATCCTGAGTCGGGCGTATGTCGTGGCTGCAGCAGTGCCGGAATTTCGTATTCTTGATTCAAAAACCGGTGATGTTAAGGCGGTGATACCGCGCGGTGAAGGCGAAGTATTTAAGGGGAACGCGGTTTATGCCGACGGCGGACGCAAAATTATGATTTCTTCATGGGCAAGGAATGCAGACGCATGGTATTTGCGCTTCTATGATAGCAACGGACGGTATATAAAGACAGTACCGCTCGATTTCGGAGAGGAGCGTTCTGTCGATTTTTGTGCTGTTTCGCCGGATGGAAGGCTGATAGCTTTTCGCAGCTATAATCATGCGCCGAGTATCTATGATACCGAGACGGGGCGGTTTTTGGTCAGGCTCGGAAAACATGATTTCAAAGCTATGGCGTTCAGTAATGACGGAAGTCGCGTAATCACCGGAACTGATGATGGCGATGTCAGGATATGGAACTCCCGCAATGGTTTGCTTATTGATACATTAAAACAGCACATGGATGGCTATACCGTAGAGGCGCTTGCATATAGTCCGGATGACAGGCTCATTGTTTCGGGAGCTTATAAAAACATTAGATTGTGGGATGTCGATACCGGCAAATGTCTTAAAACTTTATATGGCGACGAGGGCTTTGAGCCTATTGACCGTCTTTCGGTCGATAGTGTAGTCTTTAATAAGACCGGAGACCGGTTTGTCGTTACAGCGGGGAGGACGGCCATTGTCATGAATACATCAGACGCATCTTTGGTGGCCGTGCTTGACGGACATAGCGATTCGGGTATCACGGCAGCTTTTAGTCCGGACTGACCTGCCGTCGGAGTATTGTGCGATTAACATTTTTTATATGTAAATTGGAGCGGTGTTGTTTGTGGAATTGCAGCGTTTTTTCTAACTTTGTATAAGACTAAAAAGCATCGACTGACAGATAACACAATGAAGACGTTAAAGACCATATTGCTGACTGCACTTCTGCTCATTGCCGGCGGAGGCGTTTCGACGTATGCGTCAGGCGATTCGGCGCAGCATATCGGTCAGGAGGTAGTTCAGCAGGCTGTCATCAATGTAAAAGGCGGCTCTGTTGAAATCGAAAACAGCTCTGACGCAGAAATTCAGGTTGTTGTCTACGGTATTACCGGCCAGGTTGTCAAGTCTTTCGCGGCTCAGCCCGGCGGTGTGACCGTCGTCGACCTTACCGCCGGCTATTATATCGTCAAGGCCGGTAACGTCACGCGCCGGGTAGCTGTGCGCTAAGAGCATATCCTCATTACAGAGGATTTATATTGTGATTCTATTGTATCTTTAAAATACTTACTTCTAAATACTTACTTTCTTAACTTGATGAACAATCGAATGAAACAAATCCTCGGTGGTGTTCTCTTTACGGGCGTCACCCTGACACTTTCGGCCGCACGTCAGGCCGATGATGCCGCATATCTCTCGTGGCCCTCTTATGCCGGCGAAGATCTCGAACTCTCGGTCAGCGAGACCGGCACGCATTTCAGACTATGGTCGCCCGAGGCCCAGGCCGCCGAAGTACTCATTTATGATACCGGCCGCAACACTCCCGCCGTCGACACTCTCGAAATGAAGAAAGCAGAGCAGGGTACATGGACCGCTTCTGTCAATAAGCAGCTCTACGGCAAATACTATACTTTCCGCATCAAACATAACGGCCGCTGGCTCGCCGAGACTCCCGGCGTATGGGCCAAGGCTGTAGGCGTCAACGGTTCCCGTGCTGCCATAATTGATTTCACGAAGACCAACCCCGAGGGATGGGCGAATGACCGCGGTCCTGTGGTCGAAAACATCACGGATGCTGTCATCTACGAGATGCACCATCGCGATTTCTCGGTCGACCCTTCGAGCGGGATAGCAAACAAGGGCAAATTCCTTGCTTTGACCGAACCTGATACCAAGTCGCCCCAGGGTCAGAAGACAGGTATCGACCACCTCAAGGAACTCGGCGTCACGCACGTCCACATCCTTCCTTCATACGACTATAACTCGGTTGACGAAGCCAATCTCCCCGCCAACCAATATAACTGGGGTTACGACCCTTATAACTACAATGCCCCCGAAGGCTCTTATTCGACCAATCCATCTGACCCCGCAACACGTGTGCGCGAGATGAAAGAGATGGTCAAGTCGCTCCACGACGCAGGCATCGGCGTGGTGATGGACGTCGTCTACAACCACACAGCAAACAACGACGACTCGAACTTCTCGCTGACCGCACCCGGCTATTATTACCGCCACCGTCCCGACGGCAGCTACAGCGATGCCTCGGGCTGCGGCAACGAGACCGCCTCAGAGCGTCAGCAGATGCGCGATTTCATCGTTAACTCGGTGAAATACTGGGCTAAGGAATATCACATCGACGGTTTCCGCTTCGACCTTATGGCCATCCACGACATCGAGACGATGGACAGCGTCGCAGCCGCCCTTAAAGAAATCAATCCTTCGATTTTCGTCTATGGCGAGGGTTGGACTGCCGGCGATTCGCCCCTGCCTGTAGAGCGTCGTGCTCTTAAAGAGAACGTAGCCAAGATGGAAGGCATCGCAGTCTTCAGTGACGATATCCGCGACGCCGTCAAGGGCCACTACAGCAACGCCGCCGACCGCGGTTTCGCCACCGGCAAGCCCGGTAATGAAGAGACCGTCAAAATCGGCATCGTAGCGTCGACGGCCCATCCGCAGGTCGATTACAGCAAGGGCAACAACTCGAAGTTTGCCTATGCCTCGGCGCCCACACAGATTATTAATTATGTGTCATGTCACGATGACCTTACTCTCACAGACAAACTTGCCAAATCGATGCCCGGCTCGACCGAGGCCGACCGTCAGCGCGCGGCCCGTCTCGCCCAGACCATCGTCTTCACCTCGCAGGGCACTCCCTTTATGTTTGCAGGCGAAGAGGTCTTCAGAAACAAGAAAGGCGTCCATAACTCATATAAGTCTCCCGACTCGGTCAACGCCATCGACTGGACTCTCAAAGACACCAACCGCGAGCAGTTTGACTATTACCGCGAGCTTATAAAGCTGCGCAAGGCTCACCCGGCCTTCCGCATGACGACGGCCGACGCCATCGCCCGTCATATCAAATTCGACAAGACCGACCGCGACAATCTGATTTCATATTCAATCAAAGACAACGCCAACGGCGACGAGTGGAAAGAAATCAAGCTTGTCTTCAACGGTTCCGAGCAGCCCGAGGAGATCAAGATAGCCAAAGGAGACTGGATTGTCATTGCCCGCGACGGCAAGATCAACGCCGACGGCATGGGCGGCTTCAAGGGCGGCAAAATTACCGTCGAACCGACATCAGCACTTATCCTTGCAAGAAAATAAGTCATAGACTGACAATAGCATTATCGCAGGCGGCGCAATGAAAAACGTCGCCTGCGATTTTTTTGCCTCATTATAATATAATCTGTAACTTTGCGTAGAAAATAACAGATATCGAAAATATGAAAAAGCTTTTAATCATAAGCGCGCTTTCAGCCGCTCTCCTTTGCTCTTGCGGCGGCAACGGCGCTGCCGATAAGTCCGGCGACGCATGTTGCGACTCGGTCACCGAATGTAATATGGCCAAACTTCCGGGTAAATGGAATTTTGTCACCATCGCCAATGACAGTGTCAGACTCGACGAAGCACTTATCGATTCGATTGGCGCCGGTCAGGGCATAGCCTTCGGTCAGGATTCGACCTATTCTGTCGTGACAAACTGCAACAGCATCGGCGGCAGTTACACAGCCACATGCGATTCAATCGTTTTCGGCGACGGTTTCATGACCGAGATGGCCAGTGACAACATGCAGGTCGAAGACGCCGTTAGATTCATTCTGCCGAAACTCAACGCCTACAGCATCGAGTCTGACAGCATCCTCTGTCTTACCTCAGACGAAGACAATTGTTTCATCGTTCTTAAAAAGGCTGAATAAAAGGTGCCGTCGTTCCTGCAACTCGAAAAAGTCACCAAAAGCTACGGTGACCGCCTGCTTTTCGGCGACATAACCTTCGGCATCGACGAAGGCGACAAAATCGGTCTTATAGCCAAGAACGGCACGGGCAAGACAACGCTTCTGAGAATCATCGCCGGCGTCGAATCGGCCGACAGCGGCGACGTGGTGTTCAGAAACGGCCTTAAAGTCGCTTTCCTCGAGCAGATGCCTGTCTTTGTTCCCGGCAGCAATCTTATCGATGCGTGCCTGAAAGACGGCGGTCCGACGGCCGAAGTCGTCAGGCGCTATGAAAAGGCTCTCGCCGGCGGCGATTCGGTCGAAATCAACGCTGCGGTACACGAGATGGACAACGCCCGCGCATGGGACTATGAAGACCGTCTCAAGCAGATGCTGTCCCGCCTCGAACTCAACGACATCACCGCCTCGGTCGACCATCTCTCCGGCGGCCAGCGCAAGCGTCTCGCAATCGCCCGGATGCTGATGCAGGAACCCGACATGATTATTCTCGACGAGCCGACAAACCACCTCGACATCCCGGTCATCGAATGGCTTGAGGCTTATCTCAAGCGCTCGAGGGTCACATTGCTCATGGTGACACACGACCGCTATTTCCTCGAC
This sequence comes from uncultured Porphyromonadaceae bacterium, assembly GCA_902493335.1. Taxonomy (GTDB): domain Bacteria; phylum Bacteroidota; class Bacteroidia; order Bacteroidales; family Muribaculaceae; genus CAG-873. The sequence continues at coordinate 8,046 of CABUPJ010000042.1, forward strand.
CGCGTCTGCAACCGCATCATCGAGCTTGACAACCGCACGGCCTATGCTTACGACGGCAACTATGACTACTATCTGCGTCGACGAGCCGAGCGCATAGAGGCGATGTCGGCCGAGCTTGCCAAAGTCAAGAATACACTGCGCCGCGAGCAGGAATGGATGAGCCGTCAGCCACAGGCGCGTGCCGGCAAAGCCAAATACCGCATCGACCAGTTCTATGACCTCAAGGACCGCTCGCGCGTCGACCTGTCGGACAAAAATGTCACCCTCGAGGTGAAATCATCGTATATCGGTTCTAAAATCTTCGAAGCCAAAGGCATATCGAAAAGCTTCGGCGACAAGAAGATTCTTGACGACTTTAATTATACCTTCGCCCGATATGAAAAGGTCGGCCTCGTTGGCGCCAACGGTGTCGGCAAATCGACTTTTGTCAAGATGCTGCTCGGTCTGGTGAAGCAGGATGCCGGCGAGTGGAACGTCGGCGAGACCGTCCGCTTCGGTTATTACAGTCAGGACGGTCTGTCGTTTGACAACGACAAAAAAGTAATTGACGCCGTCACCGAGATTGCCGAAGACATCAATGTCAACGGCCGCTCGGTAGCGCCGATGCAGTTCCTTCAGAAATTCCTCTTCTCGGTTCCCGACCAGCAGAAATATATCCACACACTCAGTGGCGGCGAGCGCTGTCGCCTGCATCTCGCGACGATATTGATGCGTCAGCCCAATTTCCTTATCCTTGACGAGCCGACAAACGACCTCGACATCGTCACCCTCGGTATCCTTGAGGAATATCTTGCCGACTTCAAAGGCTGTGCGATAATCATCAGTCACGACCGCTATTTTCTCGACAATGTCGTTGACCATCTTTTTGTCATGCAGGGCGACGGCGTCGTCAAGGATTTCCCCGGCTCATACAGCGAATATCGAGAATATGTCGCGTCGCTCGAAAAAAGCGAATCGTCACAGGATGTCCGTGCCGATAAAAAGCCACAGGAGCGTCATCGTGCAGAGCGGGCTGAAAAGATGACATTCAAAGAGCGGCGTGAATTCGAGGCTCTGACAGCCGAAATAGAGAGTCTTACCGCTGAGAAAGCCGAGCTCGACGCCTTGTTCAACAGCGGCGAGGTTATTGGCGATATTGCCGACAAATCAGCGCGTTACAATGTCGTCTGCGAGCTCCTCGATGAGAAGGAAATGCGTTGGCTCGAGCTCTCTGAAAAATCGTAATGTCTTGTCAGACGGTTTGACGAGTATGTTTTCGCCCGTCTTGTTGGCGTGCATCAGCGGTGCGTCGTCGTGATGGTCGGTCAGCACATAATTAAGTTTCAGACCGTTGGCTTCAAGCCATAGGCAGACTCGGCGCAGTTTCTCTTCCCCGCGGCATTCGAGACGTCCGGCGTTGTCGTCCATTGCCGTCGCCACATATTCGCCGTCCCATATTGCCGGTATATAGAAATCGGCGGCCGCCGATGCCAGCAGTATGCGGTCGCCCGCGGCCCGGCGTCGGTCGAGAAAGCGTCTGACGTCATTGTTTACAGATTTTTTTATTCCGGCTCCGAATGACTTCAGCAGTTCCGTGTCTCTGCCGATAAGCCGCAGGGCATTGAATTTCATCGTCGTGTGGCTGATTATTTTCAGTCGTCTCATGATGACAAGAACCGAGACCGCCGACGCCGAGATTATTTTGCCTTTCGACAACAGATGTCTGATGCCCATACTGATATAAGCTTTGAGCGTGTTTTGTGTGCAGTATGTGCCGTCGAGATCGACGACAGTCGCACCGGGTTGGCTGTCTAATTGTCTATCGACCACGGGAATCTTACTAAAGTACGATTGTTATAAATGCAGTAGTCAGGCATTATAATCGGATTGACAGACGTAACGGTTATAGCGGCCATCTTGACGTCAGCCGTGGGATTGGCGTGTTTTATTTTGTCGAATACGGCTTTGAGTGTCGCACCGGTGTCGACGGCATCGTCGATTATCAGTATGCGCCGGGCTGTCTTACATTCGTCAGGAAGCACTATTGTGACATGTTCCATATGGTTGCTTCTGTGCATCAGATAGCGGGCTTCGACTTTACGTAACGTATTGTTCAGGCTTCGTGGTATTTTGCTGAACAGAGGTTTGAACAGCCGTTTGATTTTACCGCCTTTGGCGTTGCGTATCAATATAATATTGCGGTGCTTATCTTTAGGACATGCGATTTCGGCCATTACATCGCCGCCACGCGGAATGCTCACCGTCAGATCAGGTTCAAACCCGTCGTCTGTCGCCTTTTGTAGCAGCCTGTAGCAGTGTTCGGCAAATGTTTCGTCGTTTAATGTCAGTATTTTGAAAGCCATCGCGATAGGGATATTATTGTTTTGGGGCCGCCGTATGACATTACTATGCCGATTTTATTCTTGAGTCTGACTTTCGGATTCAGCAGACTCTGTAGTCTGAGCCGTTTTATCGTCTGTCGGCATTTGGCGGAGACAGACGGCTCAACGTTGTTGCGCGTTGTGTTTATCAGCATGTTGAAAGCGGTGCTCAGGCATCGGTCGTCGGCGGCTTTTTTCAGTGAAGGTATATTATTATATATGTATTCGGCCATGTCGTCGCAAACTTTTATGGCATCGAGCCGGGCAGGTGACCACGTGTTGATGAAACTCGTCGGATTGGCGCGGTAAAAATAGACCGGCGCGTTGCTGAGGGCTATCCGGTCGGTCTGGTCATACAGTTTGTAGAATATGTCGAGATCTTCAAACATCGTCCCGCCTGTAAATCTGACTTTATCGAAAAGACGCCGTCTGAACAGTTTGCCGCAGACCGAATTATTCATTCCATGCGTCTGGTAGAGCGTCATTTCGATAGCTTTTTTCGAGCCGATTACCCGATATTCATCAGTCAGCGGCATCTCGAAATGCGGCGTCTCGCTGTAGTCATATCGGGCTGCTACAATGTCACAGCTGCTTTTACCTGCGATTTTCGCCATGGTCATCACGGCGTCATGATGAAGCATGTCATCTGAGTCGACGAACGCAATAAAATCGCCGGTCGCATGATCGAGGCCGGTGTTGCGCGCCCGCGACAGGCCGCCGTTCGGTCTGTCGATGACTTTGATGCGTGCGTCGTCGGACGCAAAACGGCGGCATATATCCCCTGTCGAATCAGTCGAACCGTCATTGACGACGATTATCTCGAGGTCGCCGTAACTTTGCCGTATGATGCTGTCAAGGCAGGCCTCGATATAATCTTCGCGGTTATATGCCGGTATGACGACTGAAATCATATATTATTTTCTGACTGCCTCAGACGGTGCCGACTCATTGTTCACTCGGTCGAGAGCGGTTACGACATAATATCCGTTGCGGTCGACGGTCATATTCTTGTCGCGTGTCACCGCTATGATGGCCGATGCGTCGTCAAGGTCGATTTTATCGCTGTCGAAACGATAGACTACAAACTTGACGGGGTCGGATACCTTGTTTGCTGCGGCGTCGGCATTCCATGAAAGTTGATTGCCCTTGATTTTAAGATTCTTTACTGCGGCAGGCGCTTTGTCTGAAATCCAGGGGTAGGTGGGCACAAGTGCTATGGTCGACTGATGGTTGGTCGACAGTGAGTCTGCGACGCCGTTGAAATTCTTTGTCACGGCGTAGCCCGGCCACCAGCAGTTGCCGCTGATGTTCTCGGCTTCGCGTGTGAGTCTGACCTTATGGTCGAGCTGGCTCTTTTGCGGCGATGGCGCGAGGTCGGGCAACTTCATGGTCTTGCTGACATCCTGACCGATATACATGTGCCGCGGACCCGCATTGTTGTTCCACCATTCGACAAGCGTCAGATATGAAGCCGCTTTGTGTTCGAGTTCCCAGTAGAGCTGTGGCAGCAGATAGTCTACCCAGCCTTTTTCGGCCCAGAGAAGAACGTCGGCATAGAGGGCGTCGTAGTTCTGGAGTCCGTTTGTTTCACTGCCGCGCGGATCGCTCTTTTTGTTTCGCCAGATGCCGAACGGACTCACGCCGAATATCACCCACGGTTTTGTGGCTGCGATATTGTCGTGTATCTCCTCGATGAGCAGGTCGACGTTCTTGCGGCGCCAGTCGCCGATAGTCATCCCGTTGCCGTATTTTGCAAATGACGCTTTGTCGGGGAAAGCCTCGCCCTCCTTGGGATAGGGATAGAAGTAGTCGTCAAAGTGGATGCCGTCGACGTCATATCGGTTGACTATGTCAAGCACGACGTCATTGATGAATTTGCGGTTTTCGGGCAATCCGGGATCGAAATATATCTGACCGCCGTATTTTACGAAACGTTTCGGCTCTTTGTAGTATAGATGACCTTTCGGCGGAACCTGCTTGGCCGAGCCTGTGACGCGGTAGGGGTTGAGCCATGCATGCAGCTCCATTCCACGTGCGTGGCTCTCGTCGATCATAAACTGCAGGGGGTCCCAGTAGGGGACGGGCGCTTTGCCTCCGTCGGTCAGATAACGGCTCCACGGCTCGAGCTCGCTCGGATAGAAAGCGTCGGCCTGGGGCCTTACCTGAAAGATTACGGCGTTGACGCCGGCAGCTTTGAGCTTGTCGAGCTGGTCTCGCAGATATTGTTTGTTTTGTTCGGTTGTCTGTGAATGATATTGGTCCTGGAAAACAGTGTGCATCCACGCGCCGCGGAATTCGCGTTTGGGATTCTTGGCTGCGTCGGCCGCCGGTGATGCGAGTAAAAGCGCCAGACCGATTGTTATAAACAGTTTTTTCATTAGGTCGTGATTTGATATTTCTACAAAGATATAAATAGTAGGCGTTTTATGCAAATAGTAGGAGCTAATTTTGATTTCAAAGCCAAATTGCCTATTTTTGTAGATAAATATAGATTGGAATCGCGAATGGAACCACTTTTTACAATTATCACAGTAACCTATAATGCAGCTGAGACAATCGGTCGCACCATTGAAAGTGTCGACAGTCAGACATTTAAGATTTATGAGCATCTGATCATAGACGGTCGTTCTAAAGATGCCACCCTCGATATTGTCGCGCGGCATTCCAATCCGTTGCGCGTGGTTCTTTCAGAGCCTGACAAAGGGCTTTATGATGCGATGAACAAAGGCATAGGCCGGGCCAAGGGCGATTATCTGATTTTTCTCAACGCGGGCGACAAGTTCCATTCAGCCGACACTCTTCGCCATCTTGCCGACCTCGTCGTCGACAACGACAAACCCGGTATACTCTACGGTCAGACCGACATCGTCGACAATAACGGCATGCGCCTCGGCGACCGCCATCTCAAGGCTCCCGAGTCACTGACGCTCAAGAGCTTCTCGAAAGGTATGCTTGTCTGTCATCAGGCTTTTATTCCCTTGAGGCGCATCGTCGGCATGTATAATCTCAAATATAGATATTCGGCCGATTATGAGTGGTGTATCCGCTGTCTCCAGCACTCGCGCAGGAATGTCTATGCCGGCGAGGTGCTCATAGATTATCTGAGCGAGGGCCTTACGACAGCAAACCGGCGTAAATCTCTCAAAGAACGCTTCGATATAATGTGCTATTATTACGGCACGTTCCCGACACTCGTGCGTCATGTAGGTTTCTTCTTCCGCCGTTTGCGCCAGGCAAGAAAAGAAAAACGACAACAAACGATAAAAAGCTGATACTAATGTATATATATAATACGACATTTCATCTCGACAAAACCGTCGAACCCGAGTTTGGCGCATGGCTGCGCGATTACCGTGGCAAAGCGCTCGCCAGCGGCCTGTTTGATTCGGTCAGAATTCTGGCTGTCCGCTCCGAACATATGGAAGAGGGCGTTACCGCTTATGCCCTTCATCTCGAAACCACTGATAATGATAATATAGTGAAATGGACAGCTGGCATTGAAGCCGATTGTCTGCCTGAGATATTCAGCCGCTGGCCGCAGCGCGCTGTCGCATTTTCGACTCTTCTTGAAGAAATAGACTGAACCGATGGCCGACGAAATGCAGTGGGATAGGGTGATAATGGGTATCGACCCCGGCACCAATGTCATGGGCTATGGTGTCATCGGCATCAAAGGCAAACGCCTGTCGATGATTGCCGCAGGCGTCGTCACGCTCTCTAAGTTCCCCGACCATTATCTGAAACTGCGGCATATCTACGACCGCACACTCGCGCTTGTCACAGGCTATCTTCCTGACGAGCTTGCTATCGAGGCCCCGTTTTTCGGCAAGAATGTGCAGTCGATGCTCAAGCTCGGCCGTGCACAGGGCGTGGCTATTGCGGCGGCTCTGTCGCGTGACGTGCCCGTTGCCGAATACGAACCGCGAAAAATCAAGATGGCGATAACCGGTACAGGCGGCGCGTCGAAAGAGCAGGTGCGGGCGATGATTGAGCATCAGCTTGGTGTCACCGAAGACGTCCTGCCGCCCGAACTTGATGCAACCGACGCTCTTGGCGCTGCCTTGTGTCATTACTACGAGACCGAGCGCGACCGCATGATTGCTCCGGCTAAAAGTGCCGCTAAAATCAAACTTCCCGCCTCCAGAGGCAAATCCTCATGGAAAGACTTCATCGAGAAAAATCCCGACCGAGTCAAAAAGAGCTGAGACGGCATGGAGCAAGGACTTCAGCCATTGCATACCAGCGTTTTAGTAGCGAGAGTTGGAGCCCTCGCTATGCACTCAGGCACGTTTCGTCTGTTTGCGTTGACGGATGTGCCTGGCGGCGTGGATGATGGCGACGATGACCATTAGGAATCCGATTTTGCCGTGGACGCCGCCGATGGGCGAGTGGCCGTTTTCAACAAGCCACTGTATGGTCGCGGCAAAGCCGCTGATGACTGTAAGCAGAAAGACCCACCAAAGAACTCGTGTGGCCGTATTGCGGTTTTTGGCAAAACGAGCGAACCAGTTACTGTATCGATAATGGTAGTATATATGGCATATTGACAGGATGGTAAGAAGTGTGCCAAAGACGATATGTACCCACACCGACCATGCGTAACTGCCCGCCGTCGCCTCGAGTTGTATGCCTGATGCAAGCATAAGAATTAGGGTCAGTCCGAGCGATCTGTTGCATATTTTGAGTTTACGCGCCGTATTCATGTTTTGGTTATTTAATTACAGCGCAAAATTACTCAATGTCACAAGCCATGTAAATGGCAGTGTTAAGGTAAAGCTTGTCTTATTTAAGGTTTTTGCGATATTCTGACGGTGATTTGCCTGTGTATTTCTTAAACAGTTTTGAAAAATGAGCATAATCGTCATATCCGAGATTATGGGCTATCTCTTTTGCAGACAGTGATGTATGGGCAAGCATCCGTTTCGCCTGCATCATCGCTCTGTTGCGTATATATACGCTGACACTCAGGCCGGTTGTGTGTTTTACTGCTTCATTTAGATATACCTCTGATAGGTTTAACATTGACGCATATGCCGCCGGTCTTTTTTCAGTATTAAGATTTTTGTCAAGAAGTTTTCTCAGTTTTAAGGCTATTGTTTTATATCTGCCTGATGCTTCCCCTTCTGAAGTGATGATAGAAGCAAGTACAAGGCTCTTTATGGCCGAAGCAAGAGAGATTGAGATATTCTGAGTGTCTATATATCGCTCTAACATCGAACACAGTATAGCGATGTCTTCAACAGTGCTTTTGCAGGGTTTGATAGGTCGTGGTGATATGGAATACTCCTCGATGGTGCGGATCTCTGATTCTGAGAGTATATCCGGCGACATTGCGAGCAACCATCCGTCGGCCTGCCATTCCGCGCCCGATGGTTTGTTGTGAACTTGCCACGGCGACACTATCATGATGTCGCCCGGATTCAGTTCTTTGGTTTCAAAATCCACTTCTACGGTAGCGGAGCCGTCTGTCAGCAATACTACGATATAATAATCGTCGCGATGTGCGTGAGGCTTCATTGTGGTTTTCCCGGTCCGACTGAAATGCTTTATGAAAATACCTGAGTCAGATATTTTTTGCATTTGGGAAAAAGGTATATTGCGTGGCTTTGACATTTGTTTATATGTCGCGTGCACTAAAATCAGGGCTATTTTACTTCAGAAAAAGGCAGGCGTCGCCGTAGCTTAGAAATCTGAAGCTGTGGTTTAAAGCGTACTTGTAAACCTCAGTCCATGAATCTCCTATAAGGGCAGAAACGAGCAGCAACAGCGTTGAGCAAGGTTGATGGAAGTTGGTGATCATACCGTCGACGATGCGGTAGGTATATCCCGGAGCGATGATGATGCGTGTCGAGGCATAGAGGGTTGTCTCGCCGAGTCTGTCGAGATAATCGACGAGTGTTTCGAGTGCTTCTTTGCGGCTGAGGTCGGGGTATACGCTGTCGTAGGGCTGCCATTGGGGAACTTCGCCGTCCCAGCGTCCGGCTTTGATGAGAACAGCGATATGATAAAGACTTTCAAGCGTTCTGACCGATGTTGTGCCGATAGCGATAATCGGGTCGGTTGTGGTCGCGAGAGCCGCGATGGTGTCGCGTCTGACGGCGATAAATTCGCTGTGCATGTCATGACCGCCGATATTCTCGGCTTTGACTGGCTGGAATGTGCCGGCGCCGACGTGGAGAGTGACTTCGCGGCGTGTGATGCCGCGGCGGTCGATCTCTTCGAGCAGCCCGGGTGTGAAGTGCAGTCCGGCGGTCGGCGCGGCGACCGAACCGTCGATGCGGCTGAAGACAGTCTGGTAGTCACGGCTGTCGCTCTCTTCGGTGTCGCGGTTGAGATAGGGCGGTATGGGTATCTCGCCGGCCGAGGATATGATGTCGGCAAATGTAAATGAGTTGTTGTTCCATGACAGTTCGACTATAGAGCCGCTGTCGTCCTTATTCAGCCGTTCGGCTTCGAGAGTGACGTCTTTGCCGTTGATATTGAGCTGCATTGCCAGTCTGCCTTCTTTCCAGCGCTTTGAATTGCCGACAAAGCATTTCCATGTGCATCGTTCTGTCGACGAGAAGTTGGTGGCATAATCTGCCGGACTGACAGGCTCAAGGCAGAAGATTTCGATTTTTCCTCCCGAGGCCTTGGTGAAGCGCAGGCGCGCATTGATGACGCGGGTGTTGTTGTAGACCAGCGTCGCCGGGGAAGGCAGCAGCGAGGGGAGGTCTTTGAAGATATGCTCTGAGATGACGCCGTTGCGGCTCATCAGAAGCTTACATTCGTCTCTGACAGCCAGCGGATGACGGGCGATTTTTTCGTCAGGCAGGGGGTAATCGTATTCCTCGATTCTGATATCTTTGGGGTTTGTCATTCGGTTTGTGCTTTAAGTCTGCAAAATTACAATAAAACGCGCGAAATTCTCGTTTATTATATGTAATTTTGTATTATGAAAAAACTAAAATATTCAATATCGGCCGCGATACTGTCGCTATTGGCCCCGTTTGCACTTGTCTCGTGCGGCGATGAGCCTGATAACGACAAGGAAGATGAGCCGGTAGGACGCACAGTGCTCGTCTATATGGTCGCGAATAATTCTCTCGGTCAGGTCGGTTATGATCAGATGGATATAGAGGAGATGAAAAAGGCTTCGCTTGCCGGTGACATAAAAGACGGACGCCTGATAGTCTATTGCTCTGATGTCAAGGGTGACGTAACGCTCAACGAAGTCAAGGACGGCGAGCTTGTCACTCTTAAGACCTATGACAATTCAGCCCTTTCTGTCGAGTCGTCGCGTATGCGCGAAGTCATTGCCGACACAAAGCGACTCGCCCCGGCCGATGATTACGGTCTGATTCTATGGAGTCACGGTTCCGGGTGGCTTGTCGACGGCATCGAGGAGACCGACCCGGCCACGCCATCCGCCCAGTCCTTTGGTGAAGACGGTCGCAAGCGCATGAATGTCTCCACCCTCGCCCGTGCACTCAAAGGCGAAGACTTCGGATTCATCTATTTCGACTGCTGTCTGATGGGCTCGATTGAAGTCGTTTATGAGCTTCAGGGATGCGCCGATTACATTGTCGCTTCTCCGACTGAACTGCCTGTTTACGGCATGCCGTACGATGAAAATATAAAGTATTTCTTTAATCCTACACCAGACTTGGTCAAGGCTGCCAAATCGACTTTCGACTCCTATAACACTCCGGGAGTGTCGTCGGTCAACTGGTGTACGATGGCTGTCTACGACATGAAGTCTGTTGCCCGTCTTGTCGATGCCACGAAGGCGGTCTATTCTGTGTCTGAAATCGGCTTTCCCGACGGCTATCAGCCTCAGCGCTATTCTGACGAACCGGTGTGTTATTACTATGATTTCGTCGATTATGTAAATGCCTTGACCGTCGACAAATCTCTTCTTGACGAATTCAACGCAGCCGCATCGGTTGCCGTGATTTATCACGATGAGACGCCGATGCTGTTTAATGTCGTAAAGCTTGAACATTGCAACGGCTTCGCGACTTATATTATGAGAAACCACGATGACAACCGCAAGAATTATAAGTCTACGTCGTGGTATCGGGATGTTGTATCACTGTTAAAACCTCAGAATTAATGACTTTTATTGAATTACTCCAGAATACGGTGCCTGTCGTGCCTGATTCTGTCCCCGATAAGGAGCAGGAAATAGCCATGCTGAAATCCCTGCCTTTCGACGAGCTGATGGACAAGCTCATCCATTCGATGGTGACTTTTGCCATAAATCTCGCCATTGCGATAGTTGTCTTTTATGTCGGCAAGTTTATCATTGCCAAACTTTATAAGTTTGTTGCCGGCATAATGATCAAACGCAAGGCCGACAAGTCGCTGACGAGTTTTATCCTCAGTCTTGTCAGAATGGTGCTGTATTTCATACTGATAGTCACAGTCATCGGCATCATCGGCATCGAGACGTCATCGTTTATCGCAATCTTTGCCTCGGCCGGCGTCGCCATCGGTATGGCCTTGAGCGGCACACTTCAGAATTTTGCCGGCGGTGTGCTGATTCTGCTTATAAAGCCCTATAAAGTCGGTGATTATATCGAAGCACAGGGTTATGCCGGCACAGTCAAGGAGATACAGATTTTCCATACCATAATACTGACGCCTGACAACAAGTCGATTATCATACCCAACGGCGGTCTGTCTACCGGCTCTGTCAACAACTACAGCCGTGAGTCATATCGCCGCGTCGACTGGTCGGTCGGCATCTCCTACGGTGATGATGTAGAGACCGCCCGTAAGGCCATTCTTGATATATTTGCCTCTGACGAGAGGATTGTCGAGAAGTATATCGCCGACGATATGTCGCAGCGACTCAAAGAAGAGGCTGCCAAAGCTGTCGAGAGCGGAGCGCCTGTCGGTGACGAACCAAAGAAGCGCTCGTTTGTCTATCGCATGTTCCACCGCACCAAGCGCGTGAAGTCGAAAATTGACATCTGGAAAGAAGAGCAGCTCAATCAGCCGGAATATATGAAGCGCAGCGTTGACTGCAGTCCGACGGTTGTGGTCGATCAGCTCGCCGACAGTGCGGTCGTGCTTAAAGCCCGCGCATGGACACGCAGCGATTTCTACTGGGGAGTATATTACTCGGTGAATGAAAGAATTTACAAAGAACTGCCTCAGGCGGGCGTAAGTTTCCCCTTCCCGCAGCTCGATGTCCATCTCTCGGAAGTCAGGAGCGAAAACGACGCATAGAATCTAAAATATAAATAAACTTAAATAGCCGGAATAATTCAATTATTTTGGCTATTTTTGCATTATAGAAGGCAAGAAGTGTCTCTCCCCAATTTTTTTCTGAAGCCATCGCTATACCATCTCCTCCCCGAGGCCTATGGCCGCTCTTTATTCTGCAAAATAAAAAACAACATAAATGACAAGTAAATGGAACTATTTACCCCTATCGACAGAAGAACAGCGCATTGGGACGGAGTTGGCTCGCAGGTTTGCCAACTGTGCTCCGATCAGTGATCTTTTGATCCAGCGGGGCATCACGACCATGAGCGACGCCGAGAAATTTTTCCATCCGTCGCTCAGGGATTTGCACGATCCTTTCCTGATGCCTGATATGGACAAGGCTGTCGACCGCCTCAACAGGGCTATGGGGTCGAAAGAAAGAATCATGGTCTACGGCGACTATGACGTCGACGGCACGACCGCGGTGGCGCTCGTCTACCGCTATCTGCAGAATTTTTATTCTGAAATCGATTATTATATCCCCACGCGCTATGACGAGGGTTATGGCATATCGATGAAGACCATCGACGCCGCGGCCGAGCAGGGCGTCAAGCTGATTATCATCCTCGACTGCGGCATCAAAGCCATTGAGGAAATCAAATATGCCGGGGAAAAAGGCATAGATTTTATCATCTGCGACCATCATGTGCCTGACGACGAACTGCCCCCTGCTGTCGCCATCCTGAACCCCAAACTCGAGGGTTCGACTTATCCGTGTCCCCACCTCTCGGGCTGCGGTGTCGGCTACAAGTTCATGCAGGCCTTTTCAATCAGCAACGGTATCGGCACGGCCGAGCTCGACAGTATGCTCGACCTCGTCGCTGTCAGTATAGCCGCCGACATCGTGCCTATGGTCGACGAAAACCGAGTGCTCGCCTACGTCGGTCTCAAACGTCTCAACTCCAATCCCAATATGGGCCTGCGCGCCATCATCCGCACCTGTGGTCTCGGCGGCAAGGAAATTACCATCAGCGATGTCATCTTCAAGATCGGTCCGCGCATCAACGCGTCGGGACGCATGCAGAGCGGTCGCGAGGCTGTCGAGCTTCTTGTGGCCCGTGACGCCAAGGACGCCAACCGCAAGAGCATCGCCATCGACCAGTATAACAAAGACCGCAAGGAACTCGACAAGCGCATCACCGAAGAGGCTAACGCCATCCTCGAGGCCCGCGGCGAGATGAATTCGCCAAAGAAATCAATCGTCATCTATAACAAAGACTGGCACAAGGGCATCATCGGCATAGTCGCCTCGCGCCTGACCGAGCTTTATTACAAGCCCTCGGTCGTTCTCACCCTCACCAACGGCCTTGCCACCGGCTCGTCGCGTTCGGTCCAGGGCTTCGATGTCTATAAGGCCGTCGACTCGGCCCGCGACCTTCTCGAGAACTTCGGAGGCCACACCTATGCCGTCGGCCTCTCGATGAAAGAGGAGAATATACCCGAATTCACGCGCCGTTTCGAGGAATACGTCGCCGCAAACATCCTGCCCGAGCAGCAGACACCTCAGATTGATATCGACGCCATAATCTCATTCGGTCAGATAACTCCCGAGTTTGTCTCGACCTTGCGTCTGTTCAATCCCTTCGGTCCGGGCAACCAGACTCCGACGTTCTGTACCCATCGCGTCAAGGATTTCGGCACAAGCAAGCTCGTCGGCAAGCAGCTCGAGCACATCAAGCTCGAACTCGTCGACGACACATCGGGCAAAGTCTTCAACGGCATAGCCTTCAACGCCGCGCGCTATTTCCCGCATATCCATTCGGGCCAGCCCTTCGACATCTGCTACACCATCGAGGAGAACAAACACCGCAACGCTTCGTCGACCCTGCAGCTTCTCGTCAAGCAGATTCATACCAACGTCATCTGACGCCGTGCCATGACTCCCGCCGAAGTGCTGTCGCGCTACTGGGGCTATGACTCGTTCAGACCCGTCCAGGAAGACATCATCCGCTCGTTCCTGTCGGGCCGCGACACTATCGGTCTTATGCCCACCGGCGGCGGCAAGTCGCTCACATTCCAGGTCCCCGCCATGATTTTTGACGGGCTCACGCTTGTCATCACGCCCCTCGTGTCGCTGATGAAAGACCAGGTCGACAATCTTTTTGAACATGGCATCCGAGCCGTCTATCTCCACTCCGGCCTCTCGCGCCGTGAAATCAGGCTTGCTGTCGACCGCTGTCGTGCGGGCTATGCCCGGCTCATTTACGTCTCGCCCGAGAAACTCAGCCAGCAGTTTTTCATCGACGACCTCAAGACATGGCATATCAGCGCCATCGTCGTCGACGAAGCCCACTGTATCTCGCAGTGGGGCTATGATTTCAGACCCTCGTATCTTAAAATCAGAGATTTGCGTCGGCTTCTTCCCGGCGTTCCCGTTCTTGCCCTGACTGCTTCGGCGACGCCTGATGTTGTCCGCGACATCGCCGACAAGCTTCAGATGACCGCTCCGGCCATATTTTCCAAGAGCTTCGACCGCAGCAATCTGAGTTATGTCGTCCGTCACGACGAAGACAAGGAGGGGCAGCTCATCAGAATATTGCTCAACACCCGTGGCACGGCGATTGTATATGTCCGCTCGCGCCGTCGTACACGCGAACTCGCTGAAGTTTTGAACAAAGCGGGCATCTCGGCCGATTATTATCACGCAGGACTTTCGCCCGAAGACAAGGCTCATAAACAGGACCGGTGGAAATCGGGCGAGACTCGCGTCATAGTCGCCACTAACGCCTTCGGCATGGGCATCGACAAACCCGATGTGCGCGTGGTCATACACTACGATATGCCCTCGTCGCTCGAAGAATATTATCAGGAAGCCGGACGAGCCGGCCGTGACGGCAATGAATCGTATGCTGTGCTGCTTGCCGCAAAAAAGGATAAGGCCTTGCTGTCGAGGCGTCTGACCGACAGCTTCCCGCCAAAAGACCGCATATTGAGAGTCTATGAACTGCTGGGCAATTTTCTCGACATTGTCGTCGGCGGAGGCTTTAATGTCGTCTATGAATTTAATTTCGATCTGTTCTGCAAGACATTCAGTCTTCAGCCCGCGATGACACGCAGCGCTCTGACAATCCTGACCCGTTCGGGCTACATCGAATACTCCGACGACATGATGATGCGTTCGCGGGTAATGATACTCGTCGAAAAGTCAGATTTTTACAATCTCGATGTCGACAGTGTCACCGACTCGGTGCTTCAGTGCCTTCTCAGAAACTATCCCGGCCTTTTCGCCGACTATGTCATCATCAGCGAGAGCCGCGTCGCCCTGTTGCTCAACATCAGCGAGCAGAAAGTCTATGAATCGCTTGTCAAACTCTCGCGCTTGCACGTCATCCACTATATACCCAGACGCGAGACCCCATATGTCTATTACCCGACGCCGCGTCAGTTGCCGCGTTATCTCGTGATACCCAGGGCTGCTTACGAAGACCGCCGCGAGGCCATGAAAGAGCGTCTTGAAGCCATGAAACGTTTTGCATACGATGAAGGGGAGTGCCGCTCGCGCCTGCTGCTCGGCTATTTCGGTGAAAAAGAGACTCATGAGTGCGGCAAATGCGACTACTGCAGGGCGAAGAAGGCTGTCGCGGCGCCATTCCGGCGCGACAGCGATTATGAAAGACGTCTGATTGCCTATATCAGCGACAACGGTCCGATGCCGGTCGACCGCCTTTTTTCAGGCAATGAAGCGCGTCGCAATTTTGTCGCCGCGACATTGAGGGCGCTTGCCGAAGACAACCTCGTCAGACTCGACGGCAATTTCGTCGGCGTCATCAAGAATTGATTAACTCAATTTAATCACTTTTAGATATTTAGCCCTGATAATCAGAGCCCGGGATTTGTTATATAGTTGTAGCGTAAGAAGAAAGTGATACGCATCATAACATCTCTCGTCCTCGCTATCGAGTAGTGATTACTGGTTATCGAGGCTCTCATAAATAAATAGTTGAAACGTAGCAGGTGTCGCCTGAGTGGATTGTTTAATGAAGCTTGACGACACTTGTTTGCATATATGGATGTTTTTGTGTAAATTTGTCAGCGAAAATAAACCTTTCGTTAATTCATCAAATTACAGTATGAAAAAAAATTTACTTTTTGTTTTTGCTGTCATGGCTGTGGCCGGGAGTGCCTATGCTGACGGTCGGGTGAAGATTCCGGCTTATCTTCCCGGTGTTCCTGTTGATGACAAGCCTGTCTATGATCCAGAAGGCACCGACGAAGTCTATATTATGAATGTGACCGAAAATGACCAGCTTTATGGCACTGTCAGTCAGGTCGGATATAAGATGAATATACGTAAGTCGGCTGATGGCTCTACAATTTGGTTTCGCGATCTTACGCCCGGTTTCAATCCCGGCGACACCGAGTATGCATGGGTCAAAGGTACTGTCGACGGCGACGAAATTACTGTCAGAGCCGGTCAGATTGTCTATTACAACGAAATGGCAAACAGTACTCTCTATCTTGAGGTTGTCACAATGAATGAATTTTCTGCTGTAGACAAATTTGAAAGCGAAATTAAATTTACAGTTAAAGACGGCATTATAACTCAGGCTGATAACACCCGTTACATCGGTGTCTATCGCGATGGCGAGACAATGGATGATGCCGGTTTCTTCCTTTTTATGAATGAGTTTGTCATTCAGCCTGTAGGTGAACTCCCGAAATTTGCTCCTGCCGAAACCACCGAGGTTCAGCCCTGGATTATGTCGCACGCCGACGGTTCGACACAGGTCAAGGTAGCTTTTGAAGGCGACAACGTGTTTATCGCCGGTCTTAGCCCGATGGCTCCCGACGATTATGTTCCCGGCACTATCGCTGACGGTAAACTGACAATTAAGACTGGATATATTCTCACATCGCATCCTTTGCGTTACGTGCGTCTTGTTGGCGCACAGGAGGCCGGCACCGACGAATTCGGCTTCCCTCAGTTCAGCATTGTGCCCTCGTATACCTTTTCAGTCGATGCTGACAGAAAATCTCTTACACTTGAGCCTGATGAGGCCTGGATAATGGAGAGCGACTATGAGATATCGGCCTTTTTCTCGGGCGTTCATAATGTCAGGTTGTTCTATTATGCAGGCGACGTGCCCGCGGTTCCCGCCACACCCGAAATTCTCGGTTGGAATGATTTCGACGGCATCATCAGCTTTAACCTGGCGTCTGCCGATGTCAACGGCTCATATATCAATCCCGAAAAGCTGTCTTACAGGATTTATCTCGATGGTGTTCAGCATAAGTTCTCGACCGATTCATATTTCGGTCTCGCTGAAGACATGACCGAGATTCCGTACGGTTTCACCGATTATTATGACATATATTCAAACGGTGATTTCAAAAACATCTATCTCCATGCGCCTGAATGGGATGCCATTGAGATCGAGGCGGTCTACACGGTCGACGGAGTCACCAACACTTCAGCGCGGGCTTATTTCAGCCGGTCGGGTGTCAGCGACATAGAAGACGGTGAAATTGTCGGCGAAAGCTATACGGATCTCTATGGCCGCACTGTCGTCAATCCCGCTGCCGGCTCGATGGTGATACGCACAACCCGTTATAGTGACGGTTCTGTCCGCCACGACAAACATATCGTGCGCTGATAAAAAATTCTGTATTGTATTTTCTGATGAGGCCCTGGATGATTTCTGTCATTCAGGGCCTTGAATTTATAGAATCTTTAAGAAAGACGATATGATGCCGAAGCGAAAAAAGTATTAACTTTGTAAGTTAATCTCTTTTTATGGATTTCAAATTACAGTCACAATATAAACCTACCGGAGACCAGCCTCAGGCCATTGACCAGCTCGTCGAGGGCGTCAATGACGGTCAGCCGTCCCAGACTCTCCTCGGTGTCACAGGCTCGGGCAAAACTTTCACGATGGCCAATGTCATCGAGCGCGTCAACCGTCCGACGCTCATCCTCAGCCACAACAAGACCCTCGCGGCACAGCTCTATAGTGAGTTCAAGCAGTTTTTTCCCGACAATGCCGTCGAGTATTTTGTCTCTTACTATGACTACTATCAGCCCGAGGCCTACATTCCTTCGGTCGATAAATATATCGAGAAAGACCTGATGATCAACGACGAGATCGACCGTCTGCGGCTCGCCACGACATCGGCGCTGCTCTCGGGGCGCCGCGACGTCATCGTCGTCTCGTCGGTCTCATGCCTCTATGGCATCGGCAATCCCGAGGATTTCCATGCCAATGTCATCAATATCAAGGTCGGACAGAAGATAACGCGCAACGCTTTCCTCCGTCAGCTTGTCGGAGCGCTTTATTCGCGCAACGAGGTCGACCTCGCCCGCGGCACATTCCGTGTCAAGGGCGACACGATTGACATCCGCCTCGCCTATGAGGAGATAATCCTGCGTGTCGTCTTCTGGGGTGATGAGATAGAGCAGATTGCGACTCTCCACCCCAACGACAACGTCTCGCTCGGCCGCCATGATTCGTTTGCAATCTATCCGGCCAACATCTTCGTCACCACTCCCGAGCGCCAGGCTTCGGCCGTCGCACAGATACAGCTCGACCTCGGCCAGCAGGTCGATTTCTTCAACCGCGAGGCCCGCGAACTCGAGGCCAAGCGCCTCTACGAGCGTGTCACATACGACGTCGAGATGATAAAGGAACTCGGCTACTGTTCGGGCATCGAGAACTATTCGCGTTACTTCGACGGCCGCCGCCCCGGCGAACGACCGTTCTGTCTTCTCGACTACTTCCCTAAAGATTATCTTACTATCATTGACGAGAGTCATGTCACTATCCCGCAGATCAGAGCCATGTATGGCGGTGACCTCTCGCGCAAGATGAATCTCGTCGAATATGGCTTCCGCCTCCCGGCCGCGCTCGACAACCGCCCGCTTAAATTCGAGGAGTTCGAGCGCATGACCAATCAGACCATTTATGTCAGCGCGACTCCGGCCGACTATGAGCTTCAGAAGAGCGAGGGTGTCGTCGTCGAGCAACTGATTCGTCCGACAGGCCTGCTCGACCCGCTTATCCGTGTGCGTCCGTCGATGAATCAGATTGACGACCTCATGGAGGAAATCAACATCCGCATCGAACACAACGAGCGCACCCTCGTCACGACGCTTACCAAACGTATGGCCGAGGAACTTAACGACTACCTCTCGAAGCTCGGCATCAAGACAGCCTATATCCACAGCGATGTCGACACGATGGACCGCGTCAGGATTCTCGACGACCTGCGCGCCGGCGTCTACGACGTGCTTATCGGTGTCAACCTCCTTCGCGAAGGCCTCGACCTTCCCGAGGTGTCGCTTGTCGCCATCCTCGACGCCGACAAGGAGGGCTTCCTGCGCAGCCGTCGCTCGCTGACCCAGACAGTGGGTCGTGCCGCCCGAAATCTCAACGGCGAAGTCATAATGTACGCCGACAAGATTACCGACTCGATGCAGCTCACTATTGACGAGACCGAACGCCGTCGTTCGCTTCAGCTCGCTTATAACGAGGCCAACGGCATCACGCCGACGGCCATAGTCAAGGCCCGCAACGCCATCATCGGCCTCGAAAGCGACGATTCGGCCGACCGCAAGTCGTCGCGACGCGACAGCCACCGCGGCGAAGGACGCGAGCAGCGCCGCGGTCGCGGAGACAGCAGAATCCTTTACGGCGAAGAGTTCTCGACCTCGGTCGATATCGCCGCCGACCCTGTTGTGCCTTATATGAACAAAGACGAGCTGACCCGGTCGGTCAACCGTCTGCGCGAAGAAATGCTCACGGCCGCCAAGAATATGGAATTTATCGAGGCTGCGCGTCTGCGTGACGAAATCATCAAGCTTGAGGCGCGTCTTGAAACAATGAAATGACATTATGGAGAAAAAGACCATAGATTATAACAGCCTGTGTCCGACCGACTGGCTGCCCACATCGGTCAAAGAGATGAAGGCGCTGGGATGGGAGAGTGTCGACGTCGTCATCTTTTCAGGGGACGCCTATGTCGACCATCCGTCGTTTGGCGCGGCAGTCATAGGCCGCACCCTTCAGGCCGCCGGATATAAGGTGGCGATAGTGCCTCAGCCCAACTGGCGCGACGACCTGCGCGACTTCAGGAAGTTCGGCGCGCCGAGGCTTTTCTTCGGCGTCTCGGCCGGAGCCATGGACTCGATGGTAAACCATTATACCGCCAACCGCCGCCGTCGCAGCGACGACGCTTACACTCCTGACGCCCGCAGCGACATGCGCCCCGACTATCCTACCGTCGTCTACTCAAAGATATTGAAAGAACTTTTTCCTGATACACCGGTGATTGCCGGAGGCATCGAGGCCTCGCTCCGGCGTCTCTCGCATTATGATTACTGGCAGGACCGCTTGCGCCCGTCGATTATAATGGATGCTTCTGTCGACATGATCAGTTACGGCATGGGCGAGAAGACCGTCCTGGCGATTGCCGAGAAGCTCGCTCAGGGCATACCCGTCGGCGACATCACAGATCTGCCTCAGACTGTAGTTGTCAGACCTTTGTCCGAGATGCCGGCGGCTGACGGTGACGGCGACATCATCCTGAATTCTTTTGAAGATTGTCTCAGAGACAAGCGTTTGCAGTCTGCCAATTTCAAGCATATCGAGCAACAGAGCAACGTCATGTCGGGCGGCAAGACGCTTTGGCAGCGCCATGGCGACAAGGTCGTCAAGGTCAATCCTATGCTGCCGGCTATGACGGTAGGCGAGATTGACGCTTCGTTCGATTTGCCCTACACCCGTCTGCCACATCCGCGATACAAGAGCAAGCGTATTCCCGCCTATGAGATGATACGCCACTCGGTAAATCTCCATCGCGGCTGTTTCGGCGGCTGCGCTTTCTGCACGATTTCGGCCCATCAGGGCAAGTTTATCGCCTCGCGCTCAAAAGAATCGATATTGCGCGAAGTCGAGCAGGTGACACGAATGCCTGATTTCAAGGGCTATATCAGCGACCTTGGCGGCCCGTCGGCAAATATGTACGCCATGGGCGGCATCGACCGCAGCATCTGCGCCCGCTGTCTGCGTCCGTCGTGCCTCCATCCCGTCCCGTGCAAGAATCTCAACACTGACCACGGCCCGCTGCTCGACATCTATCACGCCGCCGACGCTGTCCGCGGAGTCAAGAAAACCTTTATCGGCAGCGGCGTCCGCTATGACCTGTCGATGCACCACACCGGCAACCGCGCCGTCGACGAGACCAACCGCCGTTATAACGAAGAGCTGATTGCCAATCATGTATCGGGGCGTCTTAAAGTGGCGCCTGAACATACCTGCGACTCTGTCCTTAAGGTCATGCGCAAGCCATCGTTCAGGCTCTTCTATGATTTCAAGGCGATTTTCGACCGCACCAACCACCGCCTCGGTCTGCGTCAGCAGCTCATACCATATTTTATATCGAGTCATCCGGGATGCACTGAGATCGATATGGCCGAGCTCGCCGCCGAGACTAAACAGCTTAATTTCCATCTCGAGCAGGTGCAGGATTTCACTCCGACGCCTATGACCGTCGCGACCGAAATATATTATACTGGCTATCACCCCTACACGGGCGAGAAAATCTTCACGGCCGTGACGCCCGAAGAGAAACTGGCGCAGCGCCGTTATTTCTTCTGGTATGACCGCACCTACAGGCCCGAAATAATGAAATCGCTAAAACGGCTTCACCGCAGCGATTTGATTGACAGGCTTTTTCCGAAAAGATATTGAATCAATTGTCGTTTCAGACAGGTATTACCAGCATCGGTATATCTGTCTGGAACAGTACTTTGTGTGCTACGCCGGGATTGAAGAATCGGCTGAAGATATTCTTCTTCTTGTTAGGCACGATTATGAGATCGAAGCGGTTCATCCCGTGGACGTGCGAAAACTCGACGGCGTCGTTGATGACCCCGGCGCTTTCAAACTTCATCGTCGGATAGTTTGTCGTCAGGTAGTCAAGCAATGCTTTCTCGGGCTTGGCCGTCATGCGTCGTTTTTTCGAGGGCAGACTCGCCAGTGTAACAGACGCGTTGCTCTCAGGCATGAGCCGTGCAAGAGCATCGACCGCAAGAATGTCTTCCTGATCCATTGTAGACAGGAAAAGTATATTCTTTATATCGTCAATTTTGGTAAAGTCGGCGGGGTCGGGGACAGTCAGCACGATGTTGCGGCATGAATCGAGCACCTCGGCTGTGACACTCCCGATCATGTCTTTCTCTTTCTTGTCATGGCCGCGTGTACCCATGACAATCAGCAGCGGCGAATTGAACTTGCAGTAATCGGCGATAGCGTCTTCGGGGACGCCCTCGACGACATTCGTCATGATTTTTACGACAGGTATCGTGCCCGATTTCATCCCTTCCTTTAGCCGCATCGTGAACGACGACATCGACTTTTCGGCGCTGTGGGTTATCTCGCGGCGGTTTTCAAAATCGCTCGTGTCGTCGAATGTCAGACTGTCGCTGAGTTGCAGTCCCGCGTCAATCGACGGATCGATATAGGCATAGAGCAGTTCGATGTCTGCCTTGTGTCTGAAAGCAAGATCGGCAGCGACCTTTGCGGCTTCAAAAGAGTAGTCGCTGAAATCCACAGGGACAAGAATCGTGTGCGACCGGCCTTCGGTTTTGTTCTCGGGCAGCGCCAGTATCTCGTGGCTTTCGATGATTCTCAATGCCAGCGGCAGGTCGCTTTCGTAGATGCGCACCCTTATGCCAGATGACACTACCGGACTCTCGAGATTGACATTATTGAGAGTCACGTCGATGCCCTCACTCTCAAGCAGTGACTTAAGAGCCTGTGCCTTGTCGTATGTGTGTATAGCGACTGTTATCAGTCTTGACTGCGTAGCCATAAACAATGGTGGGAGATATAGAGGAGAGAGAAGATGAGAAACGTTGTTTTTTATCTGAGGTCAGGCCTCGGCTGCTTCTTGTTCTTTGAGAATTTCAACAGCCATCTCGTAGATGGTAGAGTCATCGAGAACGACGATGCCGCCGTCGGGACCCGGTTCTATATGAACACCACAGTTCTTGCCAAAATCGTAGTTGCTGCCGCCAAAATAATTACGAACGGTCTGAACTGTAGTGTTGAGCTTATCTGCGATCTTGTGCATCGAACCGTCGGGCAAGCTGTCTTTGAGACGACGAAGTTCGTTGAATGTGATTGTCTTTGTCATGATAAGTATTTTTTAGAGTTAAACGTTTTAGTTGTTAGTGTTATTCGGTTATAAAGTTAGACCTTGTTTTTCAAACTAACAAACAAACTCAATAAAATATTTAATTTCTATCATATGTTTTATAACATATAATAAATTAACCCCTATCTCGGCATATAAATAATAGTTTGATACATAATCGCCTAATATCCCTTACGCCCCTCTGCACGGATTAAAGGCTTCATTTTTTGTTTGTAACAACGATGTCAATGTACGTTTGACATCGTTTTGGTGAGAGTCGGTTCTGCAATAATCATTTTACGTCAGGGGGAGTAAACCATAAATCAGGGTTATCCATTTATCGGTCATTTGCCGGCGCTTTTATCATCGCTCTTCGGTCACTATGGAACCCCATAGCTCCCTCATCGCAATGGTAAAATCACTCGACAACTGACCGCCCTGACGCAAACAATCATCACAGAACCGACTCTTTTTGCGCGGGGATGTCTGCCGCTAAAGTGGTCGTGG
>CABUPJ010000043.1 GCA_902493335.1 uncultured Porphyromonadaceae bacterium
CCAACGACCCTCTGATTAACAGTCAGATGCTCTAACCGACTGAGCTATTGAAGCGGATAATGCGCCCTCCCTCCGGAGAATTGCGATGCAAAATTACAGTCAAAAATCGAGATATGCAACTTTTTTCGCAAATTCTTTCAAAAAACTTTGCCTTTTGCCGTATTTTTATGCGGCCGTCAAGGGTTTAGCCGTGGAGATACCGTTAGTCGTCAAGGTAATACTCAGGGCTGTAGACATCTCCGACAAGGTTGCCATAAATCATGAAACCTGTAATGTTTGGCGGAGACATTTTCAATGGTTTCTTGTTGGGGATGATATATTCATCGCGTATTTTCATGAGTAAACGCCCCAGAACATTCTCGCCTTCGAGTGTTTCGCTGTCGGAGGGCGTCGCGCCCCAGATATTATCTTTCGTAGAATATTCAACGATAGTCGCTGTGCCTGAATCGCGAAGCAGTGAACCGAACTTGTCCCAGTACTGCAATAGCTTGACACATAGACACCATTCCATAACTTTGAATTTTATGGTATCCCAGTCCTGGCGGACGAATGACTGATGCTGACGGCTGATGATTTTGGCTTTCATCGGATTTCTCTCTTCGAGAATAAGGCGTTGAATTTCAGGATAAAGCGAAAATTTGCAGGCTTGATATAACGCTTCGGTGTTTGGTATACATATCTCGTTGACAAACAGAGCATAATCGGGAGCCATGTTTGACAGTCCCCCGAATCGTCCATCGGTTTTGCCGAATGACAGAATGTTATGTTTATTATAGCGATATGGCATATTTAAATCAGTTCCTTTTGGGCGGGAACAAAGGTTTCCAGTTATGACCAGGTACAGACCACCAATATACTAATGGACAATTGTTCGGCACATTGCGCCATGTGAAAAAATGGGTGCCAAGCCCAAAAGTCCGGTAATTGGGGTTTATAAGTCCTAACGGACGTAAATTGGGATTTATCTGTCCTTTAATCTGATTTATAATATAAAGACCTTTTTCAAGAAGAATGTTTTCGTACCTGATGCGATTTTCGGCATTAGAGAAGAAAACTTCTTTCTCCGGCTTTGATGCGTCTCTGAAAGCGTATTGCTCATATTTCTTTGCGTCAAGGCCGGCCAAATATTGAAATATTTCTTTCGGCTGATCTTTTGTGGGTATGGCAATGTTCAAATCCTGTCCGGGTAACATAAGGTGGTTTTGAATTTCATAGCAGGATCTGAGCATAATCGGAATATTGCCGAATTGTTTTCTCAGGCCATATAAAAAGAACTGCAATCCCCAGGTATGCACACAGATTAACGAGAGCTCAAGACGAATTTTGCGCTGATGTAGCAATTCAGCGTGATTATCTGCTTGAAGCCAGTTAATCAGGTCTTTTCTGATGGTGCCTCCGGTGGCGAGAATATCATCTAAATAGATGAAGATTGTTTTTGGATAACAATCGTAGTCACAAAGGTGCTTTTGGGTGGTGTTAAAGACGATGTCGTCTAATAAATCAAGGTAGATATGCTGGCTCTTACCTTGTTGCTGAAGCCTTAGAAAGCAAGTGCTTTTTAGAAAATCGTCAGCTGAGGTGAAACCATAATCATGATATTGACCGTTGATTAACTGACGGAGGGCTTTTATGGCATCATTTTTCGAAAAATATATCTGCTGCAACAGGTTATGAAGTTCTGTCAAAACAAACTCGCAATCATCGCCAAATTGGTTACCCCATTCGATAATATCGTCAGGCTGTATAAAGATTCCGTCCTCGTTGCGGTAACCTTTTATTATTTCATGAATGGATTTTACGATGGCATGCATATCTTGAAAACTCGAGGCCTAATATTAAGGTTGTGGATGCAAAATTAATATATTTCTTTCAATAATAAATTTTTGAGGACTATTATTTGTCTGTCGTCGTTTGGTATCTGTCGCCCGGTGGTGGCAATTTCCGGGATTATGCGAACCGCTCTTAGGGAAAAAGTGCTATATTTGCCGGCTGTTTACAGATTCGTTCAACTATCTAATTCTACTTCATTATGAAAAGGCTTGTTTTTATGAGTATCCTGGCGGTTATGGCGGCCGCTGTGATGTTTGTCTCGTGTAGCGACGATGATAATCCTGCGATATATTACGTGCGTTACACTGTCGGCGGCACACCCGGCGGCGATTTTGATGTCAGCTACACCGATGTGACCGGTGAGTATGGCGTCATCCAGCAGATAAATCCCGCAGGCAAGGTCGAAGTCGTTGTCGGTCCTGTCGAGGCCGGTTTCAAGGCCGAACTGGCGGCGTCGGTCGACGCCCATGCTTCGGAATATCTTCAGATTGATGTCAGCCGTGATGGTAAGCCCTTTGTGCAGAAACGCAATGTCGCCCACGGCACATATATCTATTACACTATCACCACTGAAGACCGTTGACAGCTGTCTGACGCCGATTGCGGCGGGATATAACTTTTTTTGTGGCCCGGCTGTTATGTAATTTAGATTAGAATTGTTAATTTCGCTTGTTAATTCTATCACGACCTCCGACATGAAAAAGATCATCATATTCCCGTTGTTGCTATTGTTTGTGGCTTCGGTTGTTGTGGCCCGGTCGGCCACGCGCAGCAAAAAGGCTGACATCTCGCGTAATCTACAGATTTTCAATGCGGTTTACAAGGAGCTGCAGACCCAGTATGTCGACACGATAGATGCCGACAAGACGATGCGCACGGCCATCGACGCATTGCTTGGGCAGATTGACCCCTACACAGAGTATTATCCCGCCGACGACCAGGACGAGATCACATCGATTTCGTCGGGACAGTATGCCGGCATCGGCTCGTATATCGTCAAACGCGGCGACAATGTGCTGATACATCAGCCTCAGTGGAATTCGCCCGCCCGTAACGGCGGTCTTCGTCACGGCGATGTCATTCTCTCTGTCGACGGATGGGTGCTCAAGCCCGAGACGGCGACGGCCGACGTGAGCAAGCGTCTTCGCGGACAGCCCGGCACGCATGTGAAGATTGATGTGCGCCGTCCTTATGTCGACGACTCGCTGCTGACGTTCGACATCGTCCGCAGTCAGATAAAGGTCAATCCGCTGCCATATGCCGGCGTTCTTGACGACAGTATCGGCTACATACGCCTGACGACATTCAACGAGAAGAGTGCCGAGGCGGTCAAAAAGGCCGTGACCGATTTCAACGCCGTGCCCGGTCTCAAGGGCATCGTGCTCGACCTGCGCGACAACGGCGGCGGTCTGCTCGAGAGCGCCGTGCAGATTGTCGGCAACTTCGTCAACCGCGGCACCGAGGTCGTGCGCACGAAGTATAACGACTCGACCAAAGTGCAGATCTACAAGACACCCAAGGCGCCGATAGCCCGCGACGTGCCTTTGGCCGTGCTTGTCAACGACGGCACAGCCTCGGCCAGCGAAATCGTTTCGGGCTCGCTGCAGGACCTCGACCGCGCTGTCATCATCGGTCAGCGCTCGTTCGGCAAGGGTCTGGTGCAGCACACCCGTCCGCTGCCCTACGACGGCATTCTCAAAGTCACCGTTGCGAGATATTACATACCCAGCGGGCGACTCATCCAGGCCATCGACTACTCGCACCGCGACGAGCAGGGCCGCGTGACCCGCATACCCGATAGCCTGACGACGGTCTTCAAGACCCGTCACGGCCGTGAGGTGCGCGACGGTGGCGGCATCACGCCCGACATCACCGTCAAGCTCCCCGAGGGCAACAGGCTGCTATATAATATTGTGGCCGATTTTTGGGCGTATGATTACGCCAACCGTTTCGCCGCGCAGAACGACAGCGTCGGCACGTCTGACGAATTTGTCGTCGGCGACTCGATATTCGACGACTTCAAGAAATTCATCGACCCGGCGCGTTTCAAATACGACCGTCTCTGTGAGTCGGCTCTCAAATATCTGCGTGAAGCCGCCGAGAACGAGGGCTATATGAACGACACCGTCGCAGCCGAGTTTGCCCGTCTCGACACGCTGCTGCGTCACGACCTCAACCGCGACCTCGATCATAACCGCAAGGACATCATCGAGATACTCGACACCGAGATTGCCGAGCGCTATTTTTCTGACAGCGATCTCGTGCGCCGGTCGCTCAAGGGCGACGCCGCGCTCGACTCGGCCCGCGTCGTGCTGTCATCGCCTGAAAGATATAAGGCTATACTGAGACCTAAGAAATGACAATCAAGGAATTAAGCAAAGCATTTGTCACCGAGGCCCGGGCAAAGGCTCTCGCGTCGGCAGGGCGCAGCTCCGAGGTGACGGCTTATGCGCTGGCCGGCTCATCGGCCGCCGTGATGTTGGCCGGCATGAAACGCCGGCCGGTGCCCGTGCTTGTCGTCGGCGATTCGGCTGACGATGCCGGATATCTCTATTTCGACCTCACGCGCCTCGTCGGCGAGGAGGCCGTCGCGATATTCCCGTCGGGCTATAAACGCGACATCAAATACGGTCAGGTCGACCCGCCCTCGCAGATTCTGCGCACCGAGGCTCTGGGCCGCATCGCCGACGACCGCAACCTGCGCTTCGTCGTCACATATCCCGAGGCGCTTGCCGAGCGCGCCGCCGCGCGCCAGGCCATCGCCGACCACACCCTCAATATCAGCGTCGGTAGCGTCGTCGATCTGACGAAGACGCAGAAATGGCTGCGCGACAACGGGTTCACCGAGGTCGATTATGTCTATGAACCGGGCCACTTCGCCGTGCGCGGCTCTATTCTCGACATCTTCGGCTACTCCAACGAATTGCCTTACCGCATCGACTTCTTCGGCGACGAAATCGACTCGATACGCTCGTTCAACGTCGAGACCCAGCTTTCCGAAGAGCGATTCGACAGCATCTCGATTATCGCCGACGTCACACGCGACGCCCTCGGCGGCTCTCTGCTCGATTATATAGCCGACGAGACACTTGTTGCTGTCCGCGACGCCTCGCTGACCCTTGCGCGCGTCAAGGCCATAGGCGAGGAAGAGTTCTCGCAGAGCGCCATGATAGCCGACGAGGGCGACACCAAGGCCATGCAGCAGGTCGTCGACGCCGAGGCTTTCGCCCGTCGGTTCGCCTCGTTCAGGCGCCTCGAGTTTACAGCCGCGCAGACGCCCGCCCGCGACGTCAAGGCTGCCATCGACTTCAAATGTTCGCCTCAGGGCATCTATCATAAGAACTTCGACCTCATCAGCGAGTCGTTTGCCAAACTCATCGCCGAGGGTTACAAGATTTATATTCTCAGCGACAACGAGAAACAGTTTGACCGTCTGCGTGTCATCTTCGAGGACCGCGGCGATAAAATCGAGTTCACCCCCGTGCTGTCGACGCTTCACGAGGGCTTCGTCGACCATGTCACCAAAAACTGCCTCTTCACCGACCATCAGATTTTCGACCGCTTCCACAAATACACCCTCAAGAGCGACCGCGCCCGTTCCGGCAAGCTCGCTCTCTCGCTCAAAGAGCTGAGTCAGATTGAGGTAGGCGACTATATCGTCCACGTCGACCACGGCATCGGCACCTTCGCCGGACTGTTGCGCACCGATGTCGGCGGCCGCATGCAGGAGATGATAAAGCTCGTCTACAAGAACAACGACATCATCTTCGTCTCGATCCACGCGCTTCACAAACTCGCCAAATACCGTGGTAAAGAGGGCGTGCCGCCCAAAATCAACCGCATCGGCTCGGGTGCGTGGAACAAGGTCAAGGAGCGCACCAAGAGCAAGCTCAAGGACATCGCCCGCGACCTCATCCGCCTCTATGCCGCGCGCCGCGAGGAGAAAGGCTTCGCCTTCTCGCCCGACTCATACCTTCAGCAGGAGCTCGAGGCCTCGTTTATCTACGAGGACACGCCCGACCAGCTGACAGCGACAAAGGCCGTCAAGGCCGACATGGAGAGTGACCGCCCGATGGACCGTCTTATCTGCGGCGACGTCGGCTTCGGCAAGACCGAAATTGCCGTACGCGCCGCCTTCAAGGCTGCGGCTGACGGCAAGCAGGTGGCAGTGCTCGTGCCGACGACCGTGCTCGCCTATCAGCACTACAACACATTCAGAGACCGCCTCAAAGACCTGCCCGTCAGGGTCGACTACCTCTCGCGTGCCCGTTCGCCCAAACAGGTCAAGGAGATACTCGCCGATCTGGCCGACGGCAAAATCGACATCATCATCGGCACCCACAAGCTTATCGGCAAGAGCGTCAGGTTCAAGGACCTCGGCCTGCTCGTCATCGACGAGGAGCAGAAATTCGGCGTCGCCGTCAAGGAAAAACTCAAACAGCTGAAGGTCAATATCGACACCCTGACGATGAGTGCTACGCCGATACCGCGCACCCTCCAGTTCTCGCTGATGGGCGCCCGCGATCTCTCGTCGATCAACACTCCGCCCCCCAACCGCTATCCGATAGTCACGACCGTCACGGCTCTCAGCGACGATATCGTCGCTGAGTCAGTCAACTTCGAGCTGTCGCGCGGCGGACAGGTCTTCTTCATCAATCCGCGCATCGAGGGCCTTTATGACCTCGAAGCCATGATAAAACGCGTCGTCCCTGACGCCCGCACCGTTGTCGCCCACGGCCAGATGCCTCCCGAAAAACTCGAGAAGGCTATCGTCGACTTTGCCGCCCACGACTACGACATCCTTCTGGCTACGACCATCGTCGAGAGCGGCATCGACATGCCCAACGTCAACACCATCATCATCAACGACGCCCAGAAGTTCGGTCTCAGCGAGCTTCACCAGCTGCGCGGCCGTGTCGGCCGCAGCTCGCGCAAGGCTTTCTGCTACCTTATGGTGCCGCCGCATGTGCCCCTGTCGCCCGTCGCCCGTCGCCGCCTCCAGGCCATCGAGAGCTTCTCTGACCTCGGCGCCGGCATACACATCGCCATGCAGGACCTCGACATCCGCGGCGCCGGCAACCTTCTCGGCGCCGAACAGAGCGGTTTCATCGCCGACCTCGGCTACGAGACCTATCAGAAGATACTCAAGGAGGCTGTCATGGAGCTGCGCACCGAGGAATTTTCGGATCTTGCGGCAGCCGACGACGGCACTCAGAATCCGCCCGAGTTTGTCGCCGACTGCGTCATCGAGAGCGACCTCGAGCTGCTGCTGCCGGCATGGTATGTGCCTCAGGAGAGCGAGCGCATCGCTCTCTATCAGGAACTCGACAGCCTCGAGCGCGAAGACGATCTCAAAGCCTTCGAGAGCCGTCTCGAAGACCGTTTCGGCCATGTGCCTCCAGAGACTGTCGAACTGATGCGTGTGCCGCGTCTGCGCCGTCTCGCCCGACGGATGGGCATCGAGAAAGTCGTCATGAAGCAGCAGACGATGTATCTCTACTTTGTCAGCGAGGAAAACAAGGCATACTACCAGTCGCCGATGTTCGGCCGTCTGCTCAACTACCTGCAGTTGAACCCCAAACGTGTCCAGATACGACAGCGCAACGGGCGCCGCAGCTTTGCCGTCGCTTCGGTGACGACGGTCGCTGAGGCCGTCGATGTCCTGTCGACCGCACAGTCTCTCCCCTCGATATAATCCTGAATTATAAATTCCTTAAAATCTATATGAATATGAAACGTCTGTTTTTGAATCTTCTCTGCCTGACGGCTTGCGCGACATCGCTCTTCGCCGCTGACGAACCCGAAAAGCCCTGGCGCTATGTCGACGCCCAGGAGCTGCGTGTCATCAACAAAGGCTGGGACAACACTCTGCGCAAATACACCCGCATTCCGGCAAACCTCAAGGATTCGGTGCGTCCCGACCTGTGGGAGCGTTCACAGTGTTCGAGCGGCATCGGCGTGCGTTTCGCCACCAACTCGACCCGCATCGGTGTCAAGTACGAACTGCTCTGGAACACCCACATGATACACATGGCCGACACCGGCCTCAAAGGCACCGACCTCTATATCTTCGAGGGCGACTCGACGTGGCGCCACGTCAACACCAACCGCCCGTATGTCAACAATAAAGAGGAGAAAATCTGCGAGTCGACCTATGTCAGCAACCTCGACGGCGAGATGCACGAATATATGGTCTACATGCCTCTCTACGACGGCGTCGAGGAGCTGTGGATAAAAGTCGACTCTGATGCAGTCATCACACCGGGCCGTCTTGACCTCATCGACAAAGACACCAAGATCATAGCCTACGGCACGAGCATTCTTCAGGGCGGTTGCGCGTCGCGCACCGGCATGGCGTCGACAAATATCATCTCACGCGCGCTCAACTGCGAGGTCGTAAACATCGGCATCAGCGGCGAGGGCAAGATGGACAACTGCATGGCCCGCGCAATGGCCGAGATCGAGGACGCCGACCTCTATCTCATCGACCCCGTGCCCAACTGCACCGAGATGATGTGTGACACACTGACTTATGATTTTATCAACATCCTGCGCAAGGCGCGCCCCGATGTACCAATTGTCATGCTCGAAGGCCCGATTTATCCTTATGCGCGCTATGATTCGTTCTTCAACAAATATCTGCCGGCCAAGAACGCCGCTTTCCGCCGCAACTACGAGCGCCTGAAAGCCGAGAACCCCGACAACCTCTATTATGTCGACTCAATCGAACTTGACGGAGTCGAAGACGACGGCACGGTCGACGGCATCCATCTCACCGACCTCGGCTTCAAGTACTATGCCGAGAAGATGACGCCAATCCTCCGCGACATCCTCGCCCAAAAGGCGAAGAAATAGCGACATATAGCTAACAAATTGACTGAATTTCAGAACACAAGGACACAAGGACACAAGGACAGAAGTTCTCAGGCCGTCCAGGCCGGCAACTCAACGTTATATAACGGAAAAGCCGGATTGCATCCGGCTTTAGGAATGCTCACGCATTCACTACGAGGTCTTGCCTCATTTTGTTAAATTTGCGGTCTAAAGCAGAGGTCGTTTGTTCAATGGTTCTTTAAAGACCATGCAGAAGTCTGACCTACGCGGCTCATAGAATTCAAATTGGCCATAAAAGGCCGTATGATAGACTGTTTCCTATTGTAGCCGCTGCTTTTTTTTACAAACTTAACTGATAAAGTATGGCAAAGAAAAGAAAAATTTCAGTAAGTACCAAAAGTCAGCCGTTAAAAGTCACCCATCCCGATACCGCCGGTATAGACGTGGGTAAAACGCTGATGCAGGTCAGTGTCCCGGAAGACCGCAGTGAGAAAAGCAACCGTAGTTTCGGAACATTTACGAAAGATCTCAGAGAGATAGTGCAGTGGCTCACGGGCTGCGGCATAAACCGTGTTGTGATGGAATCAACCGGTGTATACTGGATCCCATTGTTCCTTATGCTTCAGGAAGCGGGAATGGAAGCCATACTTGTCAATGCCAGGGATGTAAAGAACATGTCCGGCAGAAAGACAGATGTCAATGATGCCGACTGGCTGCGGTTTCTCGGCAGTTGCGACCTGATAAAACCTTGTTTTCAGGTGGCAGCGGTGGCACGGCGTTTACGGGAGTTCCACCGTCTGCGCGACATGAAGGTAAAGGATATGTCACGCGAGCTGCAGCATATGCAGAAAGCAATGGAGCAGATGAACATAAAGCCGGACAGTGCCATCAGTCATATTTCCGGTAAAAGCGGCATGGCAATCATACGGGCAATACTGGCCGGAGAACGGAATCCACACGCTTTGGCTTCGCTCGCTGACTATAGATGTAAAAAGAGTAAAGAAACAATCGCAGCATCGCTGGATGGAACGTGGGACATGGAGCATCTTTTGTCTCTTCAAATGGCAGTGGAGACCTATGACCATCTGGCGTCTCAGATTATAAGAATCGATTCAGAGATGGAGATGTTTCTAAACAGCTGTCAGCTCTGGGATACAGCCAATGCATCTGTTTCAGATCTCTCTGCCGATAAAAGATGTGCGAAGCCCAAATGTCCTCTCAATTCAATCGGGTTCGATGTAGAAATGCAGTCCTTTCTTATGTTCGGTGTCAACTTACCGGGTATTCCGGGAATCGGCGAGGGCACACTCCTGACACTGATGGCTGAACTCGGCCCGGATTTTACGACAAAATTCAGCACTTCCTCCAAGTTCTGTCGATGGTGCAACCTTACTCCTACCGATAATATTACAGGAGGAAGGATAATCAGCAGCCGGCTTCCCAAAAGGCCCAATCCTGTCGGGCAGGCATTAAGGCAGAGCGCCATAACCCTGAGAAACAGCAAAACTCCATTGGGTCAATACTTCAGACGGATGGCCACAAGACTTGGCCCGGCACAGGCTGTCGTCGCGACTGCTCACAAGACAGCAGAGATAATATATCTAATGGTCGATCGTAATGTGGAATATGATAATAGAAAAATTGAATCGAATGAGGCCCGGATTGTGGAAAACAAGATTAAATCACTTGAGAAACGGTTGGAAAAGCTCAAATCTCATCAATTTTCAAGTAATTGATACTCAGATATATAAAAGCCGTTATATGATAGAACAAAATTTCTATTTTTTCTTTTGTCCTCGTGCTTTTGATTGTGTCGAGTAAGACGTCAGGCGATATGGAACTACGGCTTCAGCCGTAGTAGCTGACAAGTTGACTGAATTAGCCGCGTTTAGAGCCGATATCACATGGAATTGGTAAATATGGCCGACTCGATGGAGCTGCCAGCCAATACATTAAAAGCCGGTTCGATTTTTCTGTTTAGAGCTTGTTCAATTATGTACAGGCATGGACATGATTTAGAGGGATAATTATATATTATTGTCGTGCAGGTTCTTGGAATATTACAGAATCAGGTACATATTGCCTAATCCTCGGTTCTGAAAGCCATTGCATAATCAAGCATAATTTATGAAATTTATTGTTGAATTCTAAACTGTCGGGTCCTGAAAATGTGACTGAACAGTCTGTGGTAAATTCAACGTCGGAATAAGGATTAATAACCGAAATAGTTTTATAAATTGTCATGTAGGGCTTGTTTTTGATGGGTGTCATTTTTAGACTTTTAGTGACAAATGTATCAAATGCCCATGATAAAAGAGATTTATTGGCGCAAAAAAACGCGCAAGAATCAAATTGGGAAAAACTTATGGCCTCTGTCAAATTTCGATTACCTGCGTAATCGATTCTGCCGCTATATACTCTAAAATGGTTGTTGACTTTTGTTAATAGTGTCCATGATTGACCGTAATGGCCGCGGGAATAAAAAACCACGGGGTATTTTTCAGTTAAGGATATAAGCGAATCGGGTAATGTTCGGTATATTAGATTTATCGCTGTTGAATCGTACCGGTCGATTTTAGGCCTTTTATATGATATGGCCAAGAAAGAACATATAAACAGACCACCAATAATCAATAATATTCTTTTCATCTAAAAGAAGGTAAAAGTGTGGGATTGGGTATCGGAGCCTTTTCTCTTCCGTGGTTTATGCCAGTATTGATAAAAGGAATCCCCATTACCCTAAGTATTAAGTTTTCAGTTCTTATCGCTTGTATGTGTTGAAAGCTGTCTCCTAATCCTGTAGCCCATGAACGGCCATGCCCTAATATCTCATGTCCTGTTGTCACGGCTCTGCCGTTTGAATGCATTCCATCAATGACGATGACAGAATGAGACCCATTTTTAGTTTGTACAGTAGCTCCAGCTCCACCATCCCCCATTATCAGCCATAATGGTAGACCACCATTTTTTTCAAGAATTTGTGGCATATAGGCTGCAGCCTCACCATTCATATAGCCGGGTAAAAAAGATTTTTCGCCTTTGTCGGATAGAACGCCATTGGAATATTGGTATTCGACTTTATGTACGTCATTAGAATTTATCGTGTTGACCACCATATCTACCAACGCCTGTTGATCTTCGTTTAATGAGATTCCATTGAAGGCTGTGGAAAGCGCTTCGGTAGATATAGGGGCAAATGTTTTTCCATTCTGTTTTTTGCCCGATTGAACAATAAGATTCCTGAAATTTGCAAATTCGTCACCGGGAAACATTGCTCTAAAATCTTCCACAGCCATTGATGCGTCTTTTTTGGTCACGCCTTCTATTATGCATCCGGTAGGATCTATATAATTTGCCGGATTACCGCTGCAATAAGCATATGGAGATAAATGTGAATATGCCTTTGCCGATAATGAAAGCAGCAAAATAAAAATGATTGAAAATAATAGTTTGATATGTTTCATTTCGGTAATAATTTTTCTTGTGTATATTTTTGGGCTTCTATAGCTTGTTGCATCCTGTGTTCGCGAAATGCATCTGTTTCCTCGGTCATATACGTTTTATCTAAGACATACTTGGTTTCGGTCATCAAGTCGATGAGATAATAAGCGTAATCATCAAAATTATTATAATTTGATAAAAGATAACGTTTAAGCATACATTCGAGGGATTTATATCGTATTATCAGCGCATTGGGATTCATAAGAAAGAATTCGAGAGAGCGACTTGTGCAATAAAAGGTAAACTCGTCATAGCGATTGAATTTTTCGTTATATCCAAAAGCCAAATCGGCCATTTGACAAGCTATGGTCTGTATTTCAGTCATTGGGGTCATATAAGTGCCGGCAATAATAGCTGAATCACGAATTTCAAAATCCTGTCTGATCCAAAAGGCAGGTTGCATTTGGTGTGTGGTCAATTCAAGGTTAATCCACTCTTCGGGCGTAAGATTGTCCTTGTCCTCATACATAATATAATTATGGTATGGAGCATGGGCGATAGCAACATTAGCTCCAATTTCATTTGCAAGGATTTTATACATCCAAGGTAGAGAACGGCATTGGCCCTTATGCGTTTTTAGAACTTTTGACACAAATTGACGCTCCCATGGCTCATCATCCATTGAAAAGGTTTCAAAGTCATAGGTATATGGTTTGTACCCATTCCCCGAATATGGATTGAAAAAATAGGCATTGAGTGCCATTTGTTTTCCTGTTTTATAGGCGCTGAGATTATTTACATCGTAAAATAAGCGGATATAGTTCGTTATCCTGTCTATTTCATCGCAGAAGTCTGTTTCATAATCCAGATTTCCCTCATAATACGCCCATTCGGCAAGATAGACAGCCCTCTTAATAGATAAAGAGTCTCGCCCGGCGAGCATATCTGACATCTCATTAAAAGCTGACACATAGTAATCTTCAGCTATCATTTGCCTGGCATAGACAGATAGTTGTATAAGCATAAATGATATAACAAATGTCAACTTTTTCATTTGGCAAATATAATACAAGAACATATATAGACAATAGATTGCTAATATGTTATAAAACAACATCCGAAAATTTGAAAAAGGAAATCAGCGTCATGTAGAC
The DNA here is from genome assembly GCA_902493335.1 of uncultured Porphyromonadaceae bacterium. Lineage (GTDB taxonomy): Bacteria > Bacteroidota > Bacteroidia > Bacteroidales > Muribaculaceae > CAG-873. Next base: position 13,260 of record CABUPJ010000043.1, read on the forward strand.
GTTTGTCCGCTTGTTGTCACCTGTCTGCGCAGGCCGGCGCATGACGTGCCCGGTCCTACGCGGCAATCAGTAAAATTATCACCTTCCAGGCGACTTTTTGCCGCCGAAAGAACACAAGATGACAGAACATAAGAAAAAATTCTTGTGTTCTTATGTTCTGTGTTCGAATGTTTGTTCTTTAGTTTGTCTTTATGTCTGAAATTGCCTCAGATTATTCTCGCCTTGAGGCCGAGGGCGGTGAGGCGGGCGAGGACTTCCTTGCGGCGGTCGCCCTGGATGAGTATTTCGCCCCCGCGGGCCGAACCGCCTGTGCCGAGGCTGCGTTTGAGCTGCGACGCTATGTCGGCGACGGCGTCGTCGCTGACGGTGAATCCGGTGATGATGGTCGCTGTCTTGCCGGCGCGGCCTTTGCGCTCGAGCACGATGTCGAGGCGGCCGGTCTGACGTTCTTCGGTCGGGTCGTCGCCGTCAGGCACGTCAATGGCCGGCGCATCGGCGTCAGCCATAGTGTCGCGCAGCGACTGCAGTGAGTCAAGCCAATTGTCCATAGGTGATTAAACTGAGTGTCAGTCCTGACTGAAACGGTTGGGGTGGTCGTGATATTCGGCAGGCTCGACGGCGAGCATGCTGTCGGCTTCGTCGATGATTATAGGAGTCTCGTCGGTGATGCTGTCGGGCCTTTCGCCGAGCGACTGCGATATGCGGCTGAGCAGAAGAAGCTGTGACTGCTGGTCGAGCGGACATTTCTGGAAGAACGCCGAGACCGAGTCGGCCGAGCGTTCGCCTGCGTCGCGGAAACAGCGTGTTGCCATGGCTATGTTGTCGTCTTCGGCCGAGTAGTCGGCGAGCTTGATGAACATCAGGGTCAGGCGGCAGAGCTGGTCGACGCTGAGTGTGCCTATGCGCGCCGGGGTGACGAGGCTGTCGCACATCGTCTGCACTTCGGCGTAGCGGCCGTCTTCATAGAGAGCTTCGGCGCGGGTGACCGGGTCGCCTGTCTGGCCGATGCCGCCGCACGATATCGCGGCTGCTGTAACCGTTGTTATGACTGTCAGTTTAAGAAAATTCATAGAAAGTTAATGCGCTTATTCGCCGGTAGGAGGTGTGGCGGCAGGCACGTCGGGTTCTGTGATGACTTCGTCGAAAGTCTGACCATCGGGATTCTGCCAGGCGCTTTCAGAGGGCGAGAGACTGTCGGCGGCAGTGCGGTAGATGTCGGTGACGTTGTCGCCCTGCGGGGTGTCGACGTGGGTGCCCGCGTCGAGCCAGCCGATGTAATAGAGAAGACCCATGACGATGGCTGCGACGATAAGGCCGACGAGCAGCCACACCCAGAAACGGATGCCTTGTGATTTTTGAGGAGACATGATAGCGAATTATTTTAACGGGTTATAAATTTTTTACTTTCTCGACAAAGTCAATCATCTTTATGGCGGCTTCGGCGGCTTCTGAGCCTTTGTTGCCGAGGCGTCCGCCGGCGCGGTCGAGGGCGTCCTGCTGGTTGTCGACAGTGAGGACGCCGAAGATGACGGGGATGTCGCAGTCGGCGTTGAGAGCTGTGACACCCTGAGTGACGCTGTCACAGACGTAGTCGAAGTGGGGGGTGCCGCCGCGTATGACGCAGCCGAAGACGATGACGGCGTCGTAGAGGCTGGTCTCTATGAGCTGTGAGGCGGCGAAGGTGAGTTCGACGGTGCCGGGCACGTTGTAGACGTCGATGTCTTCTTTGGCATAGCCTTCACGACGGAATACTTCAAGGGCGCCGTCGGTGAGGGCCGATGTGATGTGGCCGTTCCATTCGGCGGCAACGATGGCTACGCGGCATGAAGAGGGATGCGGGAGTGCTGTGCGCGGGGCGCTATGAGGATTCTGAGTCGACATTTTTATTGTTTTATTATTATTTTTATAACACGTTGACGATATGAAATGTTTGTCAGTGGCATTTCTGCCATTCTTCGGATATCGCTGCGGCGGCCTGCTGGGCCGATCTGGCGGCGCCGGTTATGACCTTGCAGCGGAGTTCTTCGGCCGGGGTGTCAAGGTCGTCGGGTTTTATATCGCAGGCATAAAGGGCCGCGATGGCGCCGGCGACGGCACCGGCGTTCCACAGCAGTGTCCGGCATGTCTCGGCGGGGATGGGTGTGTCTGTGACTTCCTTGCCGCTGTAGTAGCTTATGCGGTGGCAGGCTGTGTCGATGTTGACAAGCGAACGGCAGTAGAAATCGATGTGGTTGTGGTAGCATGCGTCACCCTGTTCGGTGCCGAATATGGCGGTCATGTCGCGGCTGCGTGTGATGACGAGGTTGGCATATTCGAGATTTTCGAGTATGGCCGGCATGACGCGTGTGATGCGGGGTTCGCGGTCGGTCGGGAAGCCTGGCAGATAGACCATGACGGCCTTGCGTTCGGCTGCGTGTGCGAGCAGCTGTGTCATGCGCTGGCGCATACGGGCGTCGAGAGCATAGAAACCGCCGAAAACGACGATATCGCCCTCGTCGATGCGGGGCCAGACGATGTCGAAACATTCGTCGGGATAATTTTCGTAGCGGGTGACGCCGACAGACCCGTCGGCGCGCGGTATGTAGATCTGTACCGGAGTGTTGCCTTCGGTGTAGCGGTCGACCGATGACATGTCGACGCCGGCCGAGGCGAGATAGCCGGCCACGATGTCGCCGACAGGGTCGGCGGCGATTTCAGAGGCCATGATGACGGGCATGCCGTAGCGGGCGAGTATGGCGGCGGCGTTGACGATGCGGCCTCCGGGAACAGACCCGACGGGCCGGCGGTCTTTGAAGATGATGTCGAGACCGCATTCGCCGATGCAGATGATTTTTTTCATTTTGGTCGTGAGTTAGAGCTCTTATTTGTTGTCGCCGCGGGCCGCGCTGCCGAGATAGCCGCCGTGGTGGCGTTTGGCATATTCGGCGCGTGTGAAGCCTATGGCTTTCATGACGTTGACGACGAGGATGTCGCCGATGACAGTCATGACGGTGGTCGATGTCGTCGGGGTCAGGCCGAGGGGGCACACTTCGGGCGAGCCGCCTGTCGGCAGACACCAGTTGGCCAGAAGGGCCAGCGGCGAGTCGGGGGCGCCCGTGATGACGATGAACGGCATTTCGGGATAGATGCCCTTGACGAGGTCGACCAGCTCGATGATCTCGCGGGTCTTGCCCGAGTTTGAGATCAGCAGCATTATGTCGTTGGGCTGGAGGACGCCGAGGTCGCCGTGCTGTGCCTCGCTGGGGTGGAGGTTTACGGCCGGAGTGCCTGTCGACGAGAATGTCGTGGCGATGTTCATCGCTATCTGTCCGGCTTTGCCCATGCCGGCGGTGACGAGTTTGCCGCCGCGGCGGTTTACGTGTTCGACGATGGCTTCGACGGCTCCGTTATAGTCTTCGGTAAATGGTATTTCGGTTACGGCTTTGCTTTCGGCCTTGAGAATGTCGGCCATTGATTGTCTTATGTCCATCCGGTAGTGTTTTTAGGTTAATCCTCCTCGTCGTCATAAATGGTCGGGTCGGGTATGCCGGCGGCGGCGATGGCCTCGCGGCGCTCGCGGCATGTGCCGCAGCGGCCGCAGTGGTGTTCGCGTCCCTTGTAGCATGAGTAGGTGTTGGCATAATCGACGCCGATGGCGGCTCCGCGGCGGGCGATGTCGGCCTTGGAGATAAGCGAGTAGGGGGCTTCGAGGCGTATGTTGTCGTAGGTGCCAAGGGCTATGGCTTCGGCCATGGCCCTGACGAAAGAGTCGCGGCAGTCGGGATATAAGGCATGGTCGCCCGAGTGGCTGGCGATGAGGATGCGTGTGAGGCCGCGGCTCTCGGCGAGACCGGCGGCGGCAGAGAGCATGATGCCGTTGCGGAAGGGTACGACCGTTGATTTCATGTTGTCGAAGTCATATTCTCCGTCGGGGATGGCGTCGGCGCCTTCGAGCAGCGAGCTGTGGAAGTTCTCGCCGATAAACGACAGGTCGATTTCAACAAGCTCGATGCCGAGCTGCCGGCAGTTGAGCCGCGCCATCTCAATCTCGCGGGCGTTGTGGTTTGACCCGTAGTTGAAGGTGACGGCCAGGTCGATCGAGTCTTTGTATTCGTGGAGCATGGTCACTGAGTCCATGCCGCCCGAGAGTACCATAAGTGTGTCGCGTTTCATTGTCGTCATGTGGGTTAGAAGTCGTTACGGAAGGCTGCGAGCATGCGCCGGCGCGCCATCTCCTGATGTTCGTCGTCGGCGTAGTTGGCAAACGGGTAGATCGATATGCCGCCGCGGGGCGTGAAGAGGCCGATGACTTCGAGATAGCGCGGGTCCATCAGTCTGACAAGGTCTTTCATGATGATGTTGACGCAGTCTTCATGGAAATCGCCGTGGTTGCGGAAACTGAAGAGGTAGAGCTTGAGGCTCTTGCTCTCGACCATTTTCTGCCGGGGGATGTAGTTGATGATGATTTTGGCGAAGTCGGGCTGGCCTGTCTTGGGACACAGCGAGGTGAACTCGGGACAGGTGAAAGTCACGAGATACTCGTTGTCGGGATGCTTGTTGTCGAAGGTCTCGAGGATACCGGGGTCGTATTCTGTCGGATATTTCACCCCGGTGTTGCCTAAGAGGGTGAGACGGCCGACCTCTGAATCTGTGCGTGACATGTTATCGGGCGATTAACAGGAAGTAGTTTTTCTTGCCCTTCTGGACGATGATATATTTGTCGTTGAGCAGCATGTCGGTCGATGCCGGAGCGTATGCGTCGGTGACTTTCTCCTTGTTGATGGCGAATGCGCCCTGCTGGGCGAGTTTGCGCAGCTCGCTCTTGGAGGGGAAGACGGGAGCCTTGTCGACGAGAAGGTCGGCGAGCTTGATGCCGGCGGCGATGTCGTCGCGCGAGACCTCGAAAGTGGGCACACCCTCGAAGACGGCGAGCAGCGTGTCCTCGTCGATCTTGTGGAGGGTCTCGGCGGCCTTGTTGCTGAAGAGTATCTGCGATGCCTCGACGGCAGCTTCATAGTCGGCGGCCGAGTGGACCATCGTGGTGATTTCTTTGGCCAGACGTTTCTGCAAGGGGCGCTGACCCGGGTCGGCGGTCTGCTGGGCGACGAGGTCGGCGATCTCCTCGCGGCTCAGCTCGGTGAAGATCTTGATATATTTCTCGGCGTCGGCGTCTGAGACGTTGAGCCAGAACTGATAGAACTTATAGGGTGAGGTATAGCGCGGGTCGAGCCATACGTTGCCGCTCTCGGTCTTGCCGAATTTGCCGCCGTCGGCCTTGGTGATAAGCGGACAGGTGAGGGCGTAGGCCTCGCCGCCGAGGGTGCGGCGGATGAGCTCGGTGCCGGTGGTGATGTTGCCCCACTGGTCAGAGCCGCCGAGCTGCAGGCGGCAGTTCTTGTCGCGGTAGAGCGTCAGGAAGTCATAGCCTTGGACGAGCTGGTATGAGAACTCGGTGAACGACATGCCCTGCTGAGACTCGCCCGAGAGACGTTTCTTGACCGAGTCTTTGGCCATCATGTAGTTGACGGTGATGTGTTTGCCCACGTCTCGGATGAAGTCGAGAAACGAGAAGTTTTTCATCCAGTCATAGTTGTTGACCATCTCGGCGGCGTTGGGCGCGTCACTGTCGAAGTCGAGGAATTTGGCGAGCTGGCGTTTGATGGCTTCCTGATTGTGACGCAGGGTCTCTTCGTCGAGGAGTTTGCGCTCCTGGCTTTTCATCGAAGGGTCGCCGATCATGCCGGTAGCGCCGCCGACGAGGGCGATGGGTTTGTGGCCCGCGCGCTGGAAGTGCTTGAGCATCATCACACCGACAAGGTGGCCTATGTGAAGGCTGTCGGCTGTCGGGTCGATGCCGAGGTAAGCCACGGTCATCTCTTTTTTGAGCTGTTCGTCTGTGCCGGGCATGACTGAGTGTATCATGCCGCGCCAGGTGAGTTCTTCTATGAAGTCCATATATCTTAGTTTTTATTTATTTTTTTCTTTTTCAAGTCTGCAAATTTACTCATTTAATTTTGATTGTCAAAGAGCGGCCGGAAAAACAACGCCGGCCACTTTCACAAGCGTCCGGCGTCATCTTCCTCTATCTAACTGGCGGATATCACTGATGGCGTCAGTGTCTCGGCGGGGGGCCGCCGGGACCGCCGGGACCGAAACGGCGGGCGTTACGGTCGCGGGGTTGTCCGCCTTTACCAAATGTGTTGAATTTATATGAGAATGTAACCATGAAGTAGCGTGTGAGCGAGTTGTATCGTGTGTCGTCGATATAGTTGGGGGTGACGTTGCGGCGCACGTTAGAGCGCTGTTGCAGCAGGTCATAGCCCTGAAGCGAGACGGTGGCCTGGCGGTCGCGCAGGAACTGGTATGATATCGACGCGTTCCACATCCACTGGTCGGTGTCGTAGCCCTGCGAGTAGCCGCTTGTGCCCGAATAGCTCAGGTCAGAGTTGAGGACGAGGCCGAAGCGGGTGTAGTAGGTGGCGCGCAGTGCTCCGCCGTAGGTGTGGACGGTGCGGTTGGCGCTGCTCTGGAGACTGTTGGTGACGTTCTGGAGGTTGTAGAACGGACGAAGCTCTATCTCGACATTGTCGGGGCGCCATGCGACGCCGAACGATTCGCCCGCCATCAGCGAGCCCGAGCTGTTGCGGCGGTTGTTGTTGAAGCCTATCGAGCGCGTGTAGAAGAGCATCACGTGGTTGTTGAACGTGAACGAGCGGTTGCGGAAGGGGAACGATATCATGTTCATCGCCCTGACGTTCCATGCGCCGTTGACGTTTTCGTAGGTCGTCGTCTGACCGCCGGTCTCGCTGTTGTAGGTCATGCGCGAGACGATAGAGTTCTGGACGACCTGGGCGTCGAGCATCGCCATGATGGCGCGCTGGGCCTCGGGCTGGAAGTCCTGGAAGCGCAGGCGCAGGTGATGGGTGAAGGTCGGGTCGAGGTTCGGATTACCGATGACGATGCGCAGGGGGTCGCTCATGTCGGCGACGGGCTGCAGCTGGGTCATAGACGGCTGCGACGAGCGGCCCATATAGTCGAGGTTGAACGAGCGCGTCTTTGTCACCTTCCAGCGGTAGCGCAGATAGGGGGCATAGTTCCACACCCAGCGTGAGGGTATCGAGCGGCGGTCATCCTCGAGGTTTATCGACCGTGACATCTGGGGCACGAGCGACAGGCCGACGTCGACGTTGTGACTGGCGGTGACATGGCGGTAGCCGACGCGTATGTCCTGGCTGAAATAGTCGTTGCGGAAGCGGTTTGACAGGTCGGCGTTATAGACGAGGTCGTCCGATATGACGGGCGCGCCCTCCCAGCCGTCGGGAAACTCGACCGGATGGTCATAGGTGAGACGGTCGGCGTTGTTCCAGCGGTACTGGATGCGGTAGGCCACGGTCAGGAAGTTGCCTTTCTTGACGTCGCCGAGCGGTTCGGTCCATGAGACACGGGCGCTGACGTTGTCGCTCCATGTGTGGTTGTCGCCGAACTGGTCGGTGAGGTCGATTGAGTCGTTGAAGAGGGCAAAGCGGTTCCACGAATATGAGTTTGAGCGCTCGCGCACATTACTGTGGCGGTAGTTGGCGAAAATCGAGAACGAACGCCCGGGATGCGAGCGGAATTTATGGTTATAGATTACCCGTGTGCCGAATTCGATCGATGTGCCGCGCGAGTTGTCGCGGTTGATGCTGCGCACGATTTCGCTCATGGCGGCGTCGCCCGCACGCGTCAGCGATGAGTCGAGCGAGTTTGAGTTGTTGCGGTTCCACGAGAAGTTGGGCCGTATCTCGAGGGTGTTGAACGAGTCGGGATTCCACTGTATGCGGAAGTCGGCGCGCAGGTTGCGGCCCTTGTCGCGGGCGTATTTCGACGAATTGACGTATGAGGTCGAATCTTCGAAGATGTTCTTGCGGTCGGAGCTCTGGCGGGTGTCGCGGTCGCTCTCCGAGTACATCACGTCGCCGCCGACGCGGAATATCTCTTCTTTGCCGACATTGAAGTTCACGCCGAACGCGCGTGACGTCGTGATGCCGTTGGTGCCCCCGAAGCGACGGAAGCGACCCGAGGTGCCGTCGGTGAAGTTGAGATCGTTGACGTTGTTGAGGCCGCCGATGAAGGTTATCTGGTTGTCGTTCCAGAAGCGGTTGATGTTGAACGAACCCTTGTAGCGTTCGTCTGTGCCGTATCCGGCCTCGACGTTGCCGAACCAGCCGTTTTTCATACCTTTCTTGACCGTGAGGTTGATGACGGTCTCGTCCTCGCCGTCGTCGACGCCGGTCATGCGTGCCAGATCGCTCTTGCGGTCGACAACCTGTAGCTTGTCAATCATGTTGACGGGCAGGTTTTTTGAAGCCACCTTGGGGTCGTCGCTGAAAAATTCCTTGCCGTCGACGAGTATCTTGGTCACTTCCTTGCCGTTAGCCGTGATTTTGCCCTCTGAGTCGACCTCGACGCCGGGCAGGCGTTTTAGCAGGTCTTCGACCACGGCGTTGGGCTGGGTCTTGTAGGTGTCGGCGTTGAACTCGACGGTGTCTTCCATGACCTTGATCGGGGTCTTGATGCCGACGACAGTTGCTTCGGCCAGCATGACCGAGCTTTCGGTGAGAATGATAGGCTTGAGGGTGACGTTTTTGTCTGTGACGCTCACGTTGCGGTGCTCGGCGTTGTATCCGACATACGACGCTTCGAGGATATACCGCCCTTTTGCGACGCCGTCGATGCTGTAGCGTCCGGTGCCTGAGCTTACGGTGGTCTTGACGACGGTGCTGTCTTTCGCAGACAGCAGTTTTAGCGAGGCGCTTATCATTGCTTCGCCGTCGCCGTCAGTGACAGAGCCGCTGATGCTGTAGGCCGATGCTATGTGGCAACAGCATACCGTCAGCAGCAGTGTGATGATTGCAGATGGTCTTGTAATGAATCGGTTTGGCTTTTTGACGTACATGTGAAGTCGGTTGATTAGGTTATACGCCTAATTATGATGCGAAATTACAAAAATGGTTTAATTGCCGCAAGGCCGCTATCGCCCGGCGGGGCGTCTTTATCGACAAACAGCCCGATTTTATCGACGAAAACGTGTCGGCTGCAGATGAAACTTAACGCCTCTGAAATTGTTGAATATATAAAGATATAAAGAATACGGTATGGCTATGAAACGAGTGATATTGAAATGCGGCCTGGCGTTGGCTTCGGTCATGGCCATGAGTTCGTGCGCCGACATGATGCTGTCGACAGATTTCGGCTACGGCGATTTTTATCCCGATTACAGCGATTACAACTGGTACTGGAATTCTTATCCCTATTACAACAACGGCTTTTTCGGCCCTCCGGGACCGCCGCCGCGACCCCGTCCGCCGCAGGTTTCCGTGCCCGACTACCGTCCGCCGGTATCAGGTAACCCCGGTCAGGTCAACCGTCCGCCTGTCATGACCGAGCCTGACGGTTCGCAGCGTCCCGGCAACATGGGGCAGCCTTCGGCCGACCGCGGCCGCCGCTGATTTCTATTTTAGTATTTTAGAATTTTGCACATTTAAGTTTTTTGGTTTAATTTTGAGGTAAATTAACCCTTAAATTAAACCGGAATGAAAAAACTTCTACTCGCTCTACTGCCGGTCGTTGCGTTAGCGCCGGCAACAGATGCCAAAAATCTGTTTATCAACGGACAGGATTATGAGGTTGACACGCTCGTCTACAAGCATCAGGTAGGTCCCGGCACAACCTATGCCTACTATCGGGTGCCCGGCCGTCCGATCGATATGTTCGTGCTCGAGATTGACCTCAACAACCCCTATATCACCCCCGAAGTCTGCAACGGCGGACAGGCGGCCGTCGCGACCGAGCGTCCGACATCGATGTACCGCCGCAACGACAGTCCGGGACATGACATGGTGGCCGCTCATAACGGCGACTTCTATACCACGGCCAACGGCGAGGCCGGCATCTCGCGCATGGGCCTTATCGGCGCCGGCGAGTGTATCTTCAATCCAACCGGCACGACGCTGATGGTCATCGACGGCACGAAGAGCGCCTACTGCGACTATGTCAACTTCAGCGGCACAGTGGCCTCGGCGACAGCCTCGACACGCATCCACACCGTCAACCAGCTCCGTCTCGAATGGGAGCCCGCCACTCAGGCCAACCAGATGTCGCTCTTCACCAACGCCTTCGGTGAGAAACTCCACGCAAGCTCGGCAGGTGGCGCTGTCGCCGTCATCCGTGCCAAGGCGGGTTCGGCCGTATGGCCCACAAACACGACTCTGGCATATGTGGTCGAGAGTGTCGGCGACAACCCCGGTCAGCCAGAGATTCCTGCCGACGCGGCCGTGCTTTATGGTGTAGGCGAGTCAGAGGCCTTCCTGCGCACGCTTGCTCCCGGCGACGAGCTGACAATCAATCTCGGCGTGTCGCTGCCCTCTTATCCCGACGTCAATGTCATCCGCGAGGCCATCGGCGGCAGCAACCATATCATTCTGCGCAACGGCGAGATAACCAACATCGGCGACCCCTCGCTTCACCCCCGCACATTCATGGGCATGTCGCAGGACAAGAAAAAAATCTATTCGGTCGTCATCGACGGCCGCTACGCCGGTTCGGCAGGCATCGACCTTGACGACGAGGGCCGTGTGCTCCAGTGGCTCGGCGCGACCGACGGCATCAACCTCGACGGCGGCGGTTCGTCATGCATGGTTGTCTACGGCACCCAGCAGAATCATCCCAGCGACGGCGTCGAGCGTGCCACAGGCAACGGCGTGCTCTATTACTCGACAGCACCCGTCGACGACAACATCGCCAGTCTCGGCTTCGAGCCGCGTGCCTATCGTGTGCCTGTCACGGCCAAGTTTACTCCCGCCATATTCGGCTACAATCAGTATGGCCTGCTGAAGACCCGCGATCTCGAGGGCGTCACCCTCAGCTGCGACCCCGAGGTCGGCCACATCAACGGGCGCGGTGAGTTTGTGGCCGCCGCCACAGAGGCTCACGGCTATATCTACGCCGCATACGAGGGCATCACGGCCCGACAGGAAGTCTTCACCGTCAATGCCGCACCCGTGCTCACCGACGAGGTCTATGTCGTCGACGACCGCGGCGAATATCCCATAAGAATGTCTGCGCCTCTCGGCCGCTACAGCTATGATGTCGATCCGGCTTCGGTTGAGTGGACTGTCGCCGACCCGTCTGTATGTTCTGTCACCGGCGGCTATGTCCGCGGCATCGCCGAAGGCGTCACGACAATCACAGGCAAAGGCAAGGATTTCGAAGGTACGGTCACAATCAGATGCGAGATACCCGACGGAAGGACTCTTTCTGTCGCCCGCGACTTCAACGCCTCAGACTGGACACTGAAACAGACAGGCGGCACAGGTCTGGCCATCTCGGCTGACGGCGCCGGTCTGTCGCTCGACTATACCGGCAACGGTTCGGCCCGCGGCGCATATATCTCGCTGGCAAACCGTAAGGTGCTTACAACCTACGGCCTGCCCAAGGCGCTCGCGCTCGATATAAATCCGGGCGATGCCACCGTGTCATATATATCTCTTGAGTATACCGATGCCCGCGGCGGCCACGGCACATGGTATCTGACGCAGACGCAGCTCGAAAACAACGCGACAACATCGCTGACCGGCAGTCTCGACGAAATTGTCGATACTGACAACAATGCCTGCTATCCGATAGTCTTCAGCACGATGCGACTCGGTATGGGCGTCTCGAAAAAAGGCGATGCGTTCTCGATAAAGATTCCGCGCTTTGAATTTGTTTATGGCGAGACCGAAGGTGTCGGTGACATAGTTGTCACTGACGGCGCCGCGCTCTACGTCGTCGCTACGTCTTCGACACTGTGTGTCTCCGGTGCCACTGGCCGTCTCGAGGTCTTTGACAGGGCCGGAGCTTGTGTCTTTGCCCGTGATGTAGTTGACGGTCAACCGGTCGCGCATAATCTTGCAGCCGGCTTCTATATCGCCCGTCTCGGCGGAGCCTCGGCCAAGTTTGTCGTGAAATAAGATTTTTCACTGAATAAAGATCAGCGGCAGCGTCCACAGGGCGCTGCCGCTCTTTTAATCAAGCTTATCGGGCTGATAAATACGGTGGGTTAAGCTTCTGGGTGCTATGTATCAGGGTTTAGTTGCAGTCTATTCTCCCTGCATGCTGTATGGAGGCTAAGATGTCTGTAAGACATCGATTTAACCGACGCAAATAACTCACATAAACACAACCGCATTAATCGGTCTGATTTCCCTTTAGCCTTTTCAGTTCATAGATTATCATGCCGGCCGAGACGCTGAAAGCACAGACATCGCTCATCGGGAATGACATCCAGACGCCCGTGAGGCCGAAGTGTCCGGGCATTGTCAGCAGCAGCGGTATCAGGAAGATGACCTGTCGCGACAGGCTGAGAATGATTGACTTCCACGCGCTGCCGATACTTTGGAAAAAGGCCGTTGCGATGATCTGATAGCCGACAAGCAGAAACGCCGTCATCGCCGTGCGCAGAGCCTTGGCTGTCACGTCGATTAGGCCGTCGTCGTCGGTAAACAGCGAGGCGATGGAGTCGGGCGCGATCATTGCAAGGGCCATGCCGGCGGTGCATATCAGCGTCGACACACCTGCCGACAGATTGAACGCCCGCTTCAGACGGTGGATATGCCGGGCGCCGTAGTTATAGCCGATGACAGGTTGCATACCCTGGCAGATGCCCAGTATGACGGTGACAATCAGAGACGTGTATGTCGTGAATATGCCCGCGGCGCCGATGGCGATGTCGCCGCCGTATCGGTAGAGCGTCGTGTTGATGATGACATTGATGAAGCAGGCGGCGGCGTTTATCAGGGCCGGCGCTGCGCCGATGGATATGATGCTCGCGACGACAGACCAACGCAGCCCGTAGATGCCGCGGCAGAATGACAGCGTGACGTCGCGGCGCACGAAATGGGCCATGACGAAGACGGCCGAGCAGGCCATGGCTATGTCTGTGGCGATGGCGGCGCCTTTGATGCCCATGTCGAAGACAAAGATGAAAATCGGGTCGAGCGCGACATTGACAGCGGCGCCGATTATCATCGTGAACATCGCGCGGCGCGGATAGCCCGAGGCGCGCATGGCGTTGTTGAAGCTGAAGGCGATATTGGTCAGCAGCAGGCCCGGCAGCTGGTAGATGATGAAGTCACGGGCATAGGGCAGCGTGGCGTCGCTGGCCCCGAAAGCCCTCAGTATCGGGTCGATGAAGATGCCGAAAACGGCGATATAGACCGTAGCGTTGGCGACAATCAGCGTCAGGGCGTTGCCTAAGACCAGACGCGCGCCCTCGGGGTCTTTGGCGCCGAGCAGTATCGAGATGCGCGAGGCGGCGCCGACGCCGATGAGCACGCCAAGAGCCGTCGTCAGGTTCATCACCGGGAAGGTGATGGCCAGGCCCGAGATGGCGACAGGGCCAACGCCGTGGCCGATGAAGATGCGGTCGACGACGTTGTAGAGGGCCATCACCAGCATGCCGACGACTGCGGGGACGCTGTATTCCCACAGCAGGCGTCCGACCGGCCGCGTCTCGAGTTCGGTGAGGTTAGGGCTTTTTTCTTGCATGGCTCTGCGCTCTTGATAAAATATTTATGATTATAATTATGATTATAATAATGACGGAGGCTGCTTTTGAGTGCCGCCCCCGTCATTTAAAAGTTATGGTCTGTCCGCTATGGATTACTCGCCTGCGGCTGCTAAAGCGCGCTCGTAGTATTTCTTGACGTCGAGGTTTGACGTGTTGGTGAAGCGGGGATAGTCGTTGATGATGGTGTTGTAGGCATTCGCTTCGGCTTTGAAGTCTTTCTCGGCGCGGTAGACGTTTGCCATCTTGATGAGCACGAGGGGTACGATCTGGGGGTTCTTGTCGGCTTTAGAGATCGCTTTCTCGTAGCATTTGAGAGCTTCGGCGTTCTTCTCGAGGTTGACATAGCAGTCGCCTTCGAGGGTGCAGACACCGGCGGCTACGATTTTGTCGTCGATAGAGGCGTCGTCGAGATATTTGAGTGCTTCCTCATATTCGCCTTTTGCATAGAGACGGATAGCTGCCTCTACTTTGGCGCGGTTGCCGCTCTTGGCGCCGAATGTGGCGGCGTTTTTGTAGAGCTCGAGGGCTGTCGAGTCGTTGACCTCGATGTCGGCCAGTGCGATAGCCTCGTCGGCTTTGGCTGTACGGTTGCTTGCAACCATATACCACACGAGAATGGCGACGAGCACCACGGCGACGGCGACAAAGACACCGATGATGTGTTTCTTATATTTGCCGGCTTTGGCGATGAGGTCGGTTTCTTCAGGAGTAACGGGTTGTGTCGGTTGGTTTTTTGTTTCCATTGATATGTTTGTTTTTTTGTATTATCGGTTTTTATAATCGGCGGCACACAGCGCCGCCCCATAACGATTTGCAAAAATAGTGGATATTCGGGAGATATAAAAATTTTAATGCGAAAAACTTCGCTATTTGGCCTCCTCTTTGGGCGATATCCCGGGCGGCTGTGCCATGGCACAGCCCTACATTGTTCTATCATAGTATATTATCTATTGACTTGCTTTGGCTATTTGTAACGTGTAATCATATTTAGTTGGTTGTAGACCTTGTAGGGCTGTGCCATGGCACAGCCGCGTAGAATTTTGGTATTCAATACTTTATTTGTGAAATCGCCGGTAGAAATGGAATATTTTAATTATTTTTGCCATTAAATTTATAAATAATTGGATAATGCCGGACAGACGTAGGATCAGAGCCGAATGGCACGATTATAATGATGGTGTGTATTTTGTTACCGTCTGTTGTTTTCGTAAAAAATTTTATTTCGGTAATATACAGGATAATGCTATGAAATATAGTTTAGTCGGACAGATTGCGAGGCAATGTATTTCTGAGATTCCCAAGCATTTTAATTATGTAGAGCTATGGAATTATGTGGTTATGCCCAATCATATTCATCTTGTATTGGCAATTGGTGGCGTGCCTCAAAAGCAACCCCATGATAATATCGGCTTTTTGAAGCCTAAACGACATGAGGCTCCTGAGAAACAGGATTTTCACCATAATTCAGCTCTTGCTGTCGTAGTTGGGCAGCTTAAAAGCTCGATAACACGTCTTGCCGGTCTTAAAGGTAAAGAAATGAAATGGCAATCAAAGTATTATGACAACATTATTTCTAATAAAGATGCTTATGATTACATTATGAATTACATTGATAATAACGTTGAGAACTGGAGCCAAGACAAGTTATACACAGATATGGATTAATTATCGACTATTTGTTTTACAATCTATTAAGCATTTATTTTTGTGCTTTTGAGTTTTATGGCGTACTTTTGTGTTATATTAAGAAAATAACTCAGCTATGAAGCAATTTGATATTGTCGTGCCGGTGGTGGCATATAAATATGATGAACTGACGCCCGGGCGTCGCACTCTTGTCGATATGGCCCGCGAAGCCTCGTCGCGTGCCTATGCACCCTACAGCCGTTTCAGTGTCGGTGCGGCCATTCGCCTCGACAACGGCGAGATTGTCACAGGCTCGAATCAGGAGAATGCAGCCTTCCCGTCAGGCCTTTGTGCCGAGCGCACGGCGGCATACTATGCCCACTCGCGATTCCCCGATGCGCGTTTCGAGGCCATCGCCATCGCGGCCATTGACACGACGGGGCATGAGATAGCCGTGCCGGTAGCCCCCTGCGGCGCATGCCGTCAGGCCCTGACCGAATATGAGAAACTGGCCGGACACGACGTCGAGGTCATTCTCGTCGGCGCCGGTGAAATATATGTGCTGCCATCAGTCGCCTCGACCCTGCCGCTGACATTCAGGGAATTCTGATTTCTTCCCGCAGATGCCACCCTGAACCTGATTGTGCATAGTGCATTATGCATAGTGCATCAGATTATTCCTGGGCTTCGAGTTCCGAAGGGTGTTTCATGAAATATTGCTCGAGCATGTCGCTGATGTTGAAATAGCAGCCGGCGGGATCTGTGTCTTTGACATGTTTGACTTCGATGTAGTCGTAGCACGGCGGCTCGAAACGCTGTGCCGAGGCTGTCAGCCCGAGCAGATTCAAAAAATCATATTCATGACCGGGATAGACGACCGTCCACGCCGTCTCGGCCGTTGTGCCGTCGCCTGAAGCCGCGATGACAAGCAGCAGATGGTTGAGCTTGTGCTGCCATATCTTGGCGAGGTCATATTTGCCGTTCTGTTCATAGACATAGACGCGGTTGACGAGCTGGCGCAGGTTGACGGGATTGTCCTGAAGCACGGCCATCGCGTAGTCGAGCATCATCTGTCGCTCCGAGCGTGTGCGTTTGCTTTTGGCGTATATCGGCGCGAGTTTCTCGAGCATGTCGGGCCGTGGCGCCGGACGGTAGGGGTCATAGTCTTCCTGAAACAGTGTGCCGTAGTAGAAATACTGGTAGTCGGCGTCGCTCATGACCGTGTCATTAGACATGAACTGGTTGAGCAGGCGTTGATAATAGCGTGGCGAGTTCTCGTCTGTGACAGCTTCTTTGATTGCCTTGAGGTCGGGTTTGCCGAGAGCCTCGCGCGGGTTTGTCGCTCCGAGACCTATGCCGAGTGAGGCGACCGCCGCTATTATAAGGGTTATGGTTTTCTTTAACATGCTGTTGATTGTAGATTAGAGTATTAAGGCGATATACAAGGCTCCGATAGCTGTCATCGTGAAGTTGATGACGGCGGGCATCGCTTTAGCGAGCGCATAGTTGACAAAACGGTTGCCTGTGACGGCGAGTTCGCGTCCGTCGGGGGTGCGGCTGTATGCCAGTGTGCCGAGCAGGGCGCCGACGACAGCGCCGGCGATTATCGATGTTATCGTGGCCGCGATTGCGCCGACCGCCGTTCCCGCGAGGGTGCCGGTGGCGATATAGGGCAGTCCGCGGCGAGAGCCTGAAATCTCGCGAGGCAGCAGATAAATCAGTCCTGTGACGATGGCCGACGCCACGCCCCACCACAGCATTGTCGGGTCGCTGATGGCCGCGAAGCCGCTAAGTCGCAGAAGCCACAGACCGCAGTAAGTCGGTATTACTGCCGGGAAACGCGGAATGAACGTCAGCAAAATGCCGCCGAAAAACATTATCGTCGCGCAGAGTAACAATATCAGTGATGTCGAGTGAGTTGCTTCAGGCATGGTCGGTGGTTATCTTCGTTTTATCTGGAGTGATTACAAATTTAATGTTTTTTCGAGCAGAATGTCAGCCGCATTTCCGCTTTTTTAAAAGTTTTGACAATTTTTGTGAATTGCCGCCGCCCAATAGCTGTCGACCTTGCCGACCATCCTTAACGACCTTAATGACTTTAATAACCCTATCCATCCCTCAATCGCTAAAACTTTTGTTTCTGCTCCTAACTTCTGCGAGGTTCAAGGACTGTCACCTTCATCAGACCAAGATTAATGAGCGGCCTCGCTCTCCTCCTCGAGGCCGAGATATCAAATTTGTCCTCGTGTCGGCG
>CABUPJ010000044.1 GCA_902493335.1 uncultured Porphyromonadaceae bacterium
GGATGCGCGGTCGCGCATCCCTACTACGATTTCGTTGGCGACGCAAGGGCTGAAGTCCTTGGTCCATACATGGGCGGATGCACAGCAGGCGATATGGGACTACGGCTTCAGCCGTAGTGGCATCAGGCGATGTGTATCTCGGCGACAGACTCAATCTATCCCCGTCCATGACGTCCGGCTGGACGTCTGCGTGTTCATAACCGCGGCACATCGAGGCCTATCGGGCCGAGATGTGCCCGGTAAGCGATATGAAACGGTAAGATGTCTGAAAGACATCGTTTTATACAGCGACGGAACCATATTCGATGTCTTACAGACATCAGCCACGGGTGACAACCTACCGGGCACACCTGCGCTACGCTACGGTGTACCCGGCTACGAAACAAGCATTGTCTTTCAGACAATTATAGTTAGCATAACCAAATCAAAGAGCCTGTCGCAGCGTTGACGACGCAAGGGCTGAAGTCCTTCCTCCTTACATGGGCGAAGCATCGCGTCATGCGATATGGAACTACGACGCGCGCAGCTACGTAACACAGGGGCATGTAGGCCGTTCCATGGCACAGCCGCGCAAGCAAACCATATATGGGCGGATGCGCGGTCGCGCATCCCTACTACGATTTCGTGGGCTCCAAGGGCTGAAGCCCTTGATCCATAGCGACGGGCGGAAAACAGGCGGCGGGGGCCTCGGATGAGACTCCCGCCGCGGGTATTAAAGGGGGAATTAATCTTTATCGATTAAAGGATAGCGCCGTTGGCTTTTTTGTTGTTTTTATACTTTATAGCTTTCTTGTCGGCTTTTATGAGAGGAAGCATCTTGGTCGGTTTGCGATTGAATTTACCTGAAAGCATTTCAATTGTCTTGCCGATGACTTTCTTCTTGAGAGCCGCACGGGCAGCGGGAGTATCTTCTTCTATGAACATTACAACAGAAGGAATCATATCCTGTCCTTCAGGAATAAAGCTATAACCGAGGTCATCAGGTTCGGTTGAAGTACCCCAGAAAGGAGAATTGATAAGGATGGTTGAGATTCCGTCATTGTCTACCGTCAGAGACGAGCCGAGACCTGCAGCGACAACCTGTGCGGGCTGTGCGATGCCGAGAGCGGGGAAGAGATAGCCGCCGTCGCAGATGGCGAGTTCGACGCCACCCTTGACACCTGCGTTACCCCAGCCAGATTTCTGAGGCTCAACAAAGCAATATGCGGGATTCTCGCAGTTGATGACAATATTGCGCACCTTCTGAACCTGATTGAGCTGATTGGGGAGATAGCTTTCGTTGGTGAAGGGAGCCATGAGGCGATAGACACCGGGAGTGTCATCGCTCTTCTGAATCTCGACTGATGCCGGGAAATTGAACGGATCAGCAGCTGTGCCGTCATTTAAGGTCAGACCGGGGATAATCCATGAGTCGATGAAGTCACACTGACCGAGTGACGACCAGTTGCCTTCGTCAACAGCGTTGCCTAAAATCTCGAAGTCTGCCTGAGCATACATCTGGGGCTCGCCTTTGCCGTAGGTTACGACAACTGCGATATATTCGCCGGGACCTTCGAGGGGAAGACGCACTTCGCCTGCCTCAGCTGTCTCGACAAACTCGATGTCGCCGCTGACGATAGAGTTGACAAGAGCCTGAACGTCGGTTGTGATAGCGCATGCAACACGGGCATTCTCTACATCAGCGCCGAAAGCGACGTTAACAACGGCCTGCTGGCTGTTGTCGGGAGCTGTAAAGAAACCTGCATACTCGATAGAGGCAGAGTAGTCTGTAAGCTCGACGCCGGGGAAGACAATCATCTCGGCACCGTGGGTGTTGGCTTTATACCAGCCCTGGCCATACTCAGACTGCTCGATAGCGCCGAAACCGTCTGTCGGGAATGTGATGATACCGTCTTCATACGTACCGATGCCTGACGACATCTGCGCGCCATAAATCACACCGTAAGAGGGATCAAGCGTAAGACCGGTGCAGAAAGGATTGGGAGTAAAGACAACGCTGTTGTCCTCGCGGATTCTGAAAGTAATATTATATTGATTAGCGCTGTCGAAAGTGGCACCGTTAACCATCTTGGCCATTGTCGCATAGGGGTTGACAAGACGGTAGAGACCTTCGTCCTGACCGTGCTTCTGGATTTCGACTTCCCAAGAGAGAGTCTTGCCACCGCCGATATTATAGAGTGAGCAAGCGATATCGTCGACATAGATACCGGTGCCGAGAGTTTCCCAGGGTTCGGGCTTCATGATTGTGAAGACGTATGAGCCGACGCCATAGGTAGAAGCGTCAGCGACCGTGACGTCGAAGTCATAGACAGCGCCGTCGGCAATCTTCTCGTTGTCGAAGCTGATTGTGACAGGAGCCGAAGTAGCGTCCTTGGCGAAAGTCACCTGAGCGGGAATGGTGAAGATTTCGGAATCGGGATTCTTGACCTCGAGGCTATAAGTAGCCTCGTCACCACCATTTGCACGGCTGAGGTCAAATGTGACTGACGATTCGCCTTTCGATACGTCATAAGTCTCGGCGAGAGTGCTTGAGAAATAAGGGCCGTCAGACGGAGCACCCGGGGTGTATTTATCGGGTACGTCATCCTCGTCACAGGCTGTGAAAGCCGCCGAGACCGCCAGTGCCACGAGTGTGTATAACGAATATTTTAAAAATTTCATTGTAGTGATTGTTTAATCAGTATTGTGAATGAAAAATGAAATTTGAGGAGAGAAGGGAGGGTGTTCCGTTAGTTTTCAGCAACGGGATTGGGCTCGGTGATTGCAGGATTGTTCTTGTGGAAATCATCTTTCTCACCTGCGCCCGTGAAGGCCTTGTTGGTGCTGATCTCATCTTCAGGAATCAGATAGAGCATACCGTTGCCTTTTTCACCGTATTTGATGACATAGACCCATGCAGCGGGGAATGCACAGCCGCGACGGTCGATGTCTTTGTGGAGACGCATGATGTCGAAGTAGCTGAGACCCTCACCCCAGAGCTCGATACGGCGCTGGTTCCAGACCTCCTCCTGAATTGCTTCGGCCGACGAGGCTGCAGTCACGTATTCGGGGTTGCGGTATGTCTTGACAAAGTTGGTGAGAGTTTCGAGACCGCCGGTGGTGTTGCCGCTCATTGCCTGACCTTCGGCGAGGATGAGATACATTTCCTCGACACGCATCATAGGCACGTCAGAAGCATTGATCGACTGCGAGAGTACGCTCTGGTAGCTGTCAAACTTGACGTTGGTATAAGGCATCATATTTGCGGTAGCGTCGGCGCCATAGTTGGGTGTTCCCTTGTCGAAGCTGTCGATATAAGCCTGCTGCGCGGCGCTGAGGTTGGCGCTCTTGCGGTTTTCGTCGAGCCACCAGCCTTTGCGTACGTCGGTCGCGGGAATCATGTCATAGAGTTTGCGCGAAGCCCAGCGCCATGCACCGCCCTGATCGCAGTAGCCGTGTGAGAATGTACAGCTCATTGCGGGGAAGTTGACGATAGAGCCGTTGGCTACCCAGTCATCGGTCTCGGCGTTTGCGATACCCCACATCCACGAAGCGTCAGACATAGAAGTGAAACCGGGTTTCGATACTTCCTCGATGCTGTAGGGACGGCCCGGGAAAGCCGCGATTGCTCGCTGAGCATCGTTGGCGGCATCGGCATATTTGTGCATTGTCAGATAGACGCGGGCACGCAGACCGTAGGCGACAGCGAGCGAGACCATACGTTTGGGTTTGTCGCTGATAATCTGGTCGGCGGTGACGGGGTTGCCTTCGAGAAGGCTGACAGCCTCGTTGAGGTCTTTGAGAATCTGGTCGTAAACCTCGGCTACTGTGGCACGGGGAGCGCCGTTTTCTGCGACTTCCTCGATATTCTCGTCGGTGAGGAGGCAGACGCCCGGAGCGTCGGCATAGCCGTCGTAATTATACTGGTAGACCTGGATAAGAGTCCAGTAGTCGAAAGCGCGGACTGCGAGAGCTTGTGCACGGTAGAACTTCAGAGTGTTGTTCTCAGTGTCGGCGGGAATAGTCGGCAGGATAGTGTTACAGATGTTGATCTGAGCGTAGTTATACATCCACATCATATTGTCGGGCCAGCCTGTAGTCGAACGATTGCTGTAACCGTTATATGAGGAATACCAGTTGTAACCCGAGTTCTTCGAGGTATAGTCCATACCCTGAGAGTCGAGACCGATCATCACCGAAGGATAACCGAAGTCGAGGTGGGCGTCAGAAATCTTGAAGATACCGGCAAAGTCGGTAAACATACCCGTAACAGAAGCCGTACCCATCGACGGGTTAATCTCAAGAGTACCTTCTTTCTGCGTGGTCGACACATAGCCGCCAAGGTATTCGGTATCGAGGTCTGCACACGATGTCGTGAGCGTGGCAGCGAGACCGATAAGCAGATATTTATTTATTTTTTTCATAATTGTCAGATTGAGCTATTACGAGAATTGATTATTAGAAAGAAACTTTGAGACCGCCTGAGATTGAACGGATAGGCGAGTAAGTTTCGTTACGAGAAGATACGAAGCCCTGACGGGGGTCGAGACCTTTGCGTTTGCTCCAGAGAGCAACGTTCTCGGCAGCAGCATAGACGCGGAGCGATTCGAGACCGAGCTTCTTGACCCACTTGGCGGGGAAGGTATAGCCGAGCTTCATATTGTTGAGTGCAAGATAGTTGCTCGAAATCAAGAAGCGGTCTGACATAGAGTTGCCGTAAGTGGCTGCAGTACCGTTGGTGGCCATACGGGGAACATCGGTATTGGTGTTTTCGGGAGTCCAGGCCTTGAG
This sequence comes from uncultured Porphyromonadaceae bacterium, assembly GCA_902493335.1. GTDB lineage: Bacteria > Bacteroidota > Bacteroidia > Bacteroidales > Muribaculaceae > CAG-873. The sequence continues at coordinate 4,771 of CABUPJ010000044.1, forward strand.
GATATCCTTGTGCCAGGTCTTGCCGAGGTAGCTGCCGTCGCCGGCGTTCATGATGTAGGCGTAAGTGCTGTCGTAGATTTTACCGCCGGCCTGATAAGAGAAGCCAAACGAGAAGTCTACGCCGTAGGCATTGATTTCAGCGCCGAAACCGCCGTAAATCTTGGGCATGATGTTGCCGGTAAGTTTGCGGTTGGTGTCGCGGGCTGTGTTATAGTCGCTTGTCTCATATTCTTCCTGCTTGTAAACAGGGTTCTCCTCGGTGCCGATGTTGACAGGTTTGCCGTCTTCGCCGATAACGTTGCGGAGAGCCTTGTAGAGAGCCATACCGGTCTCGGGGTCTACGCCGGCATATTCGACGAGCCACATGTTATACATCGATTCGCCTTCTTTGATCAGTCGGCTTGAAGAATATTTCCATGCGTTGACGTCGTCGCTGATGAGCGAGGGATCGAGGCTGATAATCTTGTTCGAGGGGAACGTCATGTTGCCGTAGATGTCGAGAGTGATATCCTTGGTGTTGATAGCACGATAGTTGAGGTCAATTTCAAAACCGCTGTTGCGCATCGCGCCGACGTTCTTGGGCATTGTGTTGCCGGGATAGCCGAGTGAAGGAGCAACAGGGAGATTCATAAGCATGTCTTTGGTCTCACGGAGATAGTACTCGAGCGAACCGCTGAGTTTGCCGCTCCAGAAGCTGTAGTCGAAACCTACGTTGAAGTTGTTTGATTTCTCCCAGGTGATATCCTCGGTTCCTTTGTAGGCCATCTGCGAGTCAGACCATACGCCGTTGGCACCGGTTGCGTTGTAGAAGTCTGCGTATGCCATCAGGATCGTGCTGTCATAGATACGGTCGTTACCGTTCTGACCGAACGAAGCCTTGAATTTGAGAAGGTCGATGGCGCTGACGTCTTCGAGGAAGCTCTCTTTGTGGATATCCCAGCCGATAGAAGCCGACCAGAAGTTACCCCAGCGGTGATCGGGATGGAAAGCCGACGAACCGTCGCGACGGAAGGCAGCCTGAACGTAGTATTTGCCATCATAGTTATATTTGGCGTTGACGAAACCGCTACGGTGAGTGAGCTGGGCTTTTGCACCGCCGATCGAGGGGTTGTCGATGGTGTTGCTTACGAAGGGGTTGAAAGGCTGATAAAGATTAGAACCCTGTGCCGAAACAAATTCTTCTGTATAGTCCTGGCTCTCGACGCCGACCATGATATAGGCGTTGTGGACATCGTTGAATGTGCGGGTATAGCTTGCGAGGCCCTGGAGGTTGATGGTACCTACGCGCTGGTGCTGCTGAGTGGCGCGGCCGCCGCTGGCTACTGCCTGACCATAGAGGGGGTTGTCGAGGTTGTGGTAACGGATATTGTCGACATAATAGCCGAGTGTGCCCTGAACGTTAAGGCCTTCGATGGGGTTGACGTTGGCATACCATTTGCCGTCGAAAACATCGTGGAGGAACTCGCGTGTGTCGTATGCGAGGGCACCGGCGGGGTTGGCTGTCGACCATGCGCCTGAAGGACGCTGGGCCGCGTTGGGACGATCTTTGCTGACAACGCCTGTACCATAGTCATAGAGAGGCTTGTTGGTGGCGGGATCGCGGAGGATTGCGCCGTTGGCATCGCGGAAGTATATAGGATAGACGGGACCCATCTGGTTGATGACGGCAAATGCGTTAGTCGTCGAGTTGTAGTCGCTTGATGTCTGACCGCTGGGATAACCGCTGTTTACATAAGCGTAGTTGAGGGTTGTACCGACTTTCAGCCATTTGTTGGCCTGATAGTCGACAGCCGAACGGGTCGAAAAACGTTTGAAGTGCGAACCCTTGATGATACCTTCGTCAGAAAGGAAGCCGCCCGACACATAATAGTTGAAGCGGTCTGTACCACCGGTGATTGTCAGCGAGTAGTCCTGACGGAGACCGTTGATAATGGTTTCGTCAGTCCAGTTGTCGGGAGTATAGTAATATGTGCCGTCGCTGTAGCCGGGTGTAGCGGCAGGGTTGAGCTTGCCGTTGGCACCGATGAAGAGCTGACCTTCGGGAACGCTGTAGGTCTGCTGGCCGAGAGCACTCCAGAGGTTATTGTTGGCATAGAGGTGAGCGGCGGCGGCGACAGCGGCTTTGTTAGAACCGTCGGCGGCGATGTTGCTCATATACTGGGTGGTGTACAACGCTTTATAGACAGTCTCGAGGAACTGGTCGGGATTGTCGATGACATTGTAGTTGCCGAGGGCTCTCGAGTTGCCGCCCCAGCTGATGTCAGCTGTGACTTTGGCTTTGCCCTGCTGACCGCGCTTGGTGGTGATGAGGATGACACCGTTGGCACCGCGGGCACCGTAAAGTGCGGTCGAAGCGGCGTCTTTGAGGACTGTCATGGCCTCGATGTCAGAGGTGGCAATGTTTGAGATGTTGCCGTCGTAGGGCATACCGTCGACTACATAAAGAGGTGCGGTCGACGAGTTGATAGAGCCGACGCCACGGATGAGGACCGAAGAACCGGCACCGGGCTGACCGTTTGACGACAGAGTCTGCACACCTGCCAGCTTACCTGCAAGGGCGTTGGTAACATTCGAAACCTGCGCGTCTTCAAGCTGGTCGGCCTTGACGACGCCGGCCGAACCGGTGTACTCAGACTTTTTAACCGAACCGTAGGCGACAGCGATAATCTCGTCGAGCTGCTCGGCAGCGGGAACGAGCTTGACCTCCATATTGTTAGAAATAGGGAGGGTCTGATCTTTGTAGCCTATAAATGAAAATGTAAGTTTAGTCACCGCCTGAGGCACAGTGATTGTAAACTTGCCGTCGAGGTCAGTAGCGACACCGACATTTCCTCCTGCTTTAACCGATACGCCGGGAAGGGGCTCATCGGTGCCTGCGTCTAAGACAGTACCTTTCACCGTACGCGTCTGGGCCGACGCACAGAGGCTGATGGTCATAACTGTCAAAAGGAATAGAAACAGCTTTTTCATACTAATAATAAATTAGACAATAAATAATAAAAATTAATTCTCTCTCCTTTAGATACTAACTTTCTGTCACTGACCGAAAGCGTAACATTTTTTATATTAAAATGTGTATATAACGACGCAAAGATAATAATTTTTATTCAATAATAAACAAATGATAGCAAAAAATCTCAGCTTTTAACACTATCGAAGCAATTCGGCTTTAAACTTACAATTTGACACAAATCAGACGTCAATTTCTAATATCATAAAGAAGGTGGCTGCGGCACGGGGATGTTTTACGACAATATGTAAGCAAAATCGCACCGAAAAGCTGTAAAAATTTGTCAAAAAAATTGCCGTAAAACATATTTTTTCAACAGAAAAACAATGAAATTCATCGCCCTCCCCGACACTACAGCATAGTTACAATTAAGCTCAGGCATCGATGGCCGAAGCCTCCTGATGCCTGAGCTTATATTATATATATGTATTATAGATTACTTATAGCGCGCCCAGCGGATGAGCTCGACAAAAGACGGTTTCTTGCCGTACATGAAGATGCCGACACGGTAGATCTTGGCGGCAAGCCACACAAGAAAGATAAACGACAGATAGAGCACGACAAGCGACGTGACAATCTGCCACACCGGAATGCCGAAAGGCAGACGGGCCATCATGACCATAGGCGACGTCAACGGCACGATCGAGGCCCACAGCGCCATGGTCGAGTCGGGGTCGTTGACGACGGTCATCGAGAAGACCATGCCGAGAATGATCGGAATGACGGCGACACTCTGGAGCTGGCTTGCATCCTGGATGTTGTCGACAGCCGAGCCGATGGCGGCATAGATGGCCGAGAAGAAGAGATAACCGCCGATAAGGAAGAGAATGAGATAGCCGAAGAGGCTGAGCATATAGCCCGAGTCGCCGAGGACGCCGAAGACCGAGAGCAGGTCGCCGTCGGTGACACCGGCGACGAGCGAGGGTATGCCCCAGGTCGTCACCGAGCAGATGATGACGGCCCAGATGAGTATCTGAGTGAGGGCGACCAGACCGACGCCGACAATCTTGCCGAGCATGAGATAGGCGGGCTTGACCGACGAGACGACAATCTCGAGCACACGATTGTTTTTCTCCTCAATGATAGACGTCATGACCATCTGGCCGTAGAGAAGTATAAACATATACAGCATCAGCGACATAACCATACCTATTATATAGCTCATGACCGACGAGGTCTCGGAGCTTTCATCCTTGTCGAGGCGGAAGGTCGAGAGCTTGACATCGGCGTTGACCTCCTGCATTATCTGGGCAAGATTGGCGATGTTATACTCTTTGAGGCGTATAGACTCGACGGTGTGCTTGATGCTCGACGAAATTTCGTTTTCGAGCTGCATCGACAGCGAGCCGCGGGTATAGAGCGAGACGTTCGACGGATTTTTGATGATGTCGGCACCGATGACAAGTACGCCGTAGAGATCTTCGTCGGCCATGAGTTCGTCGAGACTCTTGTCGGTGTCGATAAAGCGGACGCTTTCGTTGTTCTGAAGTGTGCGGCCTATCATGCCCGAGTCGTCGATGACGGCGATTTCTTTCTGCTCGGGAGTCGATATCATGGCGATGAGAGCGGGGGCTATCATCAGCAGAATCATAAACAGCGGCGTGAGTATGGTCGAGATTATGAAGCTCTTGCGTTTGACACGTTCGAGATATTCGCGGGTGATGATTATTGATAGCGGTGAGTTCATTGCTGTTGTGACTGGTTAAAGGTTTCTACGGTGCGGATAAAGATGTCGTTCATTGTGGGCAGCTGCTGTTTGAAGGCTCTGAGGTCGACGGCCGAGTTGACGGCGCCGATGACGTCGCGGAGATCGCCGGCCTCGTTGAGACGCAGAGACACAGTCTGGAAGCCGTCGCGGTCGAGTCCCTGCATATCGAGGGCGCGGACCATGGGGGTCACAGCCTCGGCGAGTCTGCGCTCGTCGCCGAGGAAACTGAACTCGTATGTATTGTCGGAGAACTGCCGGCGCAGGTCGCGGACGTCGCCGGTCAGTATGTTGCGCGAGCTGTTGATGAGCGTAATTCTATCGCAGAGCTCTTCGACGCTGGCCATATTGTGTGTCGAGAAGATGACCGTGGCTCCCTCGTCGCGCAGCCGCAGAATCTCGCGCTTGAGGATATTGGCGTTGATGGGGTCGAAGCCCGAGAACGGCTCGTCGAAGATGAGCAGCTCGGGACGATGGAGAACCGTGACGATAAACTGCACTTTCTGAGCCATGCCCTTCGAGAGCTCCTCGACTTTCTTATCCCACCAGTCGGCGATTTCGAGACGCTCGAACCACTCTTTGAGAGCCTTCGTCGCCGTGGCGCGGTCGAGACCCTTGAGACGGGCGAAGAAGACAGCCTGGTCGCCGACCTTCATCTTTTTATAGAGGCCGCGCTCCTCGGGCAGGTAGCCGATGTTGGCGACGTCGGCCTCACAGAGCTGATGTCCGTTGAAGGTGACAGTGCCGCTGTCGGGCGCGGTGATATGGTTGATGATACGTATGAGCGTGGTCTTGCCCGCTCCGTTAGGGCCAAGGAGGCCGTAGACCTTACCGCGGGGAACGGCAATCGACACATCGTCGAGAGCGCGGTGGCGCGTATATGTCTTGACGATATTTTCGGCTGTAAGAATATTTTCCATTGCTATAAAATAATGATTACGCAAATAAGACGCACAAGCAGGCAATTTATTACACCCTAAGGACAAAAAAATTGCGAAAGTTATACTATTTTCCAAATTAGCGTCCTATAATTAAAAAATTTCGTAGAAAAACTTGCTTTTCACATTATAATATATGTATATTTGCGAAATAAACCATCAAGTAACTAACTAATCCTCTGAAACCATGAAAAAAGCAAGCAGCAAGTTCAACAAACTCATCAACGCCATCTTTGCCGTGCTGCTCGCGGCATTAGGTTTTTCGTGCAGTGACGACCCGAGCGATGTACCGTGTATGTACGGCACCCCACACGGCGACTTCGAAGTAAAAGGCACCGTCGTAGACGAAAACGGCAAGCCGGTACCCAATGCCAAAATCGCTCTCCGCGAAGGCCTCAAAATCAACGGCGAAATTGTTTGGCATGATGCCGAATGGTATCTCAACACAACTTCTGACAATACAGGAACGTATTCGCTCAAAAGCAGTGGCATGTTTAATAAAGTCCGAATCGTCTGCACACCTCCTGACGAATCACTCGAAGCCGACTCAATCGAAACAAAGGTCGACTTTAAAGATGATGGCCGCGACGAATTCTGGTATATCGGCAAAGCCACTGTAGAGCAAGACTTCAAGCTCAAAGCTAAAAAAGACTGACCGCAGCGATGGGCAAACTGTCATTGCGCCGGCGCCTCGCCCTTGAAATCGACCGCAAACGCCGCCACATGCTCAACGAAGAGCACCCGCTGACGCAGCTCTTCTGGGAGTGTACGCAGCGCTGCAACCTCAACTGCCGCCACTGCGGCAGCGACTGCAAAACCTCGTCGGTTGCTCCCGACATGCCGGCCGGCGACTTCCTCAAAGCAATCGACAGCATCCTGCCGCACGTCGACCGCCACCGGCTCAACATAGTCATCACCGGCGGTGAACCCCTCGTGCGCCGCGACCTCGAAGACGTCGGACTCGAGTTATACCGCCGCGAACTGCCCTGGGGCATCGTCTCCAACGGCCTGCTGCTCACGCCCCGGCGTTTCGACAGCCTGCGCCGCGCAGGCATCCACAACCTGACGATAAGCCTCGACGGAGACGAGGACGACCACAACTGGATGCGAGGCAACCCCGAGTCATACCGCCGAGCCATCAGCGCCATCAAGATGGCCGCCGCGGCCGACGACCTCAACTTCGACGTCGTCACCTGCGTCAACCGCCGCACCATCGGCAAGCTGCCCGAAATCGCCGCGCGCCTCGAAGAAGCCGGCGTCAGAAACTGGCGTCTCTTCACCATCTCCCCCTCGGGACGCGCCCGCCAATACCCCGAATTCAGCCTCACCTCAGATGAATTCGTCGCGCTGATGGAATACATCAAGGCCAAGCGACTCGCCGGCGGCATCAGACCCTCATACTGCTGCGAAGGCTTTCTCGGCGACTACGAAGGCGACGTACGCAGCCATTTCTTCCGCTGCACCGCCGGCGTGACTACCGGCTCGATACTCATCGACGGCTCTATTGCCGCCTGCCCGAGCATCCGTGCCAATTATACCCAGGGCAACATCTACGCCGACGACTTCTGGGACGTATGGCAGAACCGCTATCGGCAATACCGCGACCACAGCTGGATGAAAACAGGCATCTGCGCCGACTGCGACATGTTCCGCTACTGCGAGGGCAACGGCTTCCACCTGCGCGAAGAAGACGGCAGCATCAAACACTGCTACTACCACACGGCACTCGACCGCAAAAACAGCGCCGACTGAGACAAAAACCACAATGTCAATAAAAATTATTGAAAAACAGATGTAAAAATTTGGCGGAGTGATAAAAAATAAGTTACTTTGCACTCTGTTTTGTGGCTCTTGCTAAAAAGCCGCCGTGGAAAGATGCACCCGGCGACGATATGAGGACGGCAAACGAGCACACCTGACACGCTAATTAACAAACAAGAAAAAATAAGATAAACCAGTAAAACAGCCATGTCAAAGATTTGTCAAATTACCGGTAAAAAAGCACTTGTGGGCAACAACGTCTCACACTCGAAGCGTCGCACAAAACGCAAATTCAACGTCAACCTCTTCAACAAGAAATTCTACTGGGTTGAACAAGGCATCTGGATCAGCCTGACTATCTCAGCCGCCGGTCTGCGCACAATCAACAAGCTCGGCCTCAACGCAGCTATCACAAAAGCTTACGAGCAGGGATATTTAAACGATAACGACATTAAATTCATAGGATTCTAAGAAGATGGCAAAGAAAGCAAAAGGTAATCGCGTGCAGGTTATCCTCGAATGCACCGAACACAAGGCAAGCGGTATGCCCGGCACATCACGATATATCACTACCAAAAACCGCAAGAACACAACAGAGAGACTTGAGCTTAAGAAATACAACCCCATCCTTAAGCGTGTAACCGTTCACAAAGAAATAAAATAAGGCACTGAGATATGGCAAAGAAAACCGTCGCATCACTTCAGAAAGGTGAAGGCCGCACATACAGCAAAGTCATCAAAATGGTGAAATCTCCCAAGACAGGCGCTTACGTCTTCAAAGAAGACATGGTTCCCAACGACGCTGTAAAAGACGCCCTCAAATAAGAAATCACGCCAATCGGCAAACAATACTCTGACGGCTCAAAACCCGTCAACACGACTCCCGACCCGGTCACAGCTGCGCCGGGAGCCGCCGTTTCCGCCCCAATGCGATTAAGTCAAACTATAATTGTCTGAAAGACAATATTTATCTCGTAACCGGGTACACCGGAGCGCAGCGTAGGTGTGCCCGGAAAGCTGCCGTCCCACGGATGATGTCTGTAAGACATCGAAAAATGACCATCTTTGGTTAAATCGATGTCCTCCAGACATCTAAATCCATATATAGCTTACCGGGCACATCTCGGCCCGATGGTCCTCGATGTACCCGGTTATGAACTCGCAGACGTCCTGGTGGACGTCGAACCCCTAATTGCTAATTCCTAATTGCTCATTACTAATTCCACTCGGCGCCCCTGCTGTTGCATATTTGGGCGAGAAATATTAACTTTGTAAGTTAATTTTACCATATCACTATGGCAACGACAAATAAATCAGCATCAAAGACTTCGTCGTCGACGAGTGCGACAGCTATCAAGCCCCGCACAAAAAAAATAATCATACGCCTCTGGATCATCTTCGCTGCCCTTGTGGCCTGCGCCGTCATATTCTTCATCATGGCCTACAACGGCCTCGTAGGCTACATGCCGCCGATTGAAGAACTGAAAAATCCTCAGGACAAATTCGCCTCCGTCGTCTACACTGCCGACGGCGTCGAAATCGGCCGCTACTTCCGCAGCACAGGCAACCGCGTCTACGCCGACTTCGACGAGATATCGCCAAATGTCATCAACGCCCTTATAGCCACTGAAGACTCACGCTTCAGAGACCACTCTGGCATCGATGCCCGCGCCCTGACTCGCGTTGCCGTCAAGACACTCCTGCTTCAGCAGAAAAATGCCGGCGGCGGCTCGACTATCACCCAGCAGCTTGCAAAGCAGCTGTATACCCCTCCGAGCAGCAATCTCCTCTCGCGCGCACTTCAGAAACCAGTCGAATGGATGATAGCCACGAAACTCGAACGCTTCTACTCGAAGGACGAGATTCTCAAGATGTATCTCAACCAGTTTGACTTCCTCTATAATGCCGTCGGCATCAAGTCGGCAGCAAAGATTTACTTCAACAAAGAAGCTTCAGACCTCAGCATCGAGGAGGCCGCAACCCTCGTAGGCATGGCCAAAAACCCCTCGTACTTCAACCCTGTCCGCCACAACGAGCGCACCCGCCTGCGCCGCAACACCGTGCTCGAACAGATGTATAAGGCCGACATGCTCACACGCGCCGAACTCGACTCTCTCTCTGCCCTGCCGCTTACTCTCGATTTCCACCGCGTTGACCACAAAGAAGGCCTCGCCCCATACTTTCGCGAAGAGCTACGCCGCTATCTGACGGCCAAAAAGCCCGTGAAGAGCGATTATCCGTCGTGGGACGCACAGAAATTCACCGACGACTCAATAGCCTGGGAAACAAACCCGCTATACGGCTGGATAGAAAAGAACCCCAAAGCCGACGGCACCAACTATGACATCTACAACGACGGCCTCAAAATCTACACCACACTCGACTCGAGAATGCAGACCTACGCCGAGCAGGCCGTCAACGAACACATGCGCAGCCTCCAGCAGCAGTTCTTCCGCGAGAAGCGCAATTCGTCGACAGCACCCTATTCGTCAAATCCGGCCGAGCTGACATCCGACCTGCGCCAGAAGCTGATTGACAATGCTATCCGCCAGAGCGAACGCCACCGTGTCGGCAAAGTCGCCGGCAAAAGCGAGAGCGAGATACGCCGCGAGTTCGACGTTCCAGTCGAGATGACCGTCTTCAGCTATGACGGCCCAGTCGACACAGTGATGACCCCTCTCGACTCACTGCTCTACACCAAACACTTCCTTCGCACGGGATTCATGTCGATGGACCCGAAAACCGGTTATGTCAAGGCCTATGTCGGCGGTCCCGACTTCAAATTCTTCCAGTATGACATGGTTTCTACCGGCCGCCGTCAGGTCGGTTCTACGATAAAGCCATTCCTCTACACCTATGCGATGGAGTCTGACTTCACGCCCTGCGACATGTTCCTCAACGAACAGCCGACATACACCGACGAAAACGGCCGCCCCTGGTCACCACGCAACTCCGGCACAGCTCGCATCGGCGAGATGGTCGATCTCAAATGGGCCCTCACCAACTCAAACAACTGGATTTCGGCACGCCTGATGGCACAGCTCAGCCCCGCCGAGCTCGTCAAGCGCATGCACAGCTACGGCATCACCAACCGCCTCCCGGCCGTGATGTCACTCTGCCTCGGTCCCTGCGAAGTATCTGTCAAGGAGATGGTCACGGCCTATACAGCCTATGCCAACAAAGGCATGCGTGTCGACCCGATGTTCGTCACAGCCATCGCAGACGCCAACGGCAACATCATCAGCGACTTCACACCGATACACACCGAAGTCATAACCGAGAAAGGCTACTGGCGCATCCTCTCGATGTTACTCAACGTCGTCGACTATGGCACAGGCAATCGTCTGCGCCGTCCGCCCTATAACATCACCGCTCAGATGGGCGGCAAGACCGGCACAACCAACTTCAATGCCGACGGCTGGTTCATGGGCTTTACCCCCGACCTCGTCTCCGGCGTATGGGTCGGCGGCGACGAGCGCTACATCCACTTCAACAACATGGCCCAGGGCCAGGGTGCATCAATGGCTCTGCCCGTCTACGGCAAATATATCACCAAAGTATATGCCGACAAGACCCTGCCCTACAGCCAGGAATCACGCTTCACCTTCCCCGCCGACATCAACCTCTGCGAAGGCGAATACTACGGCGAGGAAATCCCCGAAGAAGTCGACGAATCAATCTCCGGCGCGTTTGATTAAGTAGCCCGGTATGCGATAGGCCATGGACCAAGGGCTTCAGCCCTTGGAGCACCCTCGAATCGCCCCTCGCGAAGCGTCAGGGATGCGATAGGCTCCCGCCTATCGCAGTGTCGCTCAAGTTATTACACCCACAGCCAGGAGACTGCGGGCTCCCAGGGCGCCTCATCGTCCGACCTGTCTGACTCGTCTGACCCGTCAGACTTGTCAGACCCGTCAGACCCCTCACCCTCAAAAGATTGTGCATTGTGAATCGTGCATTGTGCATTCCCCGGAAAGCAAGCGGGGGCACATCATAGTGATGCGCCCCCGCAGCAGTTATAGTCTGTTGACTATCGGTTATTTCTTGATATATTTGACAGCCTGAGCGTCGCCGTTAGCTGCGACAGCATTGATGACATATGCACCGGCTGCAAGATTATCGATATTATATTCCTGACCTGCGGCGAGGACGGCTGCACCGACCATGACACCGTTGAGATCATAGACTGCCACTTCGACATCCTCGGCGGCTGCGACTACGTTGTTGGCAACGCTGACAAGCTTGGCGCCGTTGACAACCACTTTGGCGACACCCGAACCGGGTTTGGTCGAACCTTCATAGTTGACGGGGACGATACCATAACCGTTGACATCTTTGACAACCATCTCGACGGTCGGTTTGTCTTCGCCGAGTTTGATGCGCTTGATACCGCTGTGGTGCAGAGGATTGTTTTCGTCATATTTATCGGCCCACCAGTATTTGCCGCTTTCACCCATTTCTGCGAAAGTCGAAGCCTCGTTGGCAGCTGCTTCCTCGGGCGACGGAGCGCGATAGCACCAATAGAGATATTCATGCTTGGCGTCAAATGCGAGCTGAGTGATACCGACATGTTCGGTTACGCCTGAGCCTTCATATTTGACAGGAGAACCGTCGACGAGAACGGGATCGAGGGCCGACAGATTGGCGGGATCAGGATTCTCATAGAGCTTGGCGAGATCGATACGGTAGAGACCGCCGCGGGTCATTGTATTCTCATCACCGGCTGTCTTCTCTATATAAATGTAGAGGTGACCGTTTGCCTCGTCAATGTTGAATGTCGTGAAGAGGGGTGACATAGCGGCGAGCATCGGTGAATATTCGGGCAGTTTGGGATTAACGTCCTTACCTTCTTCATCCTTGTGGGGAACAACGATGTCACTTTCGACAAAACGATAGATGCCGTTGCCGTTGAACTTCATGCCGACCCAGTAGAGAGGCACGTTTTTGTTCGGTTCGGTAGTGATGGCAAAGCCTGATTTGATACAGCCGTATGACCAGTTCATGCCATAGTAGCCGAGCCAGTTGTTTTCCATCCACGACGGATAGCTCTGGGGGAGGGCGATGGCCGATGCGGGAACTTTACGGACACAGACGTTACGGTCGTTGACATAGAGGTCTTCGCCGTAGATATAGAGACCGAAGGGATCTTTATAGGCATTGTTGCCTGCATTGTCAAGAACAGTGGCCTGGAACACCTCGCCACCGATCTTAGAGATATAGAAGAGTTTGCCATCACCGTCGACAGAACCTGTGGCAGAGTAGACAAACTTCTTGCCGGCAGATGCGCCATAGATACGGTTCTGGAACTCAATGAGCTGGAATGTGTGAGGCACACCGCCTACGTCATATGTGTCATCGTTGCCGTCTGCATAAGCGACATGAAGCATGCCGTCTTCACCTGCGTAGTACAGACCTGCGGGCATACCCATGTCGGCACCGCCGGCCACGAGATTGGCGTCACCTGCGATGTTGAGGTATTTCCATCCGTCAGCGGCTTTGTAATCCTCGACAAGGTCAACGGGTACTTTAGCGGTGATGTTCGAGCTTTCGGCTGTGAAAACGCCATCGGCCATGGCCGGCGGGAAGGTCGAGCCGACAATAAGGGTCTCGATGCCGCTACCCTTGAAACAGTCTGCCTCGAGAATGGCGAGCACCGAGCCGAGGTCGAGACTCTTGAGCGCCGTACAACCGGCAAAAGCGTCCTGTTTTACCACAACTGTCGGTTTGGTGAAGTTGACTTTATCAAGTGCGTCGCAACCCGAAACAACACCGAAAGGAACTTCTGTGCAATCTACCGTAACTTCCTTGAGAGCCTTGCAGTCTTTGGCTACATAACGGCCGACAAGACCTCTGACTTCGAGTTTGGTGATGGGAGTCTCGCTCATTGAATAGTCGCCGAAAGAGGTACATGCGGGAAGTGTGATGCTCTCAAGCGACGATTTATAGAATGCATAGGGAGCAATGGCCTTGAAGTTGCCGGTAAACTCTGTGCCGGCAGCCTTGGGTGCGTAGCAGAGAAGAGTCTCACCGTCTTTGCTCTGGATATATTTTCCGTCTGCGTCTGTCGAGTATGTCTCGTTTTCGGCTGCGACGGCAAACTTGGCGATAGCATTGCAGGCAAGGAATGCGCCGTCACCGACGCGTGTCGTTGAGGCGGGCAGTGTGACGGATGCGAGAGCACTGTTGTTTGCATATGCCTGAGCGCCGATAGTCTTGACTGCTTCAGGGAGAACGAGATCACCTGCGATTTTAGCGCCGCTGAAAGCCATTTGGCCGATGCTCTTGAGCGAAGCGGGAAGAGCGACTTCTGAAACCGTCGAGTTATAGAAGGCCATGTCGCCGATGCTCTCCACAGCCGAGCCGAGAGTCACTTTCTTGAGCTGCTTACAGTTCTGCATCAGAGATGCGGGAATCGAGGTAACACCGTCGGGAAGGGTGATCTCACTGATATTCGTAGCTGCGAAGACGTTGGTATTGAGCGTTGTGAAAGCGCTTTCAAAGACAACGGTCTCAAGTGTCGAGTTTTCGAAATAGCTTGCGGGGAGACTTACACAGCTGCCGCCGATTGTCACCTTCTTGAGTGCCTTGGCGCCACGGAAAGGCTTGGTATCCATGGCTGTGTATTTGTTGCCGATCGCACGGTTGATGACAACCTCTTCAAGAGGAATCGTGACACCTTCATCAACTGTGAATGCGCCGGCCGAGAGTTCAAGAGCGGTTGCACCGTCAGCGATGACGAGTTTGCGCAGCGACGAGCAGTTTTTAAACTGGTTGCTGGCGATTTCCTTTGCGGCGCCGGGAATCTCAAATTCCTCGAGAGCCGTACAGTTCTCGAACATATTGCCGTTGAAAGTCGTAAGATCAGCCGGGAATTTGACTGTCTTAAGGTTCTTACATCCGCTGAAACAGCCGCGGCTGATTGTAGCGACACCGTCGGCAATTGTGATCGAGGTTATTTCAGAATCTTTAAATACAGAACCGATACTGCTGACAATATAAGTTTTGCCGCCGTATTCGATCTGGGCATTGATGACGATGTCACCGGCATAAACTGTCGGACCGGCCTCTCCGGTCGTCACTTTCGTACCGGCTTTTTGCGCCGTTAATTTGTTGCCGCTGGCTTTCCAGATGACGCCGTCGGCCACGAATGTCTGGGCCGAAGCCATCATAGCGCCGGCTGCGACAAGCGCAAGCATAGCAACCCGCTTGGGCGAGAATGCTTTTGTAAGCGTAGAGATGAACATAATTGATTGATTAATTAATGGTTTGTATTTAAGTGATTTAATATTTTTTCATGGTGTCATGGCATAGTGTTTAACACTCTTTTAGAGTCTTTTGCACAAAATTAGTCATTTATTTATATTAAATCAATAGCCCGGTCCTTATTTTTGCTTATTCATAGTTTTTTAACAAAAAGCAAGGCTCAGGTGATGTCTTTTTAACAGAAATGTAGTAACTTCGCTCTATGATGAAAAAATATCTTGTCACAGGTGGTGCCGGCTTCATTGGCACCAATTTTGTCAAATATATCCTTGCCGCACACCACGGCGAGACAGAGATTACTGTCGTCGACTCGCTGACCTACGCAGGCAATGTCACCAACCTTGAAACCGAGATAGCCTCAGGCGCCGTGAAGTTTGTCAAAGCCGACATACGGGATTCCGAAGCCATGACAGCACTCATATCCGGCACCGATCCTGACTATATCGTCAACTTCGCCGCCGAGAGCCACGTCGACCGCAGCATCGACGGTCCCGAAATATTCGTGGCGACCAACGTCATGGGAACACAGACACTCCTCGAAGCCTTCCGCCGTCACATCGCCGCTACCGAGGCCGGCGACCGCCGTTTCCTACAGGTCAGCACCGACGAAGTCTACGGCGCGCTTGAAAAAAATCGTCCCGAAGGCATGCCGCTGACAGTCAGCGATGCCGTCAGCTCTGTCGTCGGCGCCCGTCACGACGCGACCGCATACGGCACTGAGCTGTTCACCGAATCCACACCTTTGAGCCCCCGGTCACCCTACTCTGCCTCAAAAGCCTCGGCCGACCTGCTCGTCAGAGCATATCACGAGACATACGGCCTGCCCGTATTGATTACCCGGTGCAGCAACAACTACGGACCATACCAGTTCCCCGAAAAGCTCATTCCGCTGATAATAAACAATATCATCCACGGTCAGCCGCTGCCGGTCTACGGCGACGGCACCAACGTGCGCGACTGGCTCTATGTCGACGACCATGCCGCCGCCATTGACGCCGTGCTGCGTCGCGGACGAGTCGGCGAAGCCTATAACATCGGCGGCTTCAACGAGCACACCAACATCGAGATCGTGCGCACGGTCATCGACATCATCGCCCGCCTCGTCGACACAGACAGCCGCTATGGCGGCATCCTCAAATGTCCGCGCGGGGCTGTCGGTCATAATCTCATAAAATTTGTCACCGACCGTCCCGGCCATGACATGCGCTATGCCATCAACCCCGAAAAGATCGCCACCGAGCTTGGATGGCTTCCGCTCACTCCATTCAGCGAAGGCATAGAGAAGACCGTCAGATGGTATCTCGACAACCTCGCCTGGGTAGACAGCGTCACATCGGGCGAATACCGCGATTATTACAACAGAATGTACAGTTCAAGATGAAAGGAATTATACTCGCCGGAGGCTCGGGCACACGCCTCTATCCCATAACACTGGCCCTGTCGAAGCAGCTTGTCCCGGTTTACGACAAGCCGATGATCTACTATCCCGTGTCGACGCTCATGCTCGCCGGCATCCGCGACATACTCATCATCTCGACGCCGGTCGACCTGCCGCAGATCGAGCGCCTGCTCGGCGACGGCTCACGTCTCGGTGTCAGCTTCAGCTACGCCGTCCAGCCCCGGCCCGAGGGTCTCGCCCAGGCCTTCGTCATCGGCCGCGACTTTGTCGGCGACGACGATGTCTGCCTCATCCTCGGCGACAACATCTTCTACGGCCAGGGCTTTTCGGGTATGATGCACGACGCCGTGCGCAATGCCGCCGAAGGCTATGCCACCGTCTTCGGCTATCCCGTCAGCGACCCGCGGCGATATGGCGTCGTCACCCTCGACTCCGACGGCAATCCGACTGAAATCGTCGAGAAACCCGAGTCGCCCCGCAGCGACAAAGCCGTCGTCGGCCTCTACTTCTATCCCAACGACGTCATCGACATAGCCGCCGCCGTACGTCCGTCGGCACGCGGCGAATACGAGATAACATCTGTCAACGCCGCCTATCTGTCAGACCGACGCCTGCGCGTAAAATGTTTCGGCCGCGGCTTTGCATGGCTCGACACCGGCACCGTCGACTCCCTCAGCGACGCCTCGCGTTTTGTCGAGGCCATCGAAAAGCGTCAGGGTGTCATCGTCAGCGCCATCGAGGAAGTGGCCTACCGCCGCGGATTCATTACCGCCGCCCGGCTCAGAGAAATAGCCGCTCCACTCGCAGCGACAGATTACGGCAAATACCTGATACGACTCGCCGATGGAGCAATTAACTGAACCGACAGTCCTGACCTTCCCCCGCATCGTCGACGCACGCGGCAACCTGTCGTTTATCGAAGGCGAGACAAACTGTCCCTTCGAGATCGAGCGCGTCTACTGGACCTACGACGTCCCCGGCGGCGAAGAGCGCTACGGCCGCGCGCTGATGACGACGAGCGAACTTGTCGTCGCCCTTGCCGGCTCTGTCGACGTCGCAGTCACCACACCCGGCGGCCACGAGCAGACGTTCACACTCAACCGCAGCTACCAGGGACTTATGCTTCCCCCGATGACATGGCGCCGCATCGAAAACATCACCACCGGTGCCGTCATCATGACACTCGCATCTAAGATCTACGACGAAGCCGACTATATCGAAGACTTCGCCCGTTATAAAGAAATCACCGCCGATGAAACCGTCTAAGCACAGCACATCGCGCGTGACCGACGCCCGCCTCATCGACCTGCCGCGCCACCGCGGCGACAACGGCTCGCTGACAGTCATCGAGAACAGCGGCGACATGCCTTTTTTGATAAAGCGCGTCTATTATATCTATGACGTTCCAACCGACGAAGGCCGCGGAGGCCACTCACACCACGCTCTCGAGGGGCTGATGGTCGCCCTCTCCGGCTCGTTCACCGTCACCCTCGACGACGGCAAGGACCGGCGCGTCTTCACCCTCGACCGCCCATACCGCGCGTTGTATATACCCGCCGGCATCTGGCGCACGGTCGAAAATTTCTCGTCGGGCGCAATCTGCATGGTCGCCGCATCTGACAAATACGACGCAGCCGACTATGTGCGCGATTACAGCGAATTCAAAAAACTCACAAGCGACAAATGAACCACAAACGATATACATTCCTCGACCTCGGCACCGTCAACCGTCCCTACGCCGACGCGCTCAAGGAGGCAGTCTGCCGTGTCATCGACTCGGGCCGTTTTATCGGAGGGCCTGAGGTCGATGCGTTCGAGCGGTCGATGGCCTCGCTCTGCGGCACGGCCAACGCAGTCGGCGTCAGCAACGGTCTCGACGCCCTGCGGCTGATTTTCAGAGCCTATATCGAACTCGGAGCCATGCAGCCCGGCGACGAGGTAATAGTGCCCGGCAACACCTTCATCGCCTCGGTTCTCGCGGTCAGCGACTGCGGCCTTGTGCCCGTCTTCGTCGAGCCCGACCCGTTGACGATGAATCTCGACACAAACCTTGTCGAAGCTGCCGTGACGCCGCGCACACGCGCCGTCATGCCCGTCCACCTCTATGGCCGCGTCTGCTATGACGAGACCCTGCGCGACACAGCCGCACGCCACGGCCTCAGGATTGTCGAAGACAGCGCTCAGGCCATAGGAGCCGTGGCGCCGATACCGGGACGCGGAGGCTCGCGCCGCGCCGGAGCTCTCGGCGACGCCGCCGCTTTCAGCTTCTACCCGACAAAAAACATCGGAGCCCTCGGCGACGCCGGTGCCGTCACCACCGACGACACCCTTTTGGCCGATACCATCAGACAGCTTGCAAACTATGGCTCTGACCGTCAGTATCATAATATTTACAAAGGGGTCAACTGCCGTCTCGACCCGATGCAGGCGGCCATTCTGTCGGCAAAACTGCCTTTTACCGACCGCGAGAACGACGCCCGGCGACGCATAGCCTCTGTCTATGAAGCCTGTGTCACCAACAGCGCCGTCACCAGACCGCTCTTCGCCGACGACGGCTCGGCTGTCTGGCACCAGTATGTCGTGCGCGTCGACGACCGCGACCACTTCCGCTCATACCTCGCGGAAAACGGCGTCGAAACAGGTGTCCACTACCCCGTCGCCCCCTTCGACCAGCCCTGCTACAAGGAATACGGCGGCCTCGGTCTGCCACTGTCGCGTCGGCTCGCCGCCACTGTCGTCAGCCTCCCGATATCAGGCTGCACATCAGAGGACGACGCCCGCGAGATTTCTGAAATCATAAACTCTTACAAGGCAAAATGATTGACAACAGCATATTCGGCAACCGCACGGCACTGTTCCATACCTTCGGCTGCAAGCTCAACTTCGCCGAGACCTCGACCATAGCGCGCATGCTCGCCGAACGCGGCATCCGTCGCGCCACACCCTCCGAGACGCCCGACTTCATCGTTATAAACACATGTAGCGTCACCGAGCTCGCCGACAAGAAATGCCGCCAGACAATACGCTCTCTCCATAAACGCCATCCCGACGCAGCCATCGTCGTCACAGGCTGTTACGCCCAGCTCAAGAGCGACGAGGTCGCCTCGCTTCCCGGTGTCATGATTGTCGGCGGCATCGACGAGAAACTTGCACTCGCCGACTTCATCGACCGCTGGTGTGCCGACCATGAGCCGCAAACCGTCGTCACCGCAGCCAAAGACATACGCCGCTTTCTGCCATCATGCTCGAGCGACGACCGCACACGCCATTTCCTCAAAGTCCAGGACGGATGCGACTACTGGTGCAGCTACTGCACCATACCGCGCGCCCGCGGACGTTCGCGCTCAGGCACGATAGACCAGCTCGTCGCCATGGCCCGCGACGTCGCAGCACAGGGAGGCAAGGAGATTGTCATCACCGGCGTCAACATCGGCGACTTCGGCAAAGGCACCGGCGAAACCTTCTATGACCTCGTGCGCGCGCTCGACCGCGTCGACGGCATCGAGCGCTACCGCATCTCGTCAATCGAGCCAAATCTGCTGACCGACGAAATCATCGATTTCGTCGCCTCGTCGCGTAGCTTCATGCCTCATTTCCACATACCGCTGCAGTCGGGCGACGACGACGTGCTGCGACTCATGCGCCGCCACTACGACACAGCCCTCTTCGCCTCGAAGATCGAACGCATACGCCGCGTCATGCCCGACGCCTTCATCGGCGTCGACCTCATCGTCGGCGCGCGCGGCGAGACCGCCGAGCGCTTCGCCCGCTCGAAGGCCTTCGTCGAGTCGATAGACATCTCGAGGCTTCATGTCTTCACCTACTCCGAACGTCCGGGCACCCGCGCGCTCGAGATCGAGCATGTCGTCACACAGGAGGAGAAACACCGCCGCACACGCGAGATGCTCGCCGTCAGCACCGCCAAGCTCGACGCTTTCTCGCGCCGTTTCGTCGGCACCGTGCGCCCGGCACTCATCGAGCGGCCTAAAGACAGCCACAGCGTCGGCGGCTTCACCGACAACTATCTGCGCATCATCGCCGACGTTGCCCCGGAGGTCGACATCGCCGCCCTCGATAACCGCATCGTCAACGTCGAAATCACCGATGTCGTCACCGACGACGAAACCGTCAAAGCCCGACTCATATTATGAAGATAACCGACACTCTGCTCAACGCTCCGCTGCGAGCTCTGGCCCTGCTGCCTCTCGGCGCCCTCTACGTCATCTCTGACGGCGTTGCCCTTTTGCTCAGGCATGTCGTCAGATACCGCCGCAAGGTCGTCAGAAAAAATCTCGCCGAGTCGTTCCCCGACAAAAGCGCCGCCGAGCTGCGAGACATCGAGCGCCGCTTCTACCGCAACTTCGCCGACTACATCTTCGAGACTGTCAAACTATTGCATATCACCAATAAAGAGATGTCGCGCCGCATGGTCTTCGAAAATATCGAACTCGTCGACAGACTGCTCGGCGAAGGACGCAGCATCGCCGTCTACTTCTCTCACTGCGGCAACTGGGAGTGGGCGCCGTCGATAACGCTGCACACCGCCTTCCCGCCAGACCACGGCGCCGTCTACGGTCAGGTCTACCGCCCGCTGCGCAACCGGTGGTTCGACGCCATGATGCTCAGAATCCGCAGCCGCTTCGGCTCACATTCATATCCCAAAAAGACCGTCCTCCGCGATTTAATAAAGGAGAAGCGCACCGGCCTGCCGGCCATGGTCGGTTTCATGAGCGACCAGAAGCCGAGCCACGGCGACACCATCCACGTCGTCAGCTTCCTCAACCACCCGACAGCCGTCATCACCGGCACGGAGACTCTCGCCCGGCGGCTCGATATGGCCGCAATCTACTGGGATATGGAGAAGGTGTCGCGCGGCCACTATAAAATCACCAACCGGCTCATCAGCGACCGTCTCGCCGACGAGCCGCAGTATAGCATCACCGACCGCTATGCCGCAATGCTCGAAAAAACAATCATGCGCGACCCCGCCGTCTGGCTGTGGAGCCACAAGCGGTGGAAACATAAAGTAACATTCGCAGACGATGAAACAAAACGATAAACCGACGGTGCCCGTCGCCGTCATCATACTCAACTGGAACGGCAGCCGCCTGCTGCGCGAATATCTGCCTTCTGTCGTCGCCACGACCGACCCGGCCATAGGCCGTGTCATCGTCGTCGACAACGGCAGCGACGACGACTCGACCGAAGTGCTCCGCAACGAATTCCCGGAAGTAGAGACCATTGCGTTCGCCAAAAATCTCGGCTTCGCCGCAGGCTACAACAAGGCGATCGAGATGACACGCTACCCCTACACCGTGCTGCTCAACTCCGACGTGCGCACATCCCGGGGCTGGCTCAAACCGCTCTACGACTTCATGGAGTCGCACCCCGAAGTCGGCGCCATTCAGCCCAAACTTCTCAGCGACAGCGACCCGACGTCGTTTGAATATGCCGGCGCATGCGGCGGCTTCATCGACCGCAACGGCTATCCATACTGCCGCGGCCGCATCTTCGCCGACTGCGAGCATGACAACGGTCAGTATGACACCGTGGCAGATGTCTTCTGGGCCACGGGTGCCTGCCTGATGGTGCGCAGCGAGCTATATCTCAGTGTCGGAGGTCTCGACAGCCGCTTCTTCGCCCACATGGAGGAGATTGATCTCTGCTGGCGCATCCTCCTGTCGGGTCACAGCATCAAAGCCGTTCCCGACTCAAAGGTCTACCATCTCGGCGGCGGCTCGCTGCCGGCATCGAATCCGCGCAAGACCTACCTCAACTTCCGCAACAATCTGCTGATGCTGCATAAAAATCTGCCCGACAGCGTCAGAGCCCCGAAGCTTTTCAAACGCCGGCTTCTCGACACCCTCGCCTGGGCAAAATTCGTCGTCACACTCGATTTCAAGAACGCGTCGGCCATTATCCGCGCCCATCGCGATTTCGCCCGCATGCGCCGCGACTATACCGTCCACCCCGACAGAAATCTTCTCGACGAACGTCCGGATACTCACGTCAACATTCTGACATCATACTATTTAAAAAGAAAGCGCAGATACTCTGACCTTTCACAACACTAAAATGTGACAAATTTGTGATAGATTTGTAGCCATTCTATTTGTTCGTACTCTTTTTTTATGTACCTTTGCCGATGTCAGTGACAAACAATAATGCCTTAAAAAACCAATCATAAAAATGCTGAGACTCATCACAATATCTATCCTCCTCATTATCTCGTCACTAACGCCGCCGATGGCTCACGCATTCGACCGCATAACGACCATCAACAGTCTTCAGAACGATCTCTCGGAGGCTCGGAATTCCAAAGACAGCATCACCATACTCTACGACATTTTCGACCTCGAGACCACCCTGCACCGTAATCAGACAGGCGAAATGTTATATAACACCGCTCTCGCCAGCGGCAACATGCCTGTCGCCTTTGACATGTTGAGGCAACTGACGTCAACAAACTCAACAAACGACTCGATAACAGGACTGATGCTGAGCAGGGCTAAATCTCTGCCCGTCTCTGAAGAACAGCGTCAGACCGTTCTGTTCATCTCTATCACCAAGGCCGCCTCAGACATTCCAAGGATGGGCGAAAAAGAACGTCACGAACATCTGACCGAACTGATAAAAAAAAACAAACAGGCCAAAAGCGAGATTGATCATGATATCTACAGCCACATAGAATACCTCTTCAATCTGTGTTCATACCTCTATACGGCAGAGGAGGGTTCGGTTCTCGACAAGCATCTCACAGAATTAAAGAATCTCATCGACAGTCTGCCGGCCGGCTCGGTCGCACTCCGCAACGCATATTACACGCGGGCAGCCAACGCCTATATGAACAGCAGATGCTACGACAAAGCCATCGAAGCAGACAAAACCCTGCTCGAAATAATCGACGGCATGGAGAAGAAATACCGCTCCGACGGCAGAAGATTCAGAGACCTGAGCAGATATAAATATGTCTGCTACAGACGACTGCTCAATTCATATAAAAGCCTTAAGCCTGAGGAAGTCGACATATATTACAACCGTGTACTGACGCTTGCAGCGCAGAATCCCGAAGTGGCAAACTCACTGAAAGTGTCTCCACGGCCCACTATATGCTATCTGATGGCGAAAAAACGCTATGACGAGGTATTGCCGCTTGTAAAGCCGCAGATAGAAGCATCGGCAAACGACCTGACATCGACTTTTTTCATCGAAGTATACAAAGAAGCCGCAGACTCGGCGGGAACTGACGCCGAACAGCTCGAGGCTCTCAGACTATACACCGACGTATTGTCAAACAGATTGAAATCAAAGACCGACAGACACTTCCGCGAACTTCAGGTAAGATATGACATCGACCGCCTTATCGGCGAAAACCAGTCACTCGAACTTGAAAAACGCAATGCAAAACTTGTGAGCCACCGCAAGACGATTATATATATTGTCGTCGCACTGGCCGGAGCCATTATACTTCTGATTATCGTCTACATACTCTACCGCCGCACCAAACGCCTCGCCAAAGATGTCATCGACACCAACGCCACGCTAAAAACCGAGCGCGATAACCTCAAAGCCACTCAGGAAGAACTTATCGAGGCCCGCGACAAAGCCAAAAACGCCGAACGCGTCAAGACCGACTTCATAAACAACATGAGTCACGAAATCAAGACTCCGCTTCACGCCATTGTCGAATATACACATCTGATAACAGACTGCGTCGACGCTGAGAAGAAAAAATATCTCACGCGCTTTACTGACATCATCACCCTCAACACCGAACTGCTGCTCACGATCGTAAACGACGTGCTCGATATCGCATCGATTGAAAACTCGAAGATGAGTGTGCGCATCCGCACCGAATCAGTCAAGTCTATCTGCCGTTTTGCCATCGACAGTACAAACAAATATCTCAATCCCGGTGTCAAGATGATATTCGAGAATGCCGACGAGCCTGACATATCAATCAAAACAGACGCCCACCGCACCGAACAGGTGCTGCTCAACCTGCTTGTCAACGCAGCCAAATTCACCAAACAAGGCACCATCTCTCTCGGCTACCAACTCACATCCGACGGCAAGAGCCTCGAATTTTCGGTCACCGACACAGGTTGCGGCATACCGCGCGGCAGCGAGGAAATCATCTTCGAGCGCTTCCGCCAGTTAAGCAGTCAGGATCAGGGCTGTGGCCTCGGTCTCTACATCAGCCGCCTCATCGCCCGCCTGCTCAACGGCGACGTCGAAGTCGACACCTCATACCGCAAAGGCGCCCGCTTCATCTTCCGCCTTCCGGTCTACTAAACCCACGGACTGATTTTCTGAGATTTAGAACAAAAGAACAGAAGGGAAGAAGAACATAAGATTTTGAGATTGTAGGAGGGTGTGCCTTGGCACATCCAAGTTAGGCGATATGGAGCAACGGTTTTAACCGTTGCAGGCCAGCGTATCAGTCACTACGGCTAAAGCCATAGTTCCATACGGCGGCAAGCCGCCGACACAAGGACAAATTTAGCGCAAACACGGCTTTCACACGTCGCCGAGCTCGGCGACGCACATTAATAGTTTTTGTAACAACGATGTCAATGTTCTTTTGACATCGATTTGACTTTTTAGGTGCGCGGGGATGTCTGCCGCTAAAGTGGTCGTGGATGGGGTGGTAAGAGTCTGTTTGCAATCGCTTCGTTACAAGGGCTGAAGCCCTTGTTCCATAGGCTTCGCTCGATTTTGAGTGGGATGATGATTGGAACCGTCGGGTCGGGCTTCTTTATCGGTACGTCGGGAGGGGCGAGCGAGGGATCGGTGTATTCTTTCAAGCCGGGCCAGCGGTAGAGATGGGGGAT
>CABUPJ010000045.1 GCA_902493335.1 uncultured Porphyromonadaceae bacterium
GCTTTTTCCTATTCCCACCAAATATTTTTACATGTTTTTTCAAGAAAAATTTAATCACCCCTGCAAATCAGCGCGTTACAAAATCGCATTTTCTGAACTTTTTCTCGTCTTCAAGTGTTACACCGGCCTACAGTCGAAAATAGCGGCACGAATTTATAGTGATTTTGACGGTTTGGTGTTTTTTATTAATTTTGCCTTGTAATATATTTATATAAGATGAAAGAAGAAATTTCAAATCGTCTGGCGCTGTTGCGCGCCGAGATGAAGAAGGCAGGCGTCGCCGCAGCTATAATCCCCCAGGCAGACGCCCATATGAGTGAATATCTCGCGCCCCACTGGCAGGCACGCCGTTGGTTAAGCGGCTTCACCGGTTCGGCAGGCGACCTTGTAGTTACAGCCGACGAAGCTCTGCTGTGGACCGACTCGCGATATTTTCTGCAAGCAGCCGAACAGCTATCAGGAACAGAAATAAAACTTATGAAAGACGGCCTCGCGTCAACGCCCTCTATCGGCACATGGCTCTGCGAGACACTCCCGTCAGGTTCGACTGTCGGTGTCGACGGCATGCTGATGTCAGTCGCCGCCGCCCGCAGCCTCCGCGCCGAACTCGAAGCCTCGGGGCTGATGCTGACGACCGAGTTCGACGTCATCGACGCCATCTGGAGCGACCGCCCCGCCCTGCCCCAATGCAAGATTTTCGCACACGAAGTCAAATATGCGGGCCGGACAGCACGCGAAAAGATTGTCGACATACTCGCCGGCGTCGGACGCGCCCACGCCACATCGATCTTCATCTCAGCCCTCGACGAGATTGCATGGACGCTCAACATCCGCAGCAACGACGTAAAATACAACCCTGTAGCCACGGCATTCCTCTACCTCTCACCCAAGCGCAACATCGTATTCATCGACCGCGCGAAACTCGATGTTGCCGCCATCGACCATCTCAACGAGGCCGGAGTCGAGACCGCCGGCTATTCTGAGGTAAAATCATTCCTGAGCAATCTGAGCGACGAAGCCCGCGTGCTCGTCGAGCCCGGACGCACTTCGACAGCCGTGCTCGAGCTGCTTGGCATACGCGCCGTCGAAGCGACATCGCCGATAGCGATGCTCAAAGGCTGTAAAAACGCAGTCCAGACCGAAGGCGTCCGTCAGGCCATGGTGCGCGACGGCGTAGCGATGGTAAAATCGCTCATCGAAATCGAGCGCCGTATCGCCGACGGCCATCTTACCGAACTCGAAGTTTCAGAGATTCTGCGCCGCCATCGCGCCGAGTCGCCCCTCTTCTTCGACGAGAGCTTCGGCACGATAGCAGGCTACGGACCACACGGAGCCATCGTCCACTACGAAGCCGACGAAGCCTCAAGTTCTGAAATCAAACCCACAGGCCTGCTACTCATCGACTCGGGCGCACAATATTATGACGGCACTACCGACCTCACGCGCACAATAGCCCTTGGCACTCCCACCGACATGGAACGCAGCGACTTCACCCTCGTCATGAAAGGCCACATCTCTCTGGCCCAGGTCATTTTCCCCGCCGGCACCTGCGGCGCACAGCTCGACGCTCTTGCTCGCCGCTTCCTATGGCAACACGGTCTGACCTACCTCCACGGCACCGGCCACGGCGTAGGCCACTTCCTCAACGTCCACGAGGGACCACAGAGCATACGACTCAACTATGTTCCCGCACCGCTGACGCCCGGTATGATTACATCGAACGAACCCGGACTCTATCGCGAAGGCATCCACGGCATACGCTGCGAAAACCTCGTGCTGACCGTGCCCGCGATGACAACCGAATTCGGCGACTTCTATAAATTCGAGACACTGACGCTCTGCCCCTTCGACCGCAAGCTCTTCGACCTCTCGCTGATGACAGCCGACGAAATCGCATGGGTCAACGACTATCACGCCAAAGTACGCGCAGCCCTGTCGCCGGCACTCGATGCCGACAGCCGCGCATGGCTCGAAAAAGCGACAGCGCCGCTCGAATAATGCACAATTGAGTCAATGCACAATTCATAATGCATAATGCACAATTAGCCCCAATTCAAATATTCAACATTCAAAATTCAAAATTAAGATAAAAATATGGCAATTATAGTCCCCGTTCGCGGATTCACGCCCAAGATGGGCCGCGACTGCTTTCTGGCAGAAAACGCCGCCATCATCGGCGACGTCGAGATGGGCGACGACTGCAGCGTATGGTTCGGCACAGTCATCCGCGGCGATGTCAACTCGATACGCATCGGCAACTGCGTCAACATCCAGGACGGCTCGGTCCTCCACACCCTCTACCAGAAATCAACCATCGAAATCGGCGACTACGTCTCGATAGGACACAACGTCACCATCCACGGCGCCAAAATCGACGACTATGCACTCATCGGCATGGGATCAGTCGTCATGGATGACGCCGAGGTAGGCCGCGGCGCCATCGTCGCTGCCGGGTCAGTAGTGAAATCACGCACCAAAATCGGCCCCAACGAACTGTGGGCCGGTGTTCCCGCCAAATATGTCAAACAGGTCGACCCCGAGCAAAGCGCTGAAATCAACCGCAAGATAGCCCACAACTATCTTATGTATTCACGCTGGTATACCGACCCTGACAACCCCGACAACCTCAAATGACAGAAAGGGTTATTTTATCGTTAAAAAGTTTTGTCATCTAAAAAAGTATTATTAATTTTGCCCCGCAAAACGCAAAAACGACAATAAACAAACAATTAAATATTTTCAACAACCAATATGATTATCGTACAAGTAAAAGAAGGCGAAAACATCGAAAGAGCTCTCAAAAAATTTAAAAGAAAATTCGAGAAAACCGGCATCGTCAAAGAACTCCGCAGCCGTCAGGCTTTCCAGAAGCCATCTGTGACAAACCGCAAAAAAATGATGAAAGCGGTCTACGTCCAGAAACTCCGCGCGGTAGAAGATTAATCAACCGATTTGACCGATCCGGCCTGTCGACCGTCAACGGCTAAAGCGAGACCGGATTTTTTCCTTGTTTTATTTGGCAAAATAAAAAGGATTGACTAAATTCGCTGCAGACGCAGGCACTAAAGCCTCACGGGCGACGAATATATGTTAATCGACTCCTTTACGACATATCTGCGGTGTGAGCTGAATTACTCAGTTCACACCGTTTTGTCTTATAGGCGAGATATCGAACAGTGGTATAGCTTCGCCGCATCGGCCTCACTGGCAGGATGCGACATACACACAGCCGAGCCCGACCCGTCAGTCGTCACCCTGACCGACCTGCGTCTATGGATTTCCCACCTCTCGTCAGAAGGCATCGGCATACGTTCAATCAGGCGTAAAATACAATCATTACGCGCATTCTACAGCTACCTCACCCGACACTGCGGCGTAAGCGCCAATCCCGCCGCCGAACTCACGCCGGCACGCCTGCCCAAACCACTGCCCGTCTTTATCCCCTCGTCTGACACAGCCCGTGTGCTCGACAGCGAACTCGACACCGACGACTTCACCGCCGTGCGCGACCGTCTCATCACCGACATGCTCTACTCGACCGGCATGCGCGAATCCGAGCTCGTAGGCCTGCACGACTCTGACGTCGACCTGCGACGCCGCGAACTAAAAGTCACCGGCAAGCGTAATAAAGAAAGAATGATTCCTTTCGGAGAAGAACTGACAACGATGATCAGACTGTATACAAGCCTACGCGACCGTGACGCCGGAAACCCCGGCGGCGAATTCTTCGTGCGCCCCGACGGCAGCCCCCTCTACCGGCAGCTCGTCTACCACATAGTGCGCCGCACCTTTGACGGCAACACCGGTGCCCGCCGACGCTCGCCCCATGTGCTGCGTCACAGCTTTGCCACCGACATGCTCAACAACGGCGCCGAGCTGACCGCCGTCCAGCAGCTCCTCGGCCACTCGTCGCTGGCAACGACGCAGATCTACACCCATCTGTCTTCACGTGAGATAAAAGACAATTACAAACTCGCCCATCCAAGGGCAAAGAAAACATAACCATGATCTCCTCCGCACGGCACACCAGCCGTCGGCAGCGAGAAACAAGCAACACACGTTTAACCCCTAAAATTTCAGATTATGGAAGTTAAAATTCAGGCCATCCACTTCGACATCGCCGACCGCCTCGTCGAATTCATCAACAAGAAAGCACAGCGTCTTACCCGCCGCTATGACGCAATCACAGATATCGACGTAACCCTCAAAGTCGTCAAACCGGAAACCGCAATGAATAAAGAAGCCGTCATCAGAGCCGTAGCCCCGCAGCTCGAAGACATAGTCGCCACCAAAACTGCCGACACCTTCGAAGAAGCCGTCGACCTCGCCCTCGAAGCCGTCGAACGCCAGCTCGAAAAACGCAGCGCCAAACGCTGATATAATTAAACTCCACACCAACACAGGCGGAGGCCCGGGTATGGGCCTCCGCTTATATTATATCCCCTTGACAACATGCTGCTTCATCACTCTACGCAGCGGATAAAACAGGCGTCTGAAGTGTTGACCGCATCTGAAAAAAGATTAGACTGGGTAATGGGGAAGAAGTCGAAAGTAAAGTAATTGAAGTCCCAGCCGATTGCTCCTTTAGAATCATCTCCGAACGGAGGTTTTGAATTAGCATTGTTGGTATTAATCCAGTAAATCGCGCCCGGTCGACGATATAGATCCCAGAACATCGGTCGGTCTTTGATTGCAGTTGTATTGCTATAATGCTTGCCACGGCCGCCGGCATATCGAAGGATGCCGAAAGTACCCGTAGCCTCGTCATGTTTGCCGTCGCCATGCTTGCGATGGCCGTAGCCCGACTGACCTATGGGGAAAAACACGCTGTTGCCTCCGTAAGACCCCGTACTTTTATTGTAGACAAAAGTGCCGCGCATGCCGTAGGCCGACTTGTCGGTTCCGGGTGTGTCACTGCTGTCGTAGACATATCCGAACGCTTCGTCTATCGTATTCATCGTGTGGTCAGAATTGTCGCCGTAGAGCACTCCGTAGCCCTCTGCTATATCTCCAGAATTATACAAGACCTCATAATCCTCAAAGGCTGCAATTGACGCTTTCTGAGCCGGGTTGAACCATTTCTGAGGCAGACTGTCAGTCGCAAAATTGCCGGTATAGACCTTCGACGGTATCTGCTGCCATTTCTTTGTTGTCCAAGTCCCGGCATCCGTTTTCGTGCCGGCGATGCGCAGCTGTGTGTTCTTATGATTTAAGAAATCACCGGGAACTACATTGACCCACGGAGACTTGTCATTGACGTTAGAAGTTGCGTCTATAGGATACCGCCAATAGCCGCGCCTGAAAAGCGAACCTTCATCACACGGACTGCTGACCTCGGTCTTGGCCGAACGCATATTGAACGAATGCCACCTTTTCCCGTTAGACACAAGGGCGATAGGAGCATAACCCTGACGCACGAAAATCAGATGGTGGCACGAATAGTTGTGGTAATCGACTCTTATCACACAGCATTTGACCTGATTCTTGTCAGCAAGCTTTGAATTAAACGTGACATTGAAATCGATTTTGTCACCGGTCTCGCCGGTAATTGCGTTGGCCTCTGAATTTGCCACCTTGCCGTTAAGCTTGATCATATTCTGGTCGCCTCTGATGACATAGGCGCGCCATGAACCTTCAGACGTCAGATCTGAGAATGTCGTGGCTTCTTCTCGCGGCAAATGTTTGAGAGTGACACGGAACGGCGTCGTTTTATCCCAGCTGCGATAGATGCCTTTGGGATTGACGATACGGTATGCCTGCTTGATATTGATATAGTCGGGACCGAAACGCAACGAATCGTTGTGGTTGGCCTTACGGCGGAATTTTCCCGTAAATTTGACCCACGCGTCACGCTGATAGGCATTATATGGGTTGTTGCCCGAATAGCCCGATGACTTGATAAGCTGTTTTGCACGGGTATACATCGGTATCTGCAGAAGATAGACATCGTTTTTATCATTATCCGGATCATGAATCTTTTTAACCTTATATTTATCTTCCTTCTGTAGTTTCTGATGCGACGCGTCGGGGCATGTCCATATATTGTCGACGATTTCTTCCTCCTTGTCATAGGCTGTAATATGTGCGGCTATATTATAACGGCGCTTATATCTCATGTGGTCGTAATAATAGGTTTTATTGGCACCGCCCTTGTAACTGGGAGTACCCGTCACGACATTGTCGCCGGTCTTACGCAGCGACAGAAAGCCGTTCCATTCATAACCGTTGTCATGAGTATTGGCCTCGGTAAGACCACCCTCGTTATCGTTGACGACATCCTTATCCTTGTAATAGACATGTGGAACATTTACCGAACTATAGTCGCCCCACTGTGCGCCTGTCGGATACCAGTGGTTTTCGATAATCTCGGCCTCGACCCACTCGAGTTCCCAGTCGCTGCCGGCGTTGACCTTGTAAGGGTAATACATGTCCTGATTGTAGAGATAGGATATATAGTAAGGATTAGGCATCTCGGGACCCGGAATCTCTTCTTTATATTCGATATGGAAGTCGACGTTATTGGCCCATCCGTTGAAATTGAGGGTCAGCTTATAGTGGTGATTGCGCTCGGCGTCATAGCTCGTCGTCTCGTCTTTGCCGAGCATGAAGCGGTAGATTATATCGCCCGAGCTGGGGTTCTCGGGGTTGAGCGAGACATAATATGCCTCGATTTCGACGTAAGTGCCGTAACGGCGAGCATCTTTCCACGCCTCGTTGTCGGGATTGACACCGCCGGGATATGTGACCTGCGAATTATTGCCCGTGACATCCTGACGCTTGTCTGACATCGTGCCCTTCTCTCCTTCGGGCTGACGGTTTTCGTAGAAGAAGAGAGCCTGCGTGGCCTGGAAATGGCAACTGTCGACGCTCTGAAAATTACGGGGCGTCGCCTCACCTTTTTCGTTCATGCCGAGAATGTGGAGCACGTCACCTCTGGCGACACGGGCCGGATAGGAGGCATTGAAGTCATAATTGGTCGGTTCCTTGTCACCCGAGTAATATTTGATGCTCTCGCCGTCAATCAGCTCGTCGCCCTCACCGGGGCGGTTGTCGGCGCCGAGAGAGCAGTGTTTGGGTATATCTTTGATTGTAGCGTGCTTGATATATATAATTACACCGTCTTTTAGATTGGATGCGTTATATGCTATCGTGAGTTTCGAGGCCGCGCGCTTGACCCAGGCGTGGAGGGTCGACTGACCGCCCTCGATGCGAGTGACCGGCGCATCGAAACCGTCGGCCGCTGTCGTGGTTTTCGGCGCGAAATAGCCGAGCATCTCGCAGTTTTTAGAAATATCGCTGTCCCAGACGAGGTCAATGGCCCGGAGATTGGCTACGGTCGACACATCGTCGCCGCTGAGGTCGCGGTTGGCGACAGCGTAGATGCGATAATCGCCGTTGGGTACGGTCAGCGAATACTCGGCACGGGGTGCATTGATCTCGGCCGACGGAAAGCCGTCGGGGCGTGTGTTGTTGGGATATGATGTCTTATAATCCTTGATATTTATTTTACCGTCAAAATCATCTGTGCTGATGATATTGCCGTTTTTGTCATAGAAGAGCATCCACAGCTCTTTTATTTCGCGCACGGCATTGCCGTCGGCACGGCTGCGGTCAAGAGCGGGCGTAAAGTTCTCAAACTGCAGAGTCGCGTCAATTCTGGTAAATCCCGGCTTGACTTCACCATTGGGCTGCGGGAAGTCGTCCTCGCAGGCGGTGAAGCCGGCAAAAAGCACTGTGGCCAGTAATATCTTTATAATCAATATGTGTTTCATCATTTGGGATCGATACCGAAGATTGGGTCGAGCTTGACTTCGCCGTAGGGTACCACGTCGACGATGACGGTAATCTGCGAGACCTCGTCACGCTTGTCAATTGTAAACTTATAATAATAGTTTCGACGGATGTCAAACGGCGAACCTACCTCAACGCCTTCGGGAGGGTTCTGATAATATTTGAAATCGATAAACTGTCGGTCGAAATTGCTGTCTTCGAAACTGACAGATATAAACGCATGGTCAACGGCCAGCTCGCCCGAAGCGGTGGTGTTGGCATACTCGGGAACATAGGCAAGATAATGGTTGCGGTCGAGCCGCAGGAAGGGCAGATTTTCAGCCGCCGGAGTGTTGGCCGGAATCGACAGACGGTCGACATAATCTTTGTCATAATTGTTCTTGACATAGTCGTCTTCATCTTTGACACCCAGAGGAGCGCGCATACCGCGTGTGTTGTATCGTGATAGCAGACACGATGTCATTGTCCACTTGTCTGAAGGACATTCGACCTCGATCTTGGCGTAGGCACGCAAAAGATGGATGCGGCCGAGCATAGCGAAATTCGAAGCGTCATATTCGACCTTGGGAAATGATTTGACGCCGAAAAGAGGTATCGGGCGGCTGGCCGAAAGCTCGATGTCTTCACGGGTGAAAGTATAGACGGCCTGCGCCGAGCTGACAATATCGTTCATTGTAGTCACTCCGGCGACAAGCGATGACCCGTCGGGATAATTACCGCGCCAGTTGGCAAGTACAAGAATCTTGAGATTTTCGGCCTGTATGTCATCACTGCCGTTAAATCGGCCAAGCACCTGATATGTCTTTGACGAAGACGAAGAACTTACCGGTATGATAGATGTCACATCAAATATCGAGGCATACGTGTCGTCGGCCGGATTTATGAGATAAAAGCGGAAGTCGCCGCCTGATATGTCCACATAGTTCTCATATCCTTGACCCGGGTCATAGTCGCCTTCAGGAGTGGCACGAGAGGTCCGTTCGTCTGAGCTGAAACTCTCTCCCACTTCGATCATAAAGCCGATTTCGGCAGGCTCAGCAGGCTCGGGTAGCGGTTTGTCACCGCCCGAACTACACGCCGTCAGCAGGGCCAGACAGCCCGTCAGAAGAGCTGCAAGCGCCGGCTTTATGCCTGATATGTGATCTGAAAGCTTCATCTATAATTATAATTTTGAATGTCGAATGTTGATTGTTGAATGGGTCTTATTGGTCTTATTAGTCTTATTGGTCTAATTACTAAATTACTAATTGCTAATTGTGAATTGTGCATTGTACATTGTGCATTGCATTATAGTTCGGTGTCTTGCAGCACTACCTGCCAGCTGTTGATATAGATGGTCGTGTTGATCCACCGGTCGCCTTCATCGAGGAAGAAGACCAGGTTGTATTCGTCCTGACGGTCGAGGTATTCCTGGTCGCTCATCGCGCGGTTGTGGTGGCCCTTGACGAGCAGTACGGTCTTGATCAACGGTATCGACAGTACGTTAGACCCGTCTTTGCGCGTTACCGTCAGACGAGGCTCGTCGGCTGTCTTTTCTCTCTTGACAAGGCGCGAGGTGGTCAGCTCGGCAAGGGCGGCGCTGAACTGGTTCTGTGACCGCGACGACGCCGGCATGACGTCGGGATTCTCTATCGAGGCGCTTCCGCCGCTGACGCTCCAGGCGTGGTAGATCATCGGCTCGTCTTCGAGAAGGCTGTTGTCCCAGTCGAGGGCGCCGTTGTTGTCGGTGATTCTGAAGTCGAAATTCTTATATTCGACGGGCTCGCCCGAAAGGTGCTGCAGCACGACCCGCACGACGTTGGTGTCTTTGGTCAGCGACACGGTGTAGACATGGGTGCCCTGTTCGTCGGGGAAGTCGGCGGCGTCGAGACGCCCGTGGTAGAGGCGGTTGAGGTCTTCGTCGTTGTAGGCGTAGCCGCTCTCGTGGCGCTTGCGCCCGAGGGTACATGTCAGCCCGGTGTGAACGTCGGCTTCGGGAACGCTGAAGTGGGTGCCAACCCCTTCGCCGCACCATGCCAGAAGGGCGTAGCGGCCGGGGGCGACGTCGACGTCCATCATATAGCCTTCGCTCCTGAGGGCCTCGCCGCTCTCGCTCTTCTGCCAGACGATGCGCCCGCTGGCCTCGTCGACGACATAGAGTGTCACGGCGTTGACTTCATTGGCGAACGCGTCGGCGAATTTCATGTTCATGTCATAGCGGAACTTTACCTTGTAGTGAGGGTCGCAGTCGCCTTCGTCGTCATAGATTAGCCCGTTGCATGAAGAGAGTGTCACTCCCGCGAGTGCGCTCAGACTCAGCATCAGTACGGTGTATAGCGTTTTAAGTTTCATCGCGTCGATGTCCTTATTTTGATTTTTGATCGGTTTATCTTTCGTTATATATATGTTGTGGCCGCGCCGTTACCGGCTCTGGCTCTTTGTTTTCGTTTTAAGTGGCGATTCCAATCGCAGCTGAAGAGAGAGAGCAGAGAGAATGTTGAATTGAGAATGTTGAATTTTGAATTAGACTTATCGGTCTAATCATGCATTGTGCATTGTGAATTATGCATTGTGCATTATGCATTGTGCATTGTGCATCGTGCATTGTGCATTGTGAATTGTGAATTGTGAATTGTGAATTGAAAAAGAGCCGTCGGCGCCCCGCCCCGTCGTTGAGACGGGGCGCTCCGGCTGTATATTGTTTTCGGGTTCGACTGTTTAGAGTTCGACGTTCTGCTTGACAACCTTCCAAGAGAGGATGTTGATATGAGCGCCGACGTAGTACTTGGGATCTTCCTCTTCGTCGGGGATGATGTCTTTTGTGGGATCATAGACACCGTGACCCAGACGCTTGATGCTGTTGACGGTAAGCTGATAGAAGTGGTTGCGAACCACGCCGTACTCGCCTTCTTCGAGTGCCTTGCCGCTGGCCTCGTAGTGGTGCTCGATAGGAATGTTGTAGTACATCTGACCATCTTTGTAGCCTGTGGCGCCTTCGACTTTGGCAAGCGAGGTGTTGAGGGCCGAGATGACGGTGGCGTTGTCGGCGACGGGGGTATAACCGTTACCGTCGGCATTCTTGGTGTAGATGGTCTTGCCGGTGAAGGCGGTCTCGTCGGCTACGACCTTGACGTCTGATGCGTTCTCGCCTGT
Organism: uncultured Porphyromonadaceae bacterium; assembly: GCA_902493335.1. Classification (GTDB taxonomy): domain Bacteria; phylum Bacteroidota; class Bacteroidia; order Bacteroidales; family Muribaculaceae; genus CAG-873. The sequence goes on from CABUPJ010000045.1 coordinate 10,924, forward strand.
GGTCAGGACTTTGGCGAAGTCGGCTGAGAGCTGGTGGTATTCTTCTTTGCCGTCGACCTTGGTGTAGTAGTTGAGTTTGTCAAGGCCCTGGACATAGCGCATGGCATAGTCGCGGAGAGCTTTATCTGTGAAGTAAAGGCCGTTGTAGAGGATAAGGTCTACGGGCTTGAGCTCTGTCACGCCGTTCTCGGTTACTTCCATATAGGTGGTGGCGCCGAGGAGTACTGAGGTCACTACCTGAGGATTGACGAGGTCATAGCCTTCTGCGTTTTTCTTGCCTGAGTTGAAGTGCTCGGCGGTGTTGGTGTTCTCGGCGCAGTAGTCTACATAGGTCTTGTAGGTGTCGTTGTCGACGCCGGCGGCCATCTCGTTGTAGAATTTTTTGTTGAGCTCGTTGAAGTTGAACTGGTTGAGGTCGGCGGTGCTCACTGCGCTGCCGTAACCTACCGAGGCGCCCCACCAGCTGCGGTAGAAGCCGCGGGCGGCGTTGTCCCAGTTGAAGGCAAGTCCGGCGGTGACGCTGGCGATGTCTTTGCAGAGATGGGTCGATTTGCGGGTGTTGGACAGGGCCCAGCCGTTGAACTTGATATAGACGTCGGCGGCGCCGATGTTGTCGCCGTCCTGATCCTGGTCGTTGGGGTCGCCCGAGACAGTGATTCTCAGTTTGTACATGCCTTTCTCTGCGTCGTAGACAAGACCTTCGGCCTCGTTGTCGACACCTACGCTTACTTTGGCGGCAAGGCGCTCTACATATACCTCGACCGAATTGTTTTCTGCGAGGGCGTCTGACGCGCTGAGCTTGAAGTTGCCGGTGGTGAGGACGTTGACGAAGGCGGGTTCGTCGGCGTCAGTGCGGCCGTATGAAGAGGTCGACATGATGAAGTTGCCGCTACCGCCGTAGATGCCGCCGTCGGTGGCTGTCGCTGCCTGCTCGAGTATCTTGTCGGCTGTGCCCTGGAGGGTCATCTCAGAGGTGAAGCCGGCGGGAGCGTTGAGCACCGTAAGCATGTATTTGGGGAAGTTGTTGTTGTCGAGACCACTCAGAACGAGGACATTGTTGCCGAAATACTCGATGTTGTCGGGATTGGACGGGTTGGGGTTGCCGCCGTTCCATACGCTGGCCTCGGTAACATAGTTCTGCTGGTCGTCGTAGAAGAAGAAGCGGGCGGTCGATACTGTGTGCTCGAAGTCTTTGCCGTTCTCGAAGTCGCCGGCTGTGGCGCGGCCGCCGTCGGCATAGTTGATTCTGACTTTCATGAAAGCCTGGCCGTCTTTGTCGGTGCCTGTGTTGGGGCCGTCATTGGGCTCGTCGCTGCTGCATGCTGCGGCTAAAAGTGCCACCGCTGCTACAGACATGAATTTGAAATACTTGTTCATTGTTTGTAATTTGGTTGGTTTATAATTTGATTGATTGTTTGTTGGCTTGTTTTCCTGTTGGCTTATTTGTTGGCTTGTTTTCTTGTTGGCTTATTTGTCGGCTTATTTACCGGACGACATGTAGTCGCGGTTATATTCTTTTATGGCTTTTATCTGGCTCAGGGCGGTCGGGGCGTCGGCGACCTTCAGTTTTGCGGCGCGGGCAAACCACTCTTCGGCGGAGTCATAGTCTTCCTGAAGCGCCGCGAGGATGCCGCGGGCGTAGACGGCCGTCGGGTCGTCGCCGCACTTGTCGAGGTAGCCCTTCGCCGCCTCATAGTCGCCGCGGCGCATCGCCGTGTTGGCGGCGTTGAGGTTGGCGGCGACATCCTCGGGATACATCCTGACGGCGATCTCGAACACTTCGTTATACTCGGTCGAGCCCACGGGCATGCTCTGGGCGGCGCGGTAGAACTCCGAAAGGCTCAGCTTCTGAGGGGCCGTCTTCAGGGCGTGGAGTATCTCCTCGAGGGTCGTGAACGACCGGATGATATACTCGATGCGGTAGTCCGAGTGGCGGAGCCACGGGTAGACGGTCGTCAGTATCAGCTTGTAGTCGACGGGGAAGTCGCGTTTGAGTTTATGGTCTTTGGCGTCAGGCTCGAGGTCTGAGTTGACTATCGCAAGCAGGGCGTCGCGGTTGGTCAGCGACGAGTGTTCGAGGTAGTCGCGCAGGCCTTCCCAGTCTTCGGGCTCATAGGAGGTCTTGATGAAATCGCGGGGGAAGCTGTAGAGGGTCTCGACATATTCCTTGAGCGTGGCCGTTCGGCCGCGGGCCAGGCGCACGTTGTTGTCCCACGGGCCCTCGGGAGAGGCGAAGCCTTTGATGAAGATCGACGTGATGGTGATGTCGGGATCGTTCTTCACAGAGTCTATCGTGTGGATGATCTTGGCGAGTTCCTGCGGGTTGGTCATATAGCCGGGATACATCTCGGTGCGGTTGACCGGGAAGTTGATATAAGCCCTGCGCGAGAGGTCGCGCACCTTGACGGAGTCGCCGACCGGGGTCATGTAGTTGTAGACGGGCGTGAACCGCGGACGTCGAAGCCGCGCTATCTCGCCGCTGCGTTCTTTGCTCCGGAGGCAGCACCCTTCGGTGAGGCGCACTCTGACGACGGCGTCGTCGAGCCACGCGGCGTCGTCGCCCCGGGCCGTGTAGCGCAGGGTCGCCTGCTCTCCGGCGCGGTAGAGGCGCGCGCCGCCCAGGTCGTTGTGGCGCAGATGCTGGTAGTAGGCGTTGCGACCCGCGATGACGACGCTTTCAAATACGACAGACTCGCTGCTGTCGGGGGTCATCACAACGGGCGTCAGCGTGATGTCCTCGTCGCTGCGAAGCCGAAGCTCCGACAGGTCGAAGTCCATCGTCATATAGAGTCTGCTGTTGTTGCGGGTGATGTCGAGGTTCTCGACCGGCACGAGGTCTCCGACGACGGTGCGGTCGGCGGCAGTAGCTGCTACGGAGCACAGCAGTGCCGCAAGTATGGATAATATGGTCTTTCTCATTGCCGTGTCGTTTTTAGAATACATAGACGAGGTTGATCGCCGCCTTGGTCGGCCCGACGTAGTTGTGCGGACGGTCGGTCTCGAGGCGTTTGCCGCAGTCGCGGCACTCGAAGCGGTCATAGCGCGTGTAGGTCCACCCGAAGCCTATCTCGGCCTCGAGGTTCCAGTGCCGGTCGAGAATCCACGAGTAACCGTAGGCAACGCCGGCGCCGACAAACCACCCCTGGTAGCGGTAGTCCTTGAGCTTGCCGAAGTCGGTGCCCAGAAACTTGAAGTCCAGGTCGAGGCCGCCGATATTATACTGGCCGCCTAAAAGGTGGGCGCCGACGAAGTGGCCCGCATAAGGACGGCAGAACCAGTAGCGCGCCTCGGGCTGGACAGCCCAGTGCTTCCAGCGCTTCTCGCCGCCCGAAAGAGTCCATGCGTTAAGGCTCCCCGAGAGTTCGACAGACCACTGAGGGGCAACGGTGACCTCGGCCGACGCGGCCGGTGACAGCGTCGCGTCGGACAGAAGGTTGGTCTTGACCGACCAGTCCCGGGAGACGGCGCCAAACGCTATCAGAGCGCAGACCGTCACGAGCGTCTTTCTGAGAGTGAGTCTCATTGTTATGTCTTTATTTTATGTCTTTCTTTAGTTTTACTTTTTCTCTGCAAATCATACCTTGCCGGCGGCTGCGGCTCCGGCTCCGCGCCGGCCCTCCGAGCATAATGCGGGCATTCCCGTTTTTTTCTCTCGTCAGACCCCGGCTTGTGTGTGTCATTTTTTATGGCGCCCACAGGCAACAGCCTATAAAACTTGCCTGTAGCAAACGCAAAATTACTATATTTTTATTGATATCATAACTTTTACCCCCCCCCTCCCGTTAACTCTATTTAACAGTTTTAACTGTTTTAACTGTTTTACCAAAACTATTTTAACGCTTATTATTTGGTTAAAAAAAGTGCCGCAAGAAGGTCTCTTGCGGCACTGCATGCAGATTTCAGACGTGCTCAGTCGACAAAAAATATCGACGGAACCGAGTTTTTGCCATTGAGGAAGTAGACGGCTCTCACCTGGGTGACACCGGCAGGAAGTTCGAAAGGCGCTTCGTAGACCGGCGACGCATCTGTCGGATTGGTGCCGTCAAGAGTATAGCGGATTTCACCGAGCCCGGGATAGGCGCCGTTGAGCATGACCTTACCGTCGGCAACCTTTATGCCGGGCTGGCGCAGATGATAATTATAACCTCGCGATTCCCAGACGGGTATCTCGTGCGCGGCGACAACGGCATTGAAGGCGGCGTTGCTGTAAGTGCTGTCGGCATTCCACGCACGCTCGGCCATGCCGAGCATCTTCGGCAGAAGCAGAGCCTCCTGGGTCTGCGGGTCACGCAGTGTCTCGGCCCATAACTGACCCGACACGCCGAAAATCTTGCTCTTGTCACCTGCCTTGACCTCGACAAGACGGGCAGGATAACCGGCGAGGGCGTCGAATTCGTCGACTGTCCCGCCCCATGTCAGACCGAGTTCGTGAGGATGCCAGCTATAGGCCATATCAAGATAGAAATGATTTACATTGCTGAGTATAAGCGGATAACCTCCCTCGAGCGCCTGACGCGAATGAGAGTCGGGCTTTGTCGACGACCGAGTCCAGCTGTTGACCGAATAGACATTGGGCGAAACGGCGGCATTGTATTCGGCCGGATGACCCGACGAAATCTCCTGCCAGCCCGACATCTTCACGCCTTTAGAGGCGAGATAGTCGTTGATGCGGCGGATAAAACGGGCATGCACTTCTTTGTCATTTTCAAGACCTTCGTTTGCCATCAGCTCGCTGACGGCACGGCTGCCGCCCCAGGCGTTGCGCGGCACTTCGTCACCGCCGATATGAATGGCGGGAAGCTCGACACCGGCACGGTCATAAAGCTCGATGACGCCGTCGAATACCTTGGCCATGAAGTTATAAGTCGATTCGAGTGCAGGATTCATGACATTGTCATGGAAGGCCTGGGCGCTGGTATAGACAGATGTGTCGCCGTCTTCGGTAAGACGCAGCGACGCATCTCCTGTGCGGCGATAACGGTTTTCCATCGCCTTGATGGCCGCACGGGCGTGACCCGGCGACTCTATTTCAGGCAAGACCTTGATGCCGAGCGAATCGGCATACTGAAGCATGTCGATAAAATCTTCGGCCGTGAAATAGCCGTTGCTCGAATTACCGAGGTTGGCGGGGTTGCCGTCACCGGTAAATAGCTGAGCGAGGAAATCGTGCTCGTCAAGGGTATAGCCGCGACGTCCGCCGACAGCGACAAGCTCTGGAAGGCCGGGTATGTCGACACGCCACGCCTCGTCATCGGCGAAATGGAAATGGAGATGATTCAGGCCATACCGGGCCATCATATCGAGTATACGCTTCATCTGCGCAGGAGTCTGATAATTACGCGCGATATCGATCATCAGTCCGCGGTATTCGAAATCGGGAGCATCCTCGATGACGGCCGCCGGGACGGTCTCGCCCGTGAAACCTTCGACGAGAGCGCGGCAGCGCGCCATTGCCAGCTTCATCATTTTCGCGGGAGCGACGACGCGCACGGTATCGCCCTTTACTATTATATTATATGTATCGCCATCGCCGTCAGAAGTTTCGGCGACGATGACAGGCCTGGCCGAAGCCGTGCCCCCGGTCAGCGTAACTTTCTTAAACGACGGCACCACGTCGTAGACACCGGCAGTGCCACCGGCGAGCGACTCGTTGAGGTCATAAAATTTGTCGCCATAAGGCATTCGGTCGCGCTTGGCTGTAGCCCAGAGGCTGCGGTCAGCCGTGATGTCGCCGATTATATAGTCGGCAGGCGCCGTCGAGCCGTCAGCTTTGACGACATGGACTGTGCCGGGCACATAACGCATGCTGTGGAGCGCCGCCCGGGTCATGATGTCGACAAAGACAGTGTCACCCTCGGCGCCGGCCTTGAAACGCGGCGAAGCCACACAATAATAGCCGGGAACTATCTCGATGAGCGTATCTTCGGAATTCAGACACGACATCTTGCGGGCGAACTGATTGAACGCCAGCCGGTCGAAATCAAGATTGCCGGTGACGGCAAAACGCTGTATATAGTAATCGCCGACGCTGTCGCTTTCATTACCGAGCGACTGCCATGCGACGGTTGTAGTCATCGGAGCCTTCGAGCACGCGCCAAACAACGCCGCTCCGGCCAAAAACAAAGGAATCAATCTTGATTTCATGGTCAAAAGAAGTTGGTTAAAGATGATTTGGTAAGATATTTCTGCAAAGATACAAAAAAAGCCCGCTCTGAGGAGAGACGGGCCGTGAAAAGGTCATCGTTCTGGTGGTTTTGGCTTTTTAATAAAGTCAGTAAAATGCCTTTTCTTGCTATTATAACACCACGGTCCGCGAAATGGTTCATGAAGCAAAAAAAATAGTCAAAAAAAATAGCTATCTTATCTAACTCAGCTATTTTAGTCATAATAGCTGTCTTAGCCTTCCGCCCAAATTTTAGCCTTTTTAGCCAATTTTTGTTTTTTTGGAAATTATCACTACCTTTGCGGCCAGTTTTAAGGTAAAAAAAATAATTCATCAGGTACAATTAAGTTTTATGAATCTAACGGGTTCTATTGATTTCCGCCCGAAGATTTTCAGCAGCCTGCGTCATTACAGCATGACACGGCTGAAAGAAGACGTCATCGCGGGAATCGTGGTAGGCATCGTCGCCCTGCCTCTTGCTATCGCTTTCGGTATCGCTTCGGGCGTCAGTCCGACAATCGGTCTTATCACAGCCATCATCGGCGGTTTTCTCGTATCATTCTTCGGCGGCAACACCGTCCAGATCGGCGGTCCGACAGGCGCTTTCATCGTAATCGTCTATAACATCATCGCCCAGTTCGGCCTCCACGGCCTCGCCATCGCCACATTCATGGCCGGTGTGATACTCATACTCATGGGCCTCTTCCACCTCGGCACGGTCATCAAGTTTATCCCCTACCCGATTGTCGTCGGCTTCACGGCCGGTATCGCCCTGACAATCTTCTCAACCCAGATCAATGACTTTTTCGGACTGGGGCTTAAAGACATACCCGGCCAGTTCATACCCAAATGGGGGCTGTATTTCAAAAGTTTCGGTAATATCTCGCTCTACACTCTGGCAACCGGCATCGTCTCTCTACTTATTATAATAGCGGCTCCGCGCATATCAAAAAAACTCCCGGGCGCTCTGATCGCCATCATAATCGTCACCGCAATCGCCTACCTGCTCAGACAGTTTGTGCCGGGCTTCAGCGTCGAGACCATCGGTGACCGCTTCGGCAACATGGCCACAGACATCCCGGCGCCCCACGGCTTCGAGCTGAACATGGCCACAATCAACATGCTGCTGCCGTCGGCCTTCACCATCGCCGTGCTCGGCGCCATCGAGTCTCTGCTGTCAGCCACCGTGGCCGACGGCGTGACCGGTTCGCGCACCAACAGCAATACAGAGCTTATCGGCCAGGGCATAGCCAACGTCACGGTGCCGTTTTTCGGCGGTATCCCCGTCACCGGCGCCATTGCCCGCACGATGACAAACATAACCAACGGCGGCCGTACCCCTGTCGCCGGCGTCGTCCACGCCCTCGTCCTGCTGCTCATCTATCTATTCCTCATGCCGCTTATCAATTATGTGCCCATGGCATGCCTGGCAGCCGTGCTGATGGTTGTGGCATACAACATGAGCGGATGGCGCACAATAGCCGGCATCCTCAAGACACCTAAAAGCGATGTATCAGTGCTGATTGTCACATTCCTGCTCACTGTCATTTTCGACCTGACAATCGCCATCGAGATCGGTCTGCTGCTGGCGGTCGTCCTTTTCCTCCGCCGTGTCACCGAAAACACCGAAATCAAGATATACTCCGAACAGCTTGACGTCGCCGAAGGCACCGACCTCAGCCAGCACGAAGTCCTCAACGTCGCCAAAGGCGTGAGCGTCTATGAGATCGACGGCCCGTTCTTCTTCGGCGTGGCCACCAAGTTTGACGAAATGATGCGAACGACTCTCGGCTCGAAACCGCTTGTACGCATCATCCGCATGCGTAAAGTCTCGTTCATCGACGCCACCGGCCTCCATAACCTCGAGATACTCATAAAATCATCTCAGAGCGAAGGAATCCACATCGTCCTCTCTGGCGTCAAACCCAACGTAAAGGAATCGCTCGAACACGCGGGAATCGACAAGCTCATCGGACGCGACCACATCTGCGACCATATCACCAAGGCCGTCGTAATGGCAAACAATATCGTCGCCTCCATCAACGCATCTCACGACCTAAACAAATCATAAGAGACACGGTCATAAAGCATTATTAAAACATTAATTTTCAATAATATTTAGACATTCATAAAAAATTGACAATTTTTGTTTTGTAGTTTAAAAATTTTGCTATACCTTTGTACCGTTTTTGAAGCATAAAAGTATTGTTTTATAATTTAAATTTTAAGAAAAATGAAAAAGTTAGTTTTATTACTTGCTGTTGTTTTCAGCGTATCACTTTTCTCTTGTGGTAACGGCGAAAAGAAAGCTGAAGCTACCGACTCAGTTGTTGCTGCTGAAGAAGTTGTCGCTGCTGAAGTTGACACTGTTGTAGCTCCCGTTGACTCTGCTGCTGCTGACACAGTAGTTGCTGAAGTTGTTGAAGCTGTCGCAGCTGAATAATCAACGCAACCCGTTCAAACTTATTCATAAGTCGATCTCTCTCCGAGGGTCGACTTTTTTATTGCCAAGACTAAACAATATGCGCCGCCGGGCTAATGCCGGCGGCGCATATTGTTTCCGATAACACTCCACGCGCATCGCCAACCGGGCGACCCACAAAAAAAGGCCGTGAGCGACTCACGGCCTCTATATCCTGACACATCAGCTTCATCAATATGGCGAAGCCTCATATTTATATATGTCGTGCAGACGGATATTGAAACGCAGATTTGAATATGCAGGCATAGACGATGTCGACGTCGTGCCGTAGGCGAGCTGATAAGGCACAATCACCTCTGCGGTGTCGCCCACGTGCATGTCGCAGAGCGCCGCAGCCCATCCCGGCACAAGCTTGTTAAGCTGCGCGCGGTAGATACCCGGTCCCCATGTCGTGAGAGTCGTCGACGAGTCGACGGCCGCATCATTATAGAGATGAAGCTCGTAACGCACATCGATGACGCTCGTATAAAGCGGGCTCAGCTTGTCTTTCGTTTCTTCGGTATCATTGAAATAATGGACAAGCACGAAGTTGGCCGGGTCCCAGTCGGGCACTATTACCTTATAATAAGGAGTGCCGTCGGCATTCTTGCGGGCCTGCATTTCAGAGAGCCATTGGCTGTTGGCCTTACGCCATGCCTCGTTGTCGTCATCGTCGTCACTGCACGACACAAGCGCTCCGAAAACTACGGCCACAAGGCCGAACATCAATAGCAGCGGTAATTTTTTCATATCGGTCAGAACTGTACTTTTGGTGCTGATTGAGCCTCGCTGTCAGCCTCAAACTGAGGTTTGGCCTCGAAACCGAAGAACGATGCGAAGATATTGCCGGGGAAGCGTTTGACTCTGAGGTTATAATCTTTCACCTTTGCGGTATAATAGCCTCTGAAGGTAGCGATGCGGTTTTCCGTGCCTTCGAGCTGTTCCTGAAGGTCTTCAAACTGAGTGTTGGCCTTGAGGTCGGGATATGCCTCGCGAACGGCGTTGACATAGACGTTGAAGGCGCGGCCGAGCTGTGCCTGCGATGCGTTATAGCGCTCGAATGCGGCCGCGTTGTCGGGCGTGGTTTTCATCAGTGAGTCGGCGGCGTTATAAGCGTCCGACAGACCGGCACGCGCACGGGTGACCGACTCGAATGTCTCGCTCTCGTGTGCGGCATAGCCCTTGACTGTCTCGACGAGGTTGGGGATAAGGTCGAGACGACGCTGATACTGCACCTGAACGTCGGCCCAGGCCTGATCTACGTCCTGTTCGGATGTCACGAGCTTGTTGTAGTTTGAACATCCGCCGCCGAAAAGCGCCAGAACCGCAACAACAACGACGCCGAGGACAATCCACTTGGTCGGTGATTTCTTTTGTTGAACGGGTTGATCCATAATTATATGCTTTTATTGATTGTGATTAACCGATTTTGCGCAGCAGCGATGTCAGACTGACACGGTCATGGATGAGCTTGTGGAGGTCGGCCACCTGAACACGGGTCTGTTCCATTGTGTCGCGGTCGCGCAGCGTCACCGTGTTGTCCTCGAGAGTCCGATGGTCGACTGTGATACAATAGGGAGTGCCGATGGCATCCTGACGGCGGTAACGCTTGCCGATAGTGTCTTTCTCCTCATAGTGTGTCGCGAAGTCAAACTTGAGGTCGTCGACAATCTCGCGGGCCTTTTCGGGCAGTCCATCTTTCTTGACAAGGGGAAGTACGGCACATTTGACCGGAGCAAGCGGCGCGGGCAGATGAAGAACGACGCGGGTGTCGCCGCCATCGAGCTTCTGTTCCTCGTAGCTCGAGCAGAAAACGCTCAGGAACATGCGGTCGACACCGATCGAGGTCTCGATGACGTAAGGCGTGTAGCTCTCGTTGAGCTCGGGGTCGAAATACTGTATTTTCTTGCCTGAGAACTTCTCATGCTGCGAAAGGTCGAAGTTTGTGCGCGAGTGTATGCCCTCGACCTCCTTGAATCCGAAAGGCATCTCGAATTCGATGTCAGTGGCAGCGTTGGCATAATGCGCCAGCTTGTCGTGGTCGTGGAAGCGGTATTTGCTGTCGCCGAGACCGAGAGCCTTGTGCCAGCGCAGACGTGTCTGTTTCCAGGTGTCGAACCATTTGAGTTCTTCGCCCGGACGCACGAAAAACTGCATCTCCATCTGCTCGAACTCACGCATTCTGAAGATAAACTGACGGGCGACAATCTCGTTGCGGAATGCCTTGCCTATCTGGGCGATGCCGAAGGGGATGCGCATACGGCCCGTCTTCTGCACGTTGAGATAGTTGACGAAAATACCCTGGGCCGTTTCGGGACGCAGATATACTGTCATCGAGCCGTCTGCCGTCGAACCCATCTCTGTCTTGAACATGAGGTTAAACTGGCGCACCTCTGTCCAGTTCTTTGTACCTGAAATCGGGCAGACAATCTCCTCGTCGAGAATAATCTGACGGAGTTCTTCAAGATTATTGTCGTTCATCGCCTTGGCGAAACGCTCGTGAAGAGCCTCACGCTTGGCGACATGCTCCTGAACGCGAGGGTTGGTCTGACGGTAGAGGGCTTCGTCAAAGCTGTCGCCGAAACGTTTGCGCGCCTTGGCCACTTCCTTCTCTATCTTGTCGTCATATTTGGCAATCTGGTCTTCGATGAGCACATCGGCACGATAACGCTTCTTCGAGTCGCGGTTGTCGATCAGCGGATCGTTGAACGCATCGACATGACCCGAAGCCTTCCAGATGGTCGGATGCATGAATATAGCCGAGTCGATGCCCACGATATTCTCATGCAGCAGCGTCATGGCCTCCCACCAGTAGCGTTTGATATTGTTTTTCATCTCCACGCCGTTCTGACCGTAGTCATAGACCGCGCCGAGACCGTCATAGATTTCGCTTGACTGAAACACAAAACCATATTCCTTGGCATGTGCGACTATCTTTTTGAACACGTCTTCTTGTTGTGCCATATTCTTTTTACCTGATTTGTTGCTTGTTTAATATTTATATTAATGTGCAAATTTAGAAAATAATTCACACAAAACCAAAAACGCGCTTCAAAACGTCGGCAAACAGCCGCATGCAAAAAACAGAGCCCGCAATGTCGTGCGGGCTCTTACCGTAATACTACTATGTATGATAATCTCTATGTGTGTCTTATTCTTGATTTTGGCTAAGTCGTGTAAGCAGGGAGTCAGGAGAGGGTTTGCGCTGAGAGAGGTCTGGGAAACCTTTTTTTGTCTGATATGTCTTTTATGACAGCTTAACGATAATCGGCAAACTGTTCCTGAAGTTTCTTGCGGGCGAAGAAGATGCGGCTCTTGACGGTGCCGAGGGGGAGATTCATGTGTTCGGCGATCTCGTTGTATTTGTAGCCGGCGACGTGCATCGAGAAGGGGATGCGGTATTCGTCTGAGAACGATTCGATGGCGGCGCCGATCTCGCTTGCTCCGTAAGACTCTTCGGGCGATTCAAGGCCAGAGTCCTGCGAGAGGTTGAGGTGATAGAGGTTGTCGGTGGTGTCGATCATCGTGGCGGCGCGGGCCGTGCGGCGGTAGTTGTTGATGAAGATGTTGCGCATGATGGTGAACACCCAGCCCTTGAAATTCGTGTTCTCGGCATATTTGCTCTCGTTGTCGAGCACCTTGAGCGTTGTATCCTGGAGAAGGTCGTAGGCATCGTCGCGGTTTGATGTGAGCATGTAAGCGAAGTTGAGCATGTTGCTCTGCAGATTCATCAGATTGCTTTGAAATTTCGAGGTTCCCATATCAGTTGATTTTTAAGTTATGTTTTTATCAGTTTTTGCTTTATTTTGATGTCGTTCTTTTGTGATGACAGTTCAAAATTACTAAGAATTCAGCTTTGTCAAGTATTTTTGCGTTAATATATGTTAATGCAATAAATTTTACTATTTTAAATATTTATCTATCTAATTGCCAATGTTTTATAAATATCATTATCTGTTACACAATTGTTACAATTATACCATTGCAGCGTTACAATTGCAATTTTGTAATTACTTTGTCACAATATTAACACTCTGCCGTCAGTTTTGTTTTTCCGTTATTTTTCATCCCCGAAAGACAACTATTTTAAGTATCTTTGCAATCAGTTAGACCCATAGACAAATGACACAGATCAGCGACATCCTACAGGAATATAATCTTCTCGGCCTCACCATCGGCATCTGCACATTTGCCGTAATCGGCATTTTCCACCCCATAGTCATCAAATGCGAATACTACTTCGGCACACGCTGCTGGTGGTGGTTTCTGATACTCGGCGCAGTCATGTGTGGCGTCGCTGTCGCCATTCCGGACGTATTCCTTTCAACCCTCGCGGGCGTTGTGGGCTTCTCGTCATTCTGGACCATCAAAGAGATATTCGAGCAGCGCCAGCGCGTCATCAAAGGCTGGTTCCCGATGAACCCCCGACGCCGCGACGAATACCCGCATTAACAAAAAAAGCGGGAAGCTCCGGCCTCCCGCTTTCAATATCTGCAAATAACTATTCTCAGCAATACATAGCCTCAATCTCATTCGAATAAAGGCTGTTGATCACAGGGCGCCGCAGCTTGAGCGTATTGGTCAGCTCGCCGCTCTCGATCGAGAATTCGTGAGGCAGCAACGTGAATTTCTTGATTTTCTCGAATCCGGCAAGACCGGTCTGCAGCTTCTCGATGCGCTCAGCTATCATCTTCTTGATTTCTGAATTCTGAATCAGCTCGTCGACGCTTTTAAACGCGATTTTCTTACGACGCGCATATTCCTTCAGCGCCTCAAACGCCGGGATGATAATAGCCGTGACATACTTGCGCTGATCACCGATTACAGCAACCTGTTCGATATAGCGGTCTTCACCGAGACGGCTCTCGATTGCCTGAGGCGCGATATACTTGCCGTTGCTCGTCTTGAAAAGGTCCTTAAGACGTTCGGTCAGAATCAGGGCGCCCGACTCGTCAAAACGGCCTGCGTCACCGGTGCGGAACCAGCCGTCGGCCGTAAATGCCTGCGCCGTCTCCTCCGGTCGGTTATAATAACCGCGCATAACCGTAGGTCCCTTTACGAGAATCTCGTTTTCCTCGCCGAGTCTGACCTCGACCCGCGGCACAACCGTGCCGACAGTGCCGATTTCATACCCTACCTGAGGAAAACATGTCACCGTCGCCGTGGTCTCCGACAGACCGTAGCCTATCATGACATTTATGCCGCAGGCATGGAAAAACTCAACTATATTTGCCGACAGGGGCGCACCGGCCGTCGGGTATATATTACCCCGGTCAACGCCGATAGCACGCGCAATCGTCGACAGCACGTGTTTATAATAGAAACGGTAACGGGCCTCAAGCAGAGCCGGCACCTTCTTGCCGAGACGCACATAATCGAGATTGCGGCGGCGTCCGACAGCAAGCGCCCGTTTTATCATAACACGCCTGACACCTTTCATCGATGCAATCTTCTCCTGCACGGCGGTATATGCTTTTTCCCAGAAACGGGGCACACTGCACATACACGTCGGACGGATTTCACGGATAGCCGACTGTATCTCTTTCGGGTTGCCGTTTACGGCAATTTTCATGCCGCTGTCAAGACAAAAATACGTCCAGGCTTTTTCAAATATATGGCTCAGGGGCAGAAAGCACAGCGATGTATCCTCGTCGCTCAAGGTCGTCAGACGCTCGTGGTGTATCTCCATGGCCGCATTGAAGCAACTGTGGGGCAGAATGGCACCCTTGGGCTCGCCGGTCGTGCCCGACGTATATATTAATGTGGCGATGTCATCCGGAGTGGCTGCCGCGGCCCGGGCTGCGACCTCTTCACGGCACTGCGACGTTGCGGCTTCGCCGAGCTTAAGCATTGCCGAGAAACGCATCGTCAGCCTGTCATCGTCGGCTATGACGATATCATCGTCGTAAGCCACGATAGTCTTCAGCGTGTGACAACGCGCCGCCACCGAACGGACGGTTTCATACTGCTCCTGACTGCCGACCATAATCATGACAGCACCGGAGTCCTTGATTATAAACTCGACCTGCTCCGCACTGCTCGTCGCATAAATCGAGACAGGTATCGCACGGTTGCGATAGCAGGCGAAATCAGAAATCAGAATCTCGGGACAATTGGCCGAGAAAATATTTATCATATCCTGAGGACCGACGCCGATAGTCTCGAGGCCGCAGGCCAGATTATCGACAAGTTCCTGCAATTGGTTCCATGACATTACAGTCCACTCCGACGAGCCTGTTTTTCGGTATCTAAGAGCCTCACGACCGCCGTAACCGAGTGTCTGTCTTTGAATTAAATCTGTTAAAACGTTAGGCATAATAGTCTAATTGGTGACAAAACCGCGGCAAAGTTAGCTTCTTTGCTTCTATTTAAAACATTTTTGTGACTCAAATTGACGTAGCGTTAACAAACATTTCTATGATGCACACATAAGGTTAACAAAAGTTAATGTCGAATTCCGCCGTTTTTTATTCCTTTTTCATCGCAAAAGAGACTTAAAAATTATAAAAAATTGACTAACTTTGCGGCTTATTTGAGAGCCGCCATCCGGGCGGCCGCTAAGGAGATTGTTTTAAGCTATATTATATTATGGAATGGATTAGTGAACTGTTGCTGCCGGGCAGCCAATCGATAGCAAGCACACTCGTGCTCTATTCGTTTGTCATCGCCGCGGGCATCTACATCGGCAAACTCAAGATTTTCGGAGTCTCGCTCGGTGTCACATTTGTGCTGTTTGTCGGCATCCTCATGGGTCACCTCGGTTATGTCGTCGACTCCGACATCCTTAAATTCGTCAGAGAGCTGGGCCTGATACTGTTTATATTCTCGATAGGTCTGCAGGTCGGTCCGGGCTTCTTCTCGTCATTCAAGAAAGGCGGCGTCGTTCTGAACGGCCTGGCCGTACTCGTCATCGTGCTCAACGTCGCGATAGTCCTCGGCATCTACTTCTTCGGCAACATCAACGACATCAGCGCCCTTGTCGGCGTCATGAGCGGTGCCGTCACCAACACCCCCGGTCTCGCCGCCGCCCAGCAGGCCATCAGCCAGATGAGCAGCCCCGAACAGGCCAACCTGATGGCGTCGGGCTACGCTGCGGCCTACCCCCTCGGCGTCGTCGGCATCATCCTCTCCATGTTTGTCATCAAAGGCATATTCAGAATCAAGACCGACACAGAAATCAAAGAAATCGAAGACGAACAGGAAAATTCACAGCTCAAACCCTTTCTGCTCTCGATACAGGTCACAAACAAACTCATCGACGACACGACTCTTGTCGCCCTCCACGACATCATCCAGTGTAACTTCGTCGTCTCGCGCCTCATGACAGCCGGCGACGAAATCACGATTCCCAAATCATCGACACGCATCCACGTCGGCGACAAACTCCTCATCATCTGCTCGGCCATCGACGCCCAGCGCTTCAAAGCCGTCATCGGCCCCGAGATTGAAATGGACTGGAACTCGACCCCCACACCCGTCTACTCGCGCCGCATCCTCGTCACCAAGAGCGAATACAACGGCGTCGCCCTCGGAAGCCTGCGTCTCCATAACGGCTATAAACTCAACGCCACACGCGTCAACCGCGCCGGCGTCGACCTACTCGCCGCCCCCAACCTGCGTCTCCAGATGGGCGACCGCATCACCGTCGTCGGCAACCTCGAGGACATCGACCGTCTCGCCGCGCGCCTGGGCAACTCGATGAAACGTCTCGACCAGCCCAACCTCATAACGATATTCGTCGGCATCATCCTCGGCATCATCCTTGGCTCGATCAACATCGGCTTCGGCATGAAACTCGGCCTCGCCGGCGGCCCCCTCGTCGTCGCCATACTCCTCAGCCGCTTCGGCTATAAGGCTAAACTCGTCACATACACATCATCCGCCGCCTCACTCCTCCTCCGCGAACTCGGCATCTGCCTCTTCCTCGCCTCCGTCGGCATATCGGCCGGCAAAGGCTTCGCCGACGCCGTCTTCAACACAACCGGCATGTGGTGGGTCATCTGGGGCTTCGTCATCACAGTAGTACCTCTGATTATCGTCGGCCTCATCGCACGCTACAAATACAAAATCAACTACCTCTCGATCATGGGTCTCTTCTCAGGCAGCTGCACCGATCCCCCCGCCCTGGCCTACGCCGGCAACTCGACCGGCAACGACGCACCTGCCGTAGCCTACTCGACAGTCTACCCGCTCACCATGTTCCTCCGCGTAGTCGCCGCCCAGGTGCTGATCCTGACTTTAGCATAACAACCATCATACAGCAGAGAAGCGCCGTCGGATTTGAATCCGGCGGCGCTTCTTTTATTCTTTATGACCGGTAAATATACCGCCCGGTCAAGACATATGCTCTTTGAGCTTGGCTTCGAGCACATCGCCCTGCTGAAGACCTACAGCACGCCAGACCGGTTCGCCGCTCTTGAAAAGAATAAGCGTCGGCACCGACTGCACACGGTAGCGCTGCGCAAGCTCGACATTTTTATCTATATCAACTTTAAGCACATTGGCCGTGTCACCCACCTTATTCTTGACTTCTTCAAGAATCGGACCCTGCATACGGCACGGGCCGCACCATGTTGCAAAAAAATCGACCAAAGTCGGTTTATCACTCTTAATCAATTCATTAAAATCGTTCATAATATATTTTTTAGAGTTTATTATTGATAGACAAATTTATAAATTATAACTCAATCTTCACCAACTTTGTTCAATATTTGCAGATACAATAAAAAATCACTATCTTTGCACCGCAAAAGGTTGGTCCGGTAGCTCAGCTGGATAGAGCATCTGCCTTCTAAGCAGACGGTCATGCGTTCGAGTCGCATCCGGATCACTTTAAACATACGATTCATTAGCTCAGTTGGTTTAGAGCGCCTCCTTGACAGGGAGGAGGTCACTGGTTCGAATCCAGTATGGATCACACGACATACGATTCATTAGCTCAGTTGGTTTAGAGCGCCTCCTTGACAGGGAGGAGGTCATTGGTTCGAATCCAATATGGATCACCCCGCAGGGTGCCCGCCGCGCCCGACAACTCCAAGCCACCCCAATCAGGGTGGCTTTTTTTCATCCCCCCGGTTCAAACCGTGTCACAACAGACCAAAACGGTTCATTTGTTGGTAAAGTCGAGCTATGAATTTAATTTTAGACAAAATTTATTTACCAACATTATCAATCTCAAAAATCAATCATCATGAAAAGTAAAACTACTGCCGGTGTTCTCGGCATTCTTCTCGGCAGCGTCGGCGGCCACTATTTCTATATGGGCAAAACAGGTAAGGGTGTCGCCTGTCTGCTGACTTGCTGGTCGGGCATCCCGGGCATCATCGGCCTGGTAAAGGGTATTCAGTATCTCGTCATGGACGAGAATCAGTTCCAGGCTAAACTCGCTTAACAACACAAATGACACCAATGAAAAAATTGCTTTTCTTTATGTCGGTCATCATCATGGCCGTCATGACATCATGCTCCGATGCAAAATCCGACCCCAAATCAATCCATGAGAAAATCACCAACGGCTCCGAACTCAATCAGTCTGACTACAGCGTCATGATTGACTATATGGCCGACGGTGCGAAAAAAGCCATTGATGTGTTCAACAGTGAGTCAATTGAGGATATGACCAAATTTGGCGAGCAATTAGAAAAAGAATATCCTTACATGCAGGAGTTTATAATGAAACTCAATGAGGTCGCTGCCAATGGCAAGCTCAACAGCGATAATCAGAAGAAACTGGATAAAGTCAACGAGGAATTCTACAATACACTATAAGACACTCCCGTTATAGAATCCTTTTATCTCCGCTCGACGCCTCGATTCCAACCGGTCTCGAGGCGCCCTCATATCAACCCGGCCCCGCCATCGTACTCGCGCAGCCCTACCAACCGTTGATACAATAACCTATTTGACTAATTAGCCTGATTTGACCAACTTCCTTCTCGAAGCCTCGCAAAGGCGAGATTGTAACATAACCCGGCTGCAAAGCGTGCCGGAGGCACGTTATTGTGCGAGAACCCCGTGCTTCAGCGCGGGGACGAGCAATAGAAGCAGCAAATTAGTCTCGGAGAGACGTCTAAT
>CABUPJ010000046.1 GCA_902493335.1 uncultured Porphyromonadaceae bacterium
GTCGCCACCGCCGTCTTCCCCGTCATCAGCAGCAACCCCAACAGTCTTCTGATACTCCATGCCCGCGCCGCCGTTCCCCATCTCTACCGCTGGCCCGGCCTCAAGGAATACACCGACCCCTCGCTCGCCCCTCCCGACGTACCGATAAAGAAGCCTGACCCTACGGTCCCAATCATCATCCCACTCAAAATCGAGCGAAGCCTATGGACCAAGGGCTTCAGCTCTTGTGATGAAGCGACACTACCTCCCCATCCACGACCACTTTAGCGGCAGACATCCCCGCGCACCTAAAAAGTCAAAACGATGTCAAACGTACATTGACATCGTTGGAAAATTATGGAGCGAGGGTTTCAACCCTCGCAGCTAATATACTGTGACCAAAACTATTAAAGTGCGTCGCCGAGCTCGGCGACGTGTAGCGCTAAATTTGTCCTCGTGCCGGCGGCTTGCCGCCGTATGGAGCAAGATCAATAGTTCTCATGTTCCTCGAGAACGTGTGTGAAAAAAGGCTTTAATCCTTGCTGCCAATGACTGGAAAGCAAGAATTAAAGCCTTATGCTACGATGACGGTTGTTTACTTCGTCAGTTTGGGGTTTGAGCGACGGTCGACGATGAAACGTGCCAGACGGTCCATGATGGCCTGGTTTTCAGGCGACGGATTCTCTACCATGTCGAGGAAGAGGTGGTTGTCGGTATAGTAGGCTATGGCCGAGTTCTCAAATACGCCGCGTTTCTCGAAAGCGTCGATGTAGTCTTTCATGCGGTACTGCCAGTTGGGGTCGTTCTGAGTCATGGCGCGCACGTCACACTCAAATTCCATACCCATGCGGTAGGTCAGAGCCGTGTCAATCGCGTTGTCAAGACGCTCATAGGGAATATCGTCGTGGAAGAAGTAGTTGGGCTGCTGGTAAGCGATGTCAAAGCCGAGCTCTTGCCAGCGTTCGTGGCCGGGAGCGTTCCAGTAGGGAATCCAGACGAATTTGAGACCTTTGTCGCTGATATATTCCTTGATCTGCTTGGGGAAGTCGTTGGTGTGTACCATATCCTCGTCGATCCAGTAGAGGCCATAGAGGTCGAGATTCTTATATCCGGCCTTGGCGAAGCGGTCGGTCAGCTGGTCGATAAACCACTTGGTGGCAGCCTTTTGGTCTTCGACATTGCTAAAGTCGAGTTGTTTACCGTCGAGTTCGCCCCAGTCTTTCTGGTCTTTGTGGGCCACGATGACCGTGAGCACGATTTTATGACGGAAGCCGGGGTCGCCGAGCTGTTCTTTTTTCTCTGTGATGGCCTGATCAAGGGCGTCGAGCGACTTGCCGGGCTCGAAGATGCGGTCGAGATACCACTCCCATTCGGTGCGGCGGGCAAAGAGTTTGTCATATCCCGGCGAGAGAGTGTATCCCTTGCCGTCTTTGAATTCGAGGAAGAGATAGCCGTCAAAGAGCCAGTCTTCGCTGCCGTCGGCAAATTTATGTGTCACATAGGGCATGAACTGGTCTTTTGTCCAGTCGATGCGATGGGCACCGCCCTGATAGATGAGCGCGAGGTCGCGCACTTCAGCTGTCGCGAATGTCAGGCTGTCGTCAGCAACGGCTGTCGAGTCGTTTTCGGTCGATTTGGCGCCGCTACCGCCACATGACGCAAGCGCACCCACTGCGAGAATACTAAATAGAAGTCGTGATAATGTGTTCATTATAAATAATTGGTTAATAATATAGAAAAATTGGTATTCGGCTATTTGATACTGATTTCTGACAAAGTTACGAAAAAATAAACATATAAATCCCGCGACTGATACATAAAAAAGCATTCTACCTGTATAAAAGCCATAAAATAGCGGATATACAGCATTATGGCTGCCAAAAGCGACTGATTCGGGCCGCTCTTGCCGCAGGCTTTAGTATTTTTTATATCGCTATGTCGCGAATTGTAGTTACATTTGTAACATGGAAAGCAGAAAACCTCTTATCGGACTGACTCTCGAGCAGCTGCGCCACGTCGCAGCAGACGAAGGGCTGCCCCGTTTCGCCGCCGGCCAGATTGCCAAATGGCTCTACGACAAACGCGTCACCGACATCGCCGAAATGACCGACCTGTCAAAAAGCGCCCGTGCGCGCCTGGCCGAAAAATATACCGTCGGGCGCGAGGCACCCAAAGCCGAGGCACGCTCGACCGACGGCACGGTGAAATACCTGTTTGAAGGCGCCGGAGACCGCGACGTCGAGGCTGTCTATATCCCCGACCGCGACCGCGCCACGCTATGCGTCTCGTCGCAGGCCGGTTGCAAGATGAACTGCCGCTTCTGCATGACAGGCCGACAGGGATTCCACGGCAACCTCACCACGGCGGCCATCATCAACCAGATACTGTCGATACCCGACAGCGAAAAGCTCACCAACATCGTCTTCATGGGCATGGGCGAGCCGACCGACAATCTCGACGCCGTCCTCGACGCCATCGAGATTCTCACCGCTCCCTGGGGACTGGCATGGAGCCCGAAACGCATCACCGTCTCGACCATCGGACGCCTCAAGGAGATGAAGCGCATACTCGACTTCACCCGCGTACACCTGGCCGTGAGCGTCCACTCGCCCTACAGCGCCCAGCGCGCCGAGCTTATGCCTGTCGAACGCGCCTACCCCGTCAGAGAAATCTTCGAGATGCTGCGAGGCTATGACTTCGCCCACCAGCGCCGTCTGTCGGTCGAGTATATCATCTGGCGCGGCGTCAACGACCGCCTCGCCGACGCCGACGCCCTCGCAAAACTCATCAAAGGCACATCGGCCCGCGTCAATCTCATCAGATTCCACAAGATTCCGGGCTCAGAACTCAGCCCGACATCACAGACAGCGATGGAGGCCTTCCGCGACCGCCTCAACGAACTCGGCGTCACAGCCACCATCAGAGCCTCGCGAGGCGAAGACATCGCCGCCGCATGCGGCATGCTCGCCGGCAAAAACAACCCCGACAAAAAAGAACAAGACACGATATGAACAACCGCAAAATCAGAGTCGCCATCACTCAGGGCGACATCAACGGCATCTCTTATGAGGTGATACTCAAGACTCTCGAAGACAACCGTCTGCTCGAGCTATGCACACCTGTCGTCTACGGCTCGGCGAAAATCGCCGCGCACTACCGCAAACTGCTCGACCTGCAGCCGATACAGTTCACCCAGGTAGCATCGGGCGACGAAATCACCGACGGCGTCTACAATATGATCAACGTCGTCGGCGAGGATGTCAAGATCGACACCGGCATCTCGACCGAAGCCGCCGGACGCGCCGCCTTCACCAGCCTCGAACGCGCCGTCGCCGACCTCCGCTCAGGCAAAGTCGACGTGCTTGTCACCGCTCCGATCAACAAACACAACATACAGAGCGAGACCTTCACCTTCCCCGGCCACACCGAATATCTCGAATCATCGGTCGGCGACAACGGCGACCACGCCCTGATGGTGCTCTGCAACGACAACATGCGCGTGGCCCTCGCCACAACCCATCTGCCCATAGCCAAAGTTCCCGGAGCAATAACCAAAGAACTCCTCACCGAACGCATCGCCACATTCAACGCGTCGCTTCGCCGCGACTTCGGCATTCCGTCGCCCCGCATCGCCGTGCTCTCGCTCAACCCCCACGCCGGCGAAGACGGCCTGCTCGGCAGCGAGGAGCAGGACATCATCATCCCGGCCATCGAAGAGATGAAAGCAAAGAAAATGCTCGTCTTCGGCCCCTATGCCGCCGACGGCTTCTTCGGCGCCGGACGCTTCGTCAAGTTTGACGGCATCCTGGCGATGTATCACGACCAGGGGCTGGCACCGTTCAAGACCATAGCCATGGAAGACGGCATCAACTTCACCGCCGGACTGCCCTTCGTGCGCACATCGCCCGACCACGGCACCGGATACGACATCGCCGGCACAGGCGAGGCGTCGCCCGAGTCGATGCGCCGCGCCATCTATGCCGCCATCGACATCTACCGCAACCGCCAGCGCGAAGACGCCGCCACGCGACGCCCCCTGCGTAAACAGTACTACGAGAAGGGCTCTGACAACGTCGTCCTCGACCTGACTGACGACAACGCCTGACAAGCCGCAGCGACAATGCACTTCGCCATAATTGCCGCAGGCCTCGGCAGCCGGCTCGACAGCGAGGGCGCCCCGCAGCCCAAGCCGCTTGTCGACATCGGCGGCCGGCCGATGATACGGCGTCTGATCGACATCCTCGCAAGCAACGGCGCCGAGAGCATCGCCGTCATCACCAACCCGTCGATGACGGCCGTGACCGACTGTCTGCGCGCAACGGCATCAGAGCTGCCTGTCCCGCTCAATGTCATTTCAGCCGGGACTCCGGGGTCGATGCACAGCTTTCATCGCCTCGCGCCGCTGTTGCCGCGCGACAGCCGTTTCGTGCTCACGACAGTCGACACAGTCTTCGACCCCGTGAGATTCAGCCGCTATGTCAGCGACTTCGCCGCCGACACCGCCACCGACGGCTATATGGCCGTCACCGACTATATCGACGACGAAAAGCCACTCTACATCTCGATTGACCCGGCTACCGGATTAATCGACGGCTTCAGCGACACGCCCGTCGCCGGCGGTAAATATATCTCAGCCGGCATATATGGGTTCACGCCCAAAGCCCTCGGTGTGCTCGATCAATGCATCGGCCGCGGTGTCAGCCGCATGCGCGACTACCAGCGCGCCCTGCTCGCCGCCGGACTGCGGCTGCGTCCCTACCCCCTCGGCACCGTCATCGACGTCGACCACCTCACCGACCTCACCAAAGCAAGAAAAGTTGCAAATTTCAACGTTTTATAAGCAACCGTCAAAAATCGGTTTTACTCTTCCTCGGCGGGGGTGGTGGGGAGAGTGAGGCGGAGAAGAAGGCAGTGACAATTCACACTCTTGAAGATGCAAGAAAAACGATGGCGACCGCCGTTTCGCCTATCGCTGCATAATGTAAGCCCACAAGATGCTGCAACCATCGCAGGCTAAATATGGTATAGCGCAAGACGATATAATAAAAATTTCACATAAATTATGGGGCTGTAGTAAAAAACAATTAAATTTGCAAGTGCAAGCCTTAGGCTCGCACGACATTTGGAAAATAAGAAGCGTTATGCTTATCTTGTAGTTTGAGAACGTAGGAAATTCAAAAACCGCACAAAGATAGCATAGTGGTTCTCACGCGCATAGCGTGGGCTACTATTGTTACATCTGTGCAAAATGGTTTTCCTACGACCTTCAAACTACGACGTGGCATAGTTGGCTCACGTTTTCTTTTATATTAAAACAGCATTTGAGTCAGGTGCAGCTATGTAAATCCATGAAACCAATCATCTGCAAGAAAACATTTCTTTCTTTCATGTTTGTGATTCTCGCATCACTAAGCACCTTTGCCCAACAGACACTATGGGTAGGGCAATCATACACATTTGATGTGTCATCGTCCGTAATGGGAATAACTGCAAACATGTCATGGTCCACCAGTGGAGGTTATCTTTCCCTTTCCGGTTCAGGCTTTTATCGGACTATAACCGTAACTCAGTATTTTTCAGGGACTGCCACCGTAACATGTGAGTGGGATTATAAACTCACAGGATCTGGTTCTTATACTCACACAAAACGTCAGGTGACAATATCTTGCAGAGACAATCAAGTCTATATTTCGCCTACATCAATGACAATGTCTCCCGGCGAAACAAGATATGTCAGCTACCGCCATCAATATGACAACCAATACACATCTGCGGCAAGTGCGTATTTCCAATCAACAAATCCTTCTGTGGCACAAGTAAATCGACATACAGGGGAAGTTACCGCTTTGAATGTTGGGGAAGCCTATATAACTGTGTATTCTAAAATTTCATCGACTTCTCCTTATTGTAAAGTTAATATCGAAAAAATTGATCCAACATCCATTTCTATTCCTAATCAGATTATATTAGTCGCGGGTGAGACAAAACAACTATTGCCATCATTGATACCATCAAATGCAACAACAAATTTAACATGGATATCAGGGGATAATTCAATTGCCAAAGTAACACAGGATGGTATTATATCAGGCATCCATCATGGACAGACAACTATTATTGTCAGAACAGATAATGGCCTTTCTGCTCAATGCGATGTAATTGTGCAAAAAGCCACACTACAATTATATTCTAATTATGATGACGGAGTGTACGAAGTTGGAAGCCAGTTGACTTTCACTACGGACATTCCGGATGCTGAAATCTATTATACAAAAGACGGTTCATTGCCCACAAAAAATAGTCTTAGATACAAAAGTCCTATTACACTAAATGATAATATCGTTGTTAAAGCCATTGCGTACCATAATGATTATAATGAGAGCAATATAGAAACTGTTGATGTTACAATCACGCATCTGATATCCCAAACATATCCTTATGATAATTGCATCGAAGCTTTTCCTGATATAATACCATATTTTGAATTTAATGAGAATATCCAAGAAGGGAGTAACTACAAAGATATTTCCTTTGAGTCATCGGACGATAACGTAAGATATAACTTATATATTGATGGACACAAAATCTACTTTGTTTCTGAAAATTCCCTATCTGAAGGAAATTATCATATTGTCTTTCCATCTGGAGCGGTTGAAAATTCTCTAACACACGAAAAAAATGCTCAAAAAGAATTAAATTTTGCTGTAACCAGCAAAAATGCCGGGACCAGTATCTCCAGTTCGTTTACCTCTTATTATATTGATTCAAAGAAAAATTTATGGGGATATGGTATATCAGGAGGAGCAATAGATGTAAATAACGAAGGCTCTATCCTATTACCCAAATTGATTATGGGCAATGTAGAACAAATCATAAACGGTGGTACACATGCGGCTGCCATTGATTCGGAAGGCAATCTTTGGATGTGGGGACAGAACTGGAACGGGCAACTTGGAACCGGATCAACACATGATAGGAACGAACCCTATAAGGTAATGTCTGATGTAAAAAATGTTGAATGTAAAAATGGGTCAACTGTATATGCTATAAAAAATGACAATTCCTTATGGGGGTGGGGATATAACGAGAACCACGAAATCGATAACTCAAATAAAAAAACCGTGTTATCTCCTAAAAAAATACTTGAAGATATAAAACAAGTTTCCTCAGACTATTATCACACTTTTGCTGTTGATTTTAATGGCACATTATGGGGTTGGGGATATAATGTTTATGGCTTTTTAGGTACAGGAGATAAAAAAAATCGCGCATATCCATCAAGAATCACAACTGATGTGGCTAAAGTTTTAGCAAATGGTAATGCTACTTATATAATAAAGAATGATAATTCTTTGTGGACGTGTGGTAATAATGAATTTGGGCAATTAGGTGATGGTACGACTTCCAATGTAATGATTCCCCAAAAAATAATGACTGACGTGTTGGACATATTTCCATCTTCAGTAGGAATCTTTTGCGTCAAAACTGACCATTCTTTGTGGGCGTGGGGAATGAATAGTTACGGACAACTTGGAACCGGTTCTTTTTCTGCTGTCGTTTCTCCGACTCAAGTGGCAGATAACATAGAAAAGGTAACATCCGGGTATTCAACCGCGATTTTAAAGACAGATGGCTCTGTGTATGTTTGTGGAAAAAATGAAAATGGCGAATTATGCAATGGCGACATGATAAATTCGTGTAATTTTATTAAGATGGAATTCCCAACAAATGTCAAAGACATTTCATTTACCATGTATCGGGGAATGAGCCTAACAGATGATGGTAAGGTATGGGCATGGGGATCTGCACCTAGAGGAGATGGAACAAATAATGATATTCTTAATCCAACTATAATTTACCCCACTGATCTAGCATCCATAGATTATATTAATCTTGATAAAGAGCAAATGTCAGTTATAGAGGGACAAGAATGCCCAATTGCACTGAATGTGTCTCCTATGAATGCAGAATTTTCTTCAGTTTGGTCCAGTGATAATTCATCAATTGCGAGTGTTTCCTCAAGAGGCGTCGTAAAAGGAGAGAAGACCGGTAGCACCAATATTATTATGAAAGCAGTTGATGTCAACGGCACAATTTTCACGCGTATATGCAATGTATTAGTGAAAGAGTCCGATTCAGGAATAGATGATAATTATATTCCTAATATTAAGATTGAATACAATAAAGGGACCTTATATATATCAAATATAAATAATAATACCAAAATTAGCATTTATGATTTAAGTGGTAGACTAATTAAAGAAATCCAGTCTCATGATAATACTGTGTCAATTCCTATTAGTGTCAAAGGTGTGTATCTTCTAAAGTTAGGAATGTCAAAAGTGCTTAAGTTTGTGGCAAACTAATCGTTCTAAGATTATATATGATGTAAATCATACAAACGCAATTCATCGCTATAGCAAAGTTTGTTTGTCCCAATTTCATGAAACCAAATTAACTGACTGCTAAGCAATACATTCCCATCTCTTTAACGAGGATAAAGATTGACATAAAACCACTCGGTTCTAAAGTAATAACAACTTATAATTAAGCGATTGGCAAGCTTATTGCATTACTCGCCAATCGCTTTTTGTATGTTTTAGGCGCAAAATAATCGGGTTTTACTCCTCTTCTGTCGCAGTGGTGGGGAGAGTGAGGCGGATGAGCTCGAGGCGGGTGGCTGATTTTTTGATGATGTCGAAGCGGCGCTCGTCGATGACGACGCTTTCGCCGGCTTCGGGAATGGAGCCTGTCGATTCGAGTATATAGCCCGCAAGGGTCTGATAGCTTTCGTCTTCGGGGATGTCGAGGTTGTAGATTTCGTTGATTTCGGCAATCTCGCAACGGCCTGAGAATTCGTAGACGCCGGGGACGACACAGCGGCTGGTGAGCTTGGTGCTGTCGTGCTCGTCCTGGATGTCGCCGAAAATCTCTTCGACGAGGTCTTCGAGGGTGACGAGTCCGGCCGTTCCGCCGAATTCGTCGATGACTATGGCTATCGATCGTTTCTGCTGGAGAAGGCGACGCATCATCTTGTTGGCCAGAAGGTTTTCGGGACCGTAAAGCACCGGCATGAGATGCTGCCGCCAGTCTGAGGCGGTGTCGAAGAGTTCGCGCACGTGGACGTAGCCGACGATGTTGTCTATGTCGTCGCGGTAGACGAGTATCTTTGAGCGGCCGGTGCTCATGAACAGTTCGCAGAGCGATTCGCGGGTGGCCGACTCGAAGTCGACGGCGATGATTTCGTTGCGGGGTATCATGCAGTCACGCAGATGGGTCGACGAGAAGTCGAGGGCGTTCTGGAATATCTTGACCTCGTTCTCGACGCGAGTCTTCTTCTCCTCCATGGTGTCGATGGTCTCTTCGAGATAGTCGTTAAGATCACCGATAGATATAAGGCTCAGGCGCTTGTTGCTGTCTTTGGCGCCGACGAGACGCATGAGGCCTTTGGACAGAGCGCTGGCAAGGAGCGACAGCGGATAAAGCAGCAGGTAGAAAAGATAGACGGGTATGGCTATGATTTTTAGCGAGCTGTTGGGGTTAATCTTGAAGATGGTCTTGGGGATGAATTCGCCGGTGAGGAGGATGACGGCTGTTGAGATGATAGTCTGGGCGAGCAGTATCACGGCCTCGTTGTCGGTAAGGCGCGCGAGCGGAGCATCAAGCAGAGCCGCGGCGCCCATGCCGTAGATGACAAGCATGACGTTGTTGCCGACGAGAATCGACGAGATGAAGAACTCGGCGCTGGCATAAAAGCGTTTGATGATACGCGAAATCATGCCGCCCCGCTTTATGTCGATCTCGACACGGACACGGTCGGCGGTGACATAGGCCATCTCGGTTCCCGAGAAGAGGGCCGAGAAGAAGAGTGAGACGACGGTGATTACTATCCAGACTGTGAGATCCATTATTCAGTTATTTAGCAGGTTGTATAGGTTTTATCGACATGGCTCCGTCGGGGTCGGAGGGCTGCTTGGGCTTTGATTTTTTGGCCGAATCGAGTGATGCCTGACGTGCGGCAATCTCTTCGGGCGACCTGCGGCGGCCGATGGCGGCGCTGTCGTTTTCGTCAGCCTTGTTGTCGCGGCGCTCGACGGGGATGATGCCGGTCGGATTCTTGATTGTATATGACGTCATGTTTTCGTTCGACTCGAAGCCATAGCCCTCGATGATGCGGTCAGAGCGGACGATGTGTATGAACGAATCGCTGTAGACGCGGCGGCGCGTCTGGTCCCAAAAGAGCTGATGGGTGAGAAAACTGTCGCGCATGGTGTTGACCATGACGACATTGCCGTCGAGACGCCAGAGGCGTTTGCGGCTGAAATATGTGGCCGAGTCGCTGACCATTGTGGCCTGGGGGTGCATGGCGAGGTCATACTGTTCGAGATCGAGGCCGTCGGGAAAGCGCCAGAAGGGTTCGGATGCGTCTTCAAACATCTGCCACAGCGGCGTCGACAGATGATAGCGCGTATAGCCCGAATCGCTGATGTAGGTCTCGACATTGACGGTCGTCATGGTCGGAGTCGTCTCGCCGTCAGAAGCGTTGGCGACATAAGAGTGACGCGTCTCGCCACACCCGCTGCTGACAAAGGCCATCGCGGCGGCAGCCACGACAACGGCCGCGGGCAGCAGGCGCATCGTGAGCGATGCCGACAGCTGTCGGCTACTATGACCGGTGGATTGATCTGAGTCCAAATCGCTGTCGCTTGATTAATAGATCTTGCTCTGACGGAACCACATCTCGTTGAAGTTGATGCCGAATGTGATGTTGAGATAGTTCTCTTTGATCAGAGGATTGGGCGTGGCGCTGCGGTTAATCCACTCGACACCGAGACTGACAATGGTCTTGAACTGCGGCACGGGGAAGCCGAAACCGGCCGTCAGGCCCCAGTCGCGCAGGTTGTTGCCGTTGATTTTGAGGTAATCGCGGTTATAGAAACCGCCGATGCGGTAGTGTATACGTTCCAGATAATTGCCGCGGGCTTTGGGCTGAATCTGAAAACCGGCTGCAATCTTATACCGGTCGGCGAGCTGCGAGTCGCTGCCATCCTGTCTAAGACCGTTGTATTTGGCTTTGGACCATGGCTGATATGTAAAGTCGATTTCAGCCATAATCTTGTTACGCCACAGATAGTTGACGCCGGCGCCCCAGCTCTCGGCCATAGAGAAGTTGCCCTGAAGGCGGCTCTTCTCTTCCTCGGTAGGAGCCTCGTCCTGATTGAGGTCGTATGAGTAGACATAGCTGTGACCGTGGAAGTCTTTGGCGGGACTGTAGGTCAGACCGAGGGTAAGACGGTCCTCGCGGCCGATGTTGATGCCATACTGTGCGCCGATGTCGATGCGCCAGTCGCGCACCTCAAACTGGCGCTCGAAGAGCGTCGTAGAGCCTGTGACAGCCGTCACATAGCTGTCATTGAATGTCGTGCCGAAGAGATAGGCCACATTGGCGCCGATCGAGAAGCCTTTGAACAGGCGTCCCGACAAGCCGGCGTAGAGCTGGTTGATGCTGCCCGAGCCCTGACGCGACGACGAACCGTTCTCGATGCCGCTGCCGAAGGCATAGCCTACCGACGAGTAAGGCAGCAGGCCGACGCTGGCGCCCATATATTTGCCGATGGGAAACTGCATGGTGATATAGCTGAGCCCGCCGCCGGTGTTGTCGTCCTTAATATTCTTGCCGTCGACTTTCTCGGTCTGCCACAGGCAGGTGATGTCGATGCCCATGTCGAAGAGAAATGTCAGCGAGTCGATGGCGGCGTATGACGCCGGATTCATGACGTTGGTCTGACGGCCCGACTGCATGGCATAGCCTACGCCGCCCATTGACTTCTGGGCCGAAGTGGCATTGTCGTTGAGCATACCGTAGCCATAGCGCGAATAAGGCGTTATGACACCGTTCTGAGCCGTAGCGGCCAGCGACGCGAGCGCGATGGCGCAAGCTGTGATGAATTTAGATATTTTCATTATAATCGATTATTCTGTTTAGTCCGATTGAAACAAGATTTGGCTCGACGATAGAGTCGAACGCGACTTTATCGGCCACGAGCGCGGCCTGACCGCCTGTGATGACCGTCGCAGCATCAGGCGACGGCATGTGACGGTGATAATACTCGATCTCGGCGACGACCCCCATGACAGCGCCCGAGCGCAGGGCTGTCTCGGTGTCATAGCCCCTCAGCGGTGTGTCGCCGTCGGTCTCGACCAGCGGCAGACGGGCGGTGAAGCGGTTGAGCGCTTCGAGACGCATGAATATGCCGGGGGCGATGTTGCCGCCGACAAAACGTCCGTCGGGCGACACGAGGTCGTATGTTACCGCCGTTCCGCAGTCGACGACGAGCAGCCAGCGACCGGGGGCGACGACGCGTGCGCCGACAGCGGCGGCGATGCGGTCGCAGCCGAGGGTCGACGGGGTGCGGTAGTCGAGCGTCAGAGGCATCGGCGTCTGCGAAGTCAGCTCTATGACTCTGTCAGACAGGGCGCCTACAGCCTCGACAATGTCATCGGCGCGGTCACCGACCGACGAATATATCGCGCTGGCGAAGCGGCCCTTATCGCCGTGACGACGGGCAAATGCGGCAATCTCCTCAGCATAGTCGCTATGGAAAATGTCGGTGGCGATGATACGGTCATCGTGCCAGACAGCGGCCTTGACGGCCGAATTGCCACGGTCAATAGTCAGTTTTAGCCTCATAACAGACAGCAAAAGTACTAATTAGAGTTGAAACAGACTATAGCACATCTTTTAATTTAAACCGTTTATGTATTTTTTAACAAATGACGGCATATGGTAGAGCAGTATCAGTCAATGATTGCGTTGTCGCTCCGGCCTTTGCGACGGAGCAGCTTCTTCAGCCACGGCGGCATCCGCTCCCCGCGGGGAAGAGGCAAGTAGTAGAAACAGATTTCAGACACAAGCATGGCCACGACTGCTATAGATACTGATAACACTACCTTGATAGAAAAGAAAATCGTCAGGGCAAGATATACACCGAATAATACACAACCTGCTACCACCGCTCCGCTTAACACTTCTTGTAACACATAAAAGCGTTTTTGTCGTATGGCTACATCGGTCAGTCCATGCTTGATTGGGTAAATTGCTACAGCGATAAGTAATACCACGACAAGAAAATAACCAAGAGCAGCAAATTTCGATGCAATCCTATCCGTAGACAATGCCGGCAAGTTGAGATAATAACCTATCTTTATCATAGCCATCTCACTCCCACTCATTTCCTTGATAGCCTTGAAGCCTTGATATTCAGGCACATCAACGAAATTTCTCGAACAGCCTTCGGGAACATATAAAGTTATGTTTCTTTTAAACGAATCTGCTAAAACAATCTCACGAGTATATTGTCTGTCAATTTTACCATCAGAAAGAGTTCTGTAAGGGCTCGATATAGGCAAATATATTTCCTGGAGATCTACAGGACGTTCGCCGAGGAACGAATAGAAACCTTTTGCCTTAGCTTTTGGCAAAAAGAATACCTTGTTCTGTCCTTTATGGTACACTGCATATTGTGTATAATTGTCAGATGCAGTTATTATATCAGTTCCTTTAAAATTAAAGGCATCTTTATACTTAAAATAGTTTGACCTGCCGTTATAATATTCAAATAAATCTTTTTCTCCAAAATATATGCCTGCATCCTTCGAACCGGTGAATTCGGTTGCCACATTTCGTCTGAAATAATCATTATCTGTAATAGGTCTCCACGGCCAATATGGCTCGTCTCGTTTGAAAATCCGTTCTCCGTCATTATCATCACGCACTTTCAATATAACATTTGGAGAACTTTCAAAAGCGTTACGTTTGATATAGGTGTTGGCATTTACTGACACCTCGGTCAGATTATCGCAATCAGCAAAAGCATATGAGCCAATATATTTTAGATGATCGGGTAAATATATACTTTCCAGATTGTCACAATTTATAAAGGCCGATTCTCCTATATCTTCTAACCACATAGGAAAAACAACACCTTTTATTCTACAATCAGCGAAAGAGTTCTTATCAATGTGTTGAGCGCCCGTAGCTGAAAGATCTACTGTGTCTGTATATTCAGGATTCGCAAATTTCCCGACAGTCGATGTAGGTGTATTAAATAGAAATTGCGTTCCGCTGGCTTTATTAACGCAACAAAGCATTATGTTTTTAACATTGCCACTAATTATAACATCTTTCATTTCAACAGGGAAGCAAGCCTTCTCTACTTTGTGTGTCACTAATGAGACATCTTTGTTTTTCAAATCCCAAAGCACACCCTGATCATAGCGATAATTAGCATTACATTTATCAACGATAAGCGCTTTGCAATTAACTATTTCTTTATCTATGTTTATTTTTGCTTCTAAACGTTCAACATCTTTGGCGATCATTATCGGCCCGATATTTAGTGTGTTAACTACATTGATATTGATACTTTTCACCAAAGAATCAGGAAGAACTAATTCTGTCAGCGACGGGCAATCACCAATATATATTCTCAGCTTATTTACACCTTTTGAAGTATTCTCAAATACAATTTTTTTCAAACGACTACACTGAGAAATTGAAAAGTAGCCAACCTGATCAAAGACCGAATCAGTTTTTACATAAATCGAATCGATATCCGGTCTTCCATAATAGCTAAATGCTCTTGACTTATCAGCTACAACATATCCGCCTTTGTTTTCAGGTATGTTAGTATCACGATGAAAACATATTGCAGTAAAGACAAGCCCAAACAACAAGATACAAAAAAAGGACATCAAATCTTTTAGTCTACTGCGTTTACGATGGTTTCGACTGTCAAATACAGCTTTTGCTATCAGATCGTGAACAAGTTCGACCGGCTGGTTATCGGAATTGCCGTCAGAGGGCTTGGTGCCGGGAACGTTCTGCAGCAGTTTGTACTGGCCCGTGAAGAGAACGGAGGGCTTCTTGATATACTTGTTGACATTGCTGCGAAAGACGGTACGTCTGCGGCCTTGCTCATCAACGAGTGACTCGATAAAACCGAGCTCCTTGTCTTTAAGATTTGCAACAGCTTTATTATAGAAATCGCCCAATGGATTTTTAGCAATACGGCTAACGGTATTGAGATTAATAGTGCCGCCATTGGCGAGTGAATAAAGCTCGCTGCAGACGAGCGACAGTATTGCGGAGTCGACTTTACCCGAGCGGTTGCGCGAGATGTCGATGATGCGTTTGATGACTTCTTCGCGTTCGTCGTCGGGAATGAGCGAGAAGCCGGTTTTACTTTTAAGTTCGTCAACAGGCTTCTCGATGACCTCGCGAGCCTGTGCGTCGGTGAGCGCTCGCAGTCGGAGACGATTGTCTTTCATAGAGCGGTAGCCGAGTTCGTCTATAGCGTCTTCGAGGCGGAAGAGGTCGTCTTCGCGCACGACGAGCATGATTCTGAAATTGGCCTCGTTATGGCAGACAACACTTTCGGGGCACTGCAGCTCGCTGTCGTCAATCATCGTGTGGAGGCCGCGAAGCACCTCGCTGCCCTTGTCGCGACTGCCGATAAACAGCGCCTCAAACTGGTCGAAAACAAGCACGGGGAACACTTCGCGGTTATCACTGTCATAGAATTTCGACGAGGCAAACCACAAGGCGATGTTACCGACCGAATCATCGGTGTCATTATCCGTTTTTTGATTGAAACAACCGTCTTTGCCGGCGATATAGCGGGTGACATTATGCTTCTTGAGCTGGTCTTTGACCGTTTCGATGACGTAGGCGTCGAAATTGTCGTAGTCAATCTCGGCCGGGCGCAGCAGCACAGGCAGGTAGTTGTCGCGGCGCAGCAGTGGGAAGAGTCCGGCCTGCAGCATCGAGGTCTTGCCTATGCCCGATTTGCCGTAGAGCGTGACAAGCAGATTGTTCTTGACCATCGACAGCAGCGCGAGCGTGATGTCGCGGCGTCCGCTGAATATATAGCGGTCTTCGATAACGTCTTCTTCTGTGTACGAGACGAGGCCTTTCCAAAGATTACCATCCTGAATCATGACTGACAGCTTTTAAGTGCTATTCTGATGCGTTCGACGAGTTCGCTGACGGGCCGTTTCGTCCAGTCGAAGACCGTGACTTTGCACATCTTCTCAGGAACGACGCGATAGTGATAATCTTTGGTATAGTCATAACCGAAAGTCGCGACCGGTATGACTTTCCATTCGGCATTAGCGTCACAGCCGCGCGCCCACTCATTGACTCTGTAATACGACTGATTTTCTTTGGGTTCGGGGAGCGACGAATCGTTTTTCCAGGCGAGAATCTTCTCGCTGTCACTGCGGACGTTTGCCGTCAATAGCGGCAGGAACACGCCGCAACTCTCTATACCCTTGTTGATTTCCTTGTCGAACTCATCGCCGCCGCGGAGCTTATAGTGGTCGAGCCAGACGGGTATCTTCTTGTCGACAAGGTGGTTGTAGATGCGCATGGCGTTGACATAGTCGCGGTGCGTATAGCTGATGAAGACATGGCGGTGGAGTGCGTCGGGGTTGATGTCGAAACGGCCTGTAAATTTAGTCATATTGGCCGTGATTTTTTCGGCCAGGCGCGAGATATATCCCTCG
Source organism: uncultured Porphyromonadaceae bacterium (assembly GCA_902493335.1). Classification (GTDB taxonomy): domain Bacteria; phylum Bacteroidota; class Bacteroidia; order Bacteroidales; family Muribaculaceae; genus CAG-873. The sequence goes on from CABUPJ010000046.1 coordinate 16,546, forward strand.
GGGTTGTCGACGATATGGACGTTGTAGCGGCTGAGATATTCGCGTAAGCGCATATCTTCGACCGAGTTCTCGATGTCGAATGGCAGCGCCACGTCGCCCTTGCTTATATCGCCGTTGGGGCGGAAAGTGTGCCACAGGAAGCGGAAAAACCAATCGTCGAACTTGCAGCCGTAGGCAAACAGCTTCTTGCTGCGCACATACGAAAGGATTCGCTTCGGAGCACTTTCGCCGCTGAGCCATACCTTCATCTTCTCGATTTTCTCGTTGTCGTTGAGGGCGTAATCGTTATTCGTCGGCTCTGGGCGCCCGAATATATAGTAGAGTGTCGGCGGCATCAGCGAGCGGTCGCCGTCGATTTTGTCGTTCTCGCTGATGTCGCAATGCTCTTTGTCGGAGATGCCGAGCACATTGAGCGTGTCGCCCCAGGTGTCGCGCATAATCTTCTCGACGACAGGCGAAGGCGAGGTCGTCAGCACGACTCTGAACGCTTTCGATTCTATCAGGCTGACTACGGCCGGATTAATCACCTCCTTTGTCAGTCGGTTATTGGCAAAAGCTGTGCCGAACAGCGATTTGGCTCTGCCTTCCAGACCGGAGCACAGGCTGTTGAAATCGTTGAACGAGTCGGCCTTGTAGCGGCCTTTGCCTGCTGCAGCGCGGGCGAGCTCGAGCATCACCGTGTCGGCATCGTCGGTGCCGCAGCGGCCGACATCCATCAGCCCGCGGCTGCCGATGACAAGCACATAGTCGCCGTTGACGGCGCTATCGGCCGTGCGAGCGATGTCGGCCTCGAGCCGAGCCTCGTCGAGTTCGGTGTCGTCGTATGTGTCTATAAACAGCGACGGGTCGAAGACGCTGCCGGGCTGGGTCACTGATTTCTCTGCCATAGTCGTTTGCGGTCTGCGGCTCAGTCTTTGACGATTCTGAAGCCGAATTTGGTGATTAGTTTGAGGGTGCCGAGAGCCGTGGCGCGGTCATATTCACGCTCTGAGTCAGGCAAATCGTCATAGTCGACGAGGCATGGATGCTGTTTGAGCGCGTCATCGCGCACAGGGCCGTAGGTCCATCCCTCGTCGAGGCGTCCCTGCGCCCATACATCATGGACATTACGGGCAATCCGCTCGACGAGAGGCGACAGTTCGGGCGGCAGAACGACGTCACTGACGTCGACAGGTGCCGGACGGTATGGCTGCTGTTTCATTATCTGACAATAAATTTGGCCGATGCTTTGGCTCCGCGCATCGCGATGACGTAGATGCCCGGTGCGAGCAGATCGATATTGGTTCTGACTTTGTTAAGACCGGCGTTGAGCGGTGCGCTGAAACTCAAAGCCCTGACACCGTTGGCTGCCGTTATGTCGAAAGTAGCCGTACGGCTGTCGTCAGAGGCGACGGTCATCTCGAGCTCTGAAGCACCGACGATGACGTCGCTGATGGCCTTGTCTGTTTCACCGACAGCGATATCGCTGACCGACGCGGGGTCATAGCCGGGATAATAACATTCGAGAGCCCGCAGGCCGACAGAAGTTCCCGGGACAGCCTTATTGACAACGGTCAGCGTGATCTGATTGAGCGTCAGCGGATAGCGCGCCGCCTCGAAAACTTCACCGTTTTCGGTAAACTGAGCGGTAACAACCGAACGACCCTCGGCGACAGGAGACGAGATGTTAAAGCGCGTGCCTTTCCCGTCGACAAAAGCAAAATCAGCCTGCGTCACGACACCGTCGGGATTATCAATCCCGAAGCCAACGGCGTCGGGGAGGCTGTAAAGGCGTGTGGCCGGTTTGAGGGTAATCTTGTTGCCACGTCCGGCGCTGAGATCGAAGCGCATGTTGACGCCGTCCTGCCATCCTTCGGGAAGATTCTGATAGTCAAGCGCAAAATTTTTGAGTGTCGACGACTTGGTGTAATTGAGACTGCCCATGTCGCTGAAATCAGAGATCAACCTGGTCTGACCGGCCATCTCCACTGTGAAATCTATGTCGAATGTGATATTTTCGAATGTCGCGGTCATGCGTCCCGTGCCTTCGGCGAGACCTCTGACGATGCCGAGGTCATCGATTGAAATCAGGCCTTCGGGTTCGACCTTCCAGGTGAAAGCACCGGGGTCGATGGCCGATTTGACACCGTCACAGATGCCGGTGATGTCGATAATGAAATCGCGGTTGCCGTCAATCAGCATCGAGGTATACGTCGGCCGGATATCTTCGGCCGCAAGGGTCTCGACTTCTATCGTGGCCGTCATGCCGTCTTTGATGGCTTTGATGACACCTTTTAGCGGAGTCGATGACGCATGGAAGATTGCGTCCTCGTCGACATAACCGAGTTCTGCGGGCTCACAGACAAACTCACAGCCCTTGATGTCGTCGGCCAAAACGTCGTCATACTGGCTGAAGCCCATCACCTTGAGCGGAGTACGCGAGATGACAGACGGCCTGATCGAACGGAGGCTGAACGTCATGTGGTCGAGACGGTCGTCGTCGGGTGCGAGCGACACGGCGAGCATGGCGTCGACAACGGGTCGCACCGAACCGCGGCCCGGGAGATTGAGCATCTCGCCGCCGATGACGATGGCGGCCGAACCGCCGCTGTCGAAGTTGACCACATCCCAGGCACCCTGCTCCACAAGCCATGCCGACAGCTCGATACAGTCGACACCGGTGCTGGCGGCCGACAGCTCGGTCGTCACCATATATACCTTGGTCTTGTCTTTAGAGATACCGGCCATGACGCGCGATGACTTCTCATACTCGCGGCCGTTCTCGAAGTTGTTGAACTCACCGTCGTGGAGCTTGCCGTCGCGCACGATGCTCGGATAGCCGTGGAAGGCGTTGAGGATGCGTTCGGGTGCAACGCCGAAACCGGCCTGATTGAAGCGCTGGGTGACTGTGAGTATATCGCCGACGGCAAGGTGGCCGTCGAGAGCATTGCGTTTCGACGAACGCAGATACAGCACATTGACTTCTTTTGAAGTCTGCACGGGATCGGTGCCGATCGAAAGCACACGGCAGCGTATGTCGTCGCCGTTGACGGTCCATTTGTCGAGAGGTTCGAGGGCCACATAGACGCCGTCTTCGACAAGCGTCTTGGCGTTCATGCGATTATAGAACACGCAGTCGCCGGCGACGCCTTCAGCCTGAGCGTTATAATAGTCGATGACGACGGTCGTGCCGTCGGGAGCGGTGACATGGGCGTCAAGTGCGGGATAGAATACTTCGGCTTTACCGTCCTCGCTGATAGCCAGCAGCGAACGCCCCCATTTGTTCCAGGTCACCTCGCCCTCGCTGATATTCAGGCCGATGCACACGCCTCCGTCATATGAGAAGAAGTCGTGGTTCCAGGCCACCTTGACGCGATGGTTCTCGCGGTCGTTCTCACGGTAGTGGGTCATGACATCCCAGCGCACCGGATCGGGAACAGAGTGACGGCTCTGCACCTGCTCGACCTTGGTATATTTGTTTGACAGGTCTATCTCGGAAAACCAAACAATGACAGGTTTCGAACGATAGATATACTTGGCATATCTGATGCCCGGACCGACCATATGGTCAGCGATGACATCGGGTTTACCCCAATCGTATTTGAGTTCGGGAAGAGTTGATTCCTGCGCAAAGCCGATCATGACGGCACTCGCCATCATAATAGCAGAAAAAGTCAGACGTCGTAACATGAGTTGTTTCTTAGGTATTTTGAGGTTTTTACATTTATTTCAATTTCACAAATATAAGAAACTATTGGAAATAAGAAGCCATAAAAAGTGAAAAATATATTGCTTTATGCTATTTGAACATACTCTCTATTTTTGCCACCCGGGCAAGAATATCTGTAAATGCCGGAACGTTATCGTCATATATCATATTCACGGCCATGGAGTCATAGTCGTTTTTCCACTCTTTTATGACGTTTTCCGGCGGTAAGAGAGTAATTCGTTCGCGTAGACCGGATGAATAGTCAACGTCGCGAACTGATGTAAAGACTTCACGGTGATGACGGATTGACTCCCACAATTCATAATTTGAGATTGCTTTTTCGGCAATCCCGGCATCAAACATTTTACAAAGATCGTAAAGATGTCTTGATTTGCGGTTGGCATTACGACAGCCCGCGGTCGTGAACAGCTCATGCAAAAGGAAGACCTTTTCAAGAAACGTCTTCTCCGCGACGGCGGCAACTATACGACCTCCATTATCTTTTGATGTCAGATGCGGGAATACTGTTGCCACAAACGAATCCACACCGGCCTCCGCAGTCGGCTCAAACAGCGAGCGCGCTCCCACCTCCAGCAACACCTCATCACGAAGATAAGGATTCGTCGTCTCTGACAATACCGATTTATAGATTATATGAATCTGCCGGGGTTCGGGATAAGTGGCATCTCCTTCACCGTCAGGATCAGCTTTTATCGTAATAAACTCGTTTAACCCCGTTTTTTCCGCTGCCTTTATGAGGTCTCCTGCGAGTGTGTCCCGAACAAACACCGATGACTCTTTACGTAGCTTCTTCAACTGTTTTTTGGTGATATCGCCCGCAATGCCAAACAAGCTACGGTCAATGGCGATGTCTATGTCTTCAGAAAAACGTCGAATGACTCCCCATATTTTGCTAAGCGACGTACCTCCTTTGAACACCATTTTATCTGCATAGGGCAACGAGAACAGAATATCAAGTATTTCTGTTACCCAAAAATCTTTTTCTATAGCCGCTACGGGGAGATTTATTCTTGCAGCCGTCTGCTCAAATACGGTGCGGCGCTGGGTCTCTGTAAGTTTTAGAAACTTATTCATACGATTCAAGTATTATTTTACGTATCCATGCCGGAATAAGGGGAAAGTCCTTTTTTATCGCTTCAAACGGCACCGCCTTAATCAGTTGACTCACATGAGCCAACTGTTCTTCTGTAAGTTTATCCTCTCCGATTTCCCGGAGCGCAAACGTAAGAAGCATGACAAAATCGTTTTGAAACGCCAGATTCTTTTTTGCCGTATGCTTGAATTGTATGCCTTTTTCTCCTTGCAGTCTTACTTTTCTCGGAGAGCCATCGGTAAGATAAACCACATTCATTGGCAACTGGGTTGACAGTCCGAGCTTATTGAGGGCATAAACTCCGGTCGGAACTATTTTTGCTTTATCCCGCCGGGCAATCGCCACTGCTATATCTTCAAACGTAGGATAAAGCACGCCCATTCCCAAAGCCCTGTCAAACTTAGGATAATAGTAGATTCCACGCGCAATTCTTATCAACTTTTCATCTGCAGCCAGTCGTTCGAAGGCCTTCTGAACAGCCTTCGACTCTCCGTAGCCGGCAAATTCCAGGGGTGTGACTATCGCACCGCGTCCGCGCTTTGAAACGCTTATATATATCCTGTCTTCAATAGATTGCATGTTATTTTAAAGTTATTTTTGTCGCAAATATATTATATTTTTACGACGAAACAAAGAATTATGCATATTATATTGATAAGAAATTGAATAAATATGCCTTCTCCTTAGCCTCTTCAATTCAATATTGTCAGAATCAGCAAAAATAGTTATCTTCGCAAAACCGAAACATTATGTGAACTCACATGAAAAAAACTCTACTAATAATCGGCGCCGGGGGATTTATCGGCGGGTTCATTGCCCGGGCCGCTCTCGACCGCGGCTACAGCACATGGGTCGGCGTACGTCAGTCGACGTCGCGCCGCTGGCTTGATGACCCGCGCCTCAATTTCGTCGTACTCGACTACGACAACCCGTCGCAGATGCTCGGAGCGCTCAGAGAAGCCGCGCCCGACGGCGCCCGCTGGGATTATATAATATGGAATCTCGGCGCGACGAAATGTGCCAACTTCGCCGACTTCAACCGCATCAACTTCATGTATCCGCGCACCTTTGTCGACATGCTGACAGCCAACGACATGGTGCCCCACAGATTCCTCTACATGAGTTCGCTCAGCGCGCTCGGTCCGGCCGACGAAAAGACATACGAACCCATAACATCCCGCACGATACCCAACCCCAATACACGCTACGGCCTGTCGAAGATCAAGACCGAGACCTATCTCGAGACCAAGACCGGTTTTCCGTGGATTATCTTCCGTCCCACAGGCGTCTACGGCCCACATGAGCAGGACTATCTGATGATGATAAAGTCGATTGACTCACACTGGGATTTCGGCGTCGGCTACCGTCGCCAGCTACTTACATTCATATATGTCGAAGACCTCGTCAACGCCATGTTCGACGCCTTTGACGCCGACGTCGTCAACAAAAAATATATCATCAGCGAGCCACGTGCCTACACCCAGGGCGAGTTCCGCAAGATTGTAGCCAAAGCCCTCGGCGGCAAGTTCGTCGTGCCTGTCAAACTGCCGATGTGGGCAGTCTACGCCGCATCTGTCGTCGCCGAAAAATGGGGCGTGCTAAAAATGAAACCGTCGACTCTCAACCGCGACAAATTCAAGATAATGAAGCAGCGCAACTGGAACTGCGACGTCTCTGACGCCGTTCGTGATTTCGGTTTCAGGTGCGCCTATCCCCTCGAACGCGGCGTCGGAGAGACCGTCAAAGCCTACCTCGCTGAAAAAGAGGAGCTGAAAGCTAAAAAGAAAGCTGAAAAGAAAGCAAAATGAGCGACAACAACAATAACTATACCAAGGCGCCGCTATGGCTTGTCATCGTCACGGTCATCGCGATGCTGCCAGTGCTCGCCTTCCCGATGCTGCTCGACAGCCCCGCAGGAAACGAAGAGACGAAAGCCCTGCTGTGGCTCTACCCCCTCTACGTCCTTGTCTCGGGCGTCTGCGCCGTAATCTGCTATCGCCAGCGCCCTGAAGTGACATGGATTCTGCTTATACTCATGATTCTGAGCCACGCGGCCATGTGGATATTATACTATGGATATTGAAGATTACATCGAAGCCCACATATCACCCGAGCCCGACAGGCTCTACCGTCTCTATCGCGAGACAAATCTGACGCGCCTCTACCCGCGCATGTGCTCGGGCCATCTCCAGGGGCGCATCCTCAAGATGCTCACCGAGATGATAAAGCCGCGACGCATCCTCGAATTAGGCACTTTCACGGGCTACTCAGCCCTCTGTTTCGCCGAAGGCATGCCCGGCGACGCCGAATTTCACACAATCGAGATTGACGACGAGCTCATCGACGACATCCGCGAACTCTTCGACTCGACGCCGTGGGGCGACCGCATGCACATACACGTCGGCGACGCTCTCGACGTCATCCCCACCCTCGCCGACGGCTGGGACCTCGTCTTCATCGACGCAAACAAGCGCCACTATACCGACTACTACGAAATGCTGCTTCCGCGCGTCAACAAAGGCGGTTATATCTTCGCCGACAACACCTTATGGTCTGGCAAAGTCGTCGACCGCACGACCAACCACGACGCCCAGAGCGCCGGTGTGTGCGACTTCAACGACCTCGTCGCCGCCGACACTCGCGTCGAGAAAGTCATCCTGCCGTTACGCGACGGCATGACGATCATACGCAAACTCTGATATTTCCGCCTATTCTGCTTTCTGCAATACAGCCATAGCCTCTTCGAGGGCTGTGGCGGGATTGAGGCGTATCACCTCCGGGTCGCGTTTGAGCCAGGTAAGCTGTTTTTTGGCGTAAACGCGCGTGTTTTTCTTAATGCGTTCGACAGCCGTGTGATAATCCATCGCGCCGTCAAACCAGGCAAACATCTCCTTGTAGCCCACGGTGTTGAGCGAATTGAGATGACGCAGCGGCTCGACCCGGCGCGCCTCTTCTTCAAGGCCGGCGGCCATCATGGCGTCGACGCGGCGGTTGATACGGTCGAAGAGTTCTTCGCGCGGATGGTCAATCATGAATTTTATCACATCGTAGGGGCGCTCTTTGGCGCGTCCGGTGCGCAGCGTCGAATATGGCACGCCGGCCTCGGCCGAAATCTCGATGGCGTGTTTGACGCGCTTGATATTGCTTCGGTCGACGACGGCATAATAATCGGGGTCGACAATCTCGAGGTAGGCCAGCAGCCCGTCGGCGCCCTGCTGCGCTTCCATCTCGTCTATTCGGCGGCGCGTGATGTCGCTGACCGTAGGCATGTCGTCGATGCCGCGCACGAGGGCGTCGACATACATCATCGAGCCGCCGCAGACAACCGCAGCGCCCGACTTCGCGAACAGTCCGGGCAACATGGCTCCTGCGTCGGCCTCGAAACAGGCCGCGCTGTAGTAACCGTCAAGAGGCAGTATGTCGATGAAATGATGACGCACCTGCGCCAGCTCGTCGGCCGTCGGCTTGGCCGTGCCGATCGAGATGTCGCGGTACATCTGGCGCGAGTCAGCCGAGATGATCTCACACCCCAGCCGACAGGCGATGTCTATCGCCAGCCGGGTCTTGCCTGAGGCCGTAGGCCCGGTGACGACGATAAGTCTGTCACGGCTCACGCCTTGTCGCGTTCGCCGACGATGCGGGCTATCTCGACAATGACTTCGGTGGCCTTCTCCATCGAACGGATGGGCACGAACTCATATCGACCGTGGAAATTAAGACCGCCGGCAAAGATATTGGGACACGGCAGTCCCTTGAACGAGAGCTGCGCGCCGTCTGTGCCGCCGCGGATAGGCACGACCTTGGGCGTGACATCGGCCCGGCGCATGGCGTCCTCGGCGATGTCGATGATATACATCAGCGGCTCGATCTTCTCGCGCATGTTGTAATACTGGTCCTTGATGTCGATAGTGCAACAGCCGGGATATTCGTGGTTTATCTTGCGGGCGAGGTGTTCGAGCTCTTTCTTGCGGCGCTCGAAGCGGTCGCGGTCGTGGTCGCGGATGATATAGGTCAGCGTCGTCTGCTCGACCGAGCCGTCCATGCCGACGAGGTGATAGAATCCCTCGTAGTCCTCGGTGTGCTCGGGAGTCTCCCAGCGCGGCAGCATGATGACAAACTGATTGGCGATGCGCATCGAGTTGATCATCTTGTGCTTGGCATAGCCGGGGTGGACGTTGCGGCCCTTGAATGTGACCTTGGCCACGGCGGCGTTGAAGTTTTCATACTCGAGCTCGCCGATTTCGCCCCCGTCCATCGTGTAGGCCCAGTCGGCGCCGAAGCGCTCGACGTCAAACTTGTGTGCGCCCTGGCCTATCTCCTCGTCTGGATTGAAGGCGATGCGTATCTTGCCGTGCTTGATTTCGGGATGATGCTGCAGATAATCTACGGCCGAGATGATTTCGGCGATGCCGGCCTTGTCGTCGGCGCCGAGCAGCGTTGTGCCGTCGGTGACGATGAGCGACTGGCCGCGGTAGTGCAGCAATTCGGGAAACTCAACGGGCGACAGCACGATATTGAGTGTGTCGTTGAGTATGATATCCATGCCGTCGTAATTCTCGACGATTCGCGGCGACACATGGCGTCCCGACATATCGGGCGACGTGTCGAGGTGAGCGATGAAGCCGACTGTCGGCACTTGGCGGTCTGTGATGTTCGACGGCAGTGTCGCCATCAGATAGCCGTTCTCATCGAGCGAGATATCCTCGAGGCCCATCGAACGCAGCTCTTTCTCGAGATACTGCGCAAAAATCATCTGACCGGGAGTCGACGGCGTCATGTTGGTCAGCTCGTCACTCTGTGTATCGAATTTGACGTATTGTAAAAATCTGTCTACTACGTTCATAACTATTTCTTCTGGATATTAGAGTTTCTTTCTTAGATTATATCACGCCAGAGAATCGTAATCTTCATCGTGTCATTGCCCTTCTCGGTCACATAAATCAGATGGAAACCATCGATGCCGAGCGATTTATACATCTCCATAAAGGCGTCGCGGTAGTCACCCAGGCTGTCGTAGCGGGCAGCCAACACCTTGATGCCGCGGGCTTTGAGATTGGCCAGCGTCAACGCCTTGGCGTTGTCTTTGGTGATAAAATCCTTCTTTGTCGGGAAGCTGACCGTATAGTCGCCATAGCCGCCGGCGAAACTGAAAGTGACACCTGTCGAGCCGGCAATCATAAACTCATCGGCCTCTGACTTCATGATTTCGAGCACATTATTCTTGACATTCGTGAAATCGAGCTGAGTCAGCGGAGTCTTATAGAGACGTCTGAGCGTCGAAGCCGACAGCTCGTAATCGGCAGTGGCACCGCTGTAGTCGGTCACCTTGACAATCATAAGCTGATCCTTTGCGCTGAGAGCGTTGACAGTCTCCTCAAGATTCTTGTCGGCATTGGCCTTGACCTCTATGGCCGTGAAATACTGGAACAGCGCCGGTGTAACCTGTTTGATATCGATCAGTGTGTCGGCAAGAGACACATCGACCGTAAAAGCCGTCTCGTCATAAGACGCCGTCGCCGATTTGAGAAAACCGGGATTGGCGGCAACTGCCTCAGAGAGCACACCGGAGAGGCGTTCAGCCTGAGCCGTAAGCGTTTGCACATTTTTATCCGGGCCACACGAAACCAAAGCCACCGTCATGGCGACAGCGGCCGAAGCCGAAGCAAAGAAGCTTGATATTTTCATAATAATATGCTTTATAGGTTATTCACTTTGATTCAATAACGCAAAAATAACAAATTTTGCTCACTTACAAGTCATTTGAATCAAAAAAGAGAATTTGAATTCTCGACGCGACAAATTTTAAACCGGTCGTAAGCCGTCAATCATACGAAAACGGCAGCCCTCGTCAAGCAGACGGTCAGTGATTTCCTTGAAACAGTCTCTGACATCCCCGACACCCGGATTGACCGCCCCGCGCCATTCATCCATATTTTCGGCGATGAAATCCGGCAGGCTCTCGTATGCCACGCCATAGCGCCGTGCCAGCCCCTCGGCATCCTCACGGTCAACCACAGCCGCCGTCGAACAGTCGCGCGCCGGATTCTCATAATCATACAGATCCGCAGCGACAACAAGCAGTCCGCGCGAATTAAAACCAACCGTCAGATCCATCACCACAGGCTGATCCTCGTCAGAACTCATAATATCCCGACGCAACCTCAGCCCGTCACAAACATGTCTCTCCATAACATTAAACTCAATCGCCAAATTTAGCAATAATTCATCAAAGAAAAAAACTATCAACTCCGGCTGAGTTGAACTTCCCCGCCAACGCAAGCCTGACCTTATCGACCTTAATGAATTTAACGACCTTATCCTCCCTCAAACACTAAAATTTTAGTCCCCGCTCCGAGCTTCATCGAGGTCTTGGTTATGCTAAATTTGTTTTTGTGTCGGCGGCTTGCCGCCGTATGGAGCGAGGGCTGAAGCCCTCGCAGCCAACATATTGGTTCCAGGGTTGAAGCCCTTGACTCATATCGCTTGCAAAGCGATGATTTTACTGATAGCCGCGTAGGCCGAGGCGCTTAGGCGCCGGCCTGCGCGGTAA
>CABUPJ010000047.1 GCA_902493335.1 uncultured Porphyromonadaceae bacterium
AGCGGCGGAAGTGATATGTGTAGATTGCGCTTTTCATCGTCGCTGCAAAGATAAGACGCGTTTTGGCGGGTTTTGTGGCTAAAAGCGTAGTTGGATGCAATTTTAGAATGGTTAATTCTCGACAGAACAAAAGAACATAAGGGCAAAAGATCAGAAGATTTTTGAGACAGAAAGACATAAAAGCAAAAATCGCCTGCAGGGCGATGATTTTACTGATAGCCGCGTAGGCCGAGGAGCTGCAAGCTCCGGCCTGCGCGGGAAGGCGATTGTTGATTGATTGCGTTTGAAAAACGCAGATTTGCTACTACGACAGCGCCTCACCGAGGCTTTGCCATCTTAATGTCTCTCTTTTCCCCAGGCTTGGTCGGCTCTGTGAGCCTCCCGCGCACTGGGGTTATGCCACAATCTCGCCTCTGCGAGGCTTCGAGAAGGAAGTTGGTCAAATTAGGCTAATTTGTCAAATAGGTTGTTGCATCAACGGTTAGTAAGGTTGCGCGATCACGCAGCTGCGTCAGACGCTATGGACCAAGGGCTTCAGCCCTTGGAGCCAACGCAATTAGCTACTACGGCTGAAGCCGTAGTTCCACAAGGCGACGAGCTCGTCGCCGTAATATCAAATTTGTCCTCGGGTCGGCGGCTTGCCGCCGTATGAAACCAAGGCTTCAACCCTCGCAGCCGGCTAATTGACTCAGAACTTCAGCGAGACGCCGAGGAGGCCTTTGAGACCTTGGGCGGCGACGCCGTAGATGATGTCGTAGCGGTGGTTGAGAAGATTCTCGCCGCGGGCGAAGACGCTGAAAGCGTCGGTGATGGCGTAGCGTGCGCCCAAAGAGAGGTCGCTGACGTTGCCGAGCGAAATTTCATATATCCGGTCGCCTTCAAACTTCGACGACATGCTGTAGCAGCTGCGCTGCGCGCGGAGTTTATAGCCGAGGTCGATCGACAGCTTGTCAATCGGGCGCACTGTCACCGATGCGTCGGCAACCCATTTGGCACGGTCGCGCCAGAGATAATAGGCTTTGTCCTGATCTCCCGATGCGGCTGTCTCGACCGATGCCGAGGCCTCGACGAGGCTGCCGTAGCTGTAGTCGAACTTGAGGCCGACATGCCAGCCTTTGACATCTTCAACAATAAAATTGTTAAATGTGCCAACCACAGGCATCATCCAGTCGTTGGCCACGGCATAGCCGCCGAAGAAACTGACGGCAAAGCCTTTGAACGGACCGATATTGAAGCCGGCGTCGACAGTGACGGGGACGTTCGAACGTCCGTATTGCTGCCACGAGGGAATGAAGGGCGTAATCTGCGACATCGTGCGCAGGCTGTTGAAGTTCTCGCCGCCGCTGATGCGGGCGAAGACTGCAAACTGCGATGTGGCATTATAGTCAAACAGGACGTCGGGGGCGACACGCACCGAAGCGTCATCGCCTGTGGGGGCGGTATCCTTGTCGCCTGTCATAAAGTCGACCTTGAGGCCGACGCGGCCGTGGAATTTGCCGGCGTTAAAGGCATAGTAAGGCGAGAGCGAGATTATACCATGAGTGCCGGGCTTGGCATCGTGATTGAGACCGAAAGCCGACTGATTCAGGAAGTCGCCGGCAACTTCGAGTCCCCAGGCCGGGGTGACGCCGTCGGCGGCATAAGCCAAACCGGCCTTGAAGCCCAGAAGAGTCTCGGCAGCGGCCTTGTATACCACCCTTGTGGGAACATATCTGTCTGTCAAATCTTTTGAGAATGCAAAGCGGTCGAAGTCGACGTTGACATGATAGTTGAATCTGCCTGCACGCGACCACCAGGAAGCGTTGACGGCAAAGTCGTTGCGGTTCTGTGTGAAATTCTTGTTGTAGAAAGGATTTGTCAGCGCTGCAAACGAATATGTCACGCCGGCCGAGACACGGCTCTTCGAGCCGACGCGCTGGTCGAGGTGCAGGCCGACGGCGACAGTGTTGTTCTTGTAGCTGCCGTCGACTTTGTCATAATTGCGGCGGTGGCCTTCGAAATCCTTGTAGGAATATCCGTCATACTGCAGCCAGGCTCCTAAGCGCGTCGAAGCCTTGTTGATGAAGCGGTAGCCGGCCGAGGCGCCGAGGTTGAAGGCGGGGAAATAGCCTACCGACGCATAGCCGCGGTAAGGCGTCAGCGAGAGAGTGTCGCCGTAGTTCATCGGCTCGAGACGCGAAATCGAAGGCACTATCTCCGAAGCCTCGCCATATTCATAGAGGCCGAGGGCCTTGTGACGTATTGCGGGCGAATAGAGTTCGGGCACAACCGAACCGAGACGTGTTGCCTGACGTTCGACGGGGACGACCGTGCGGTCGACGGTGATTTCGGTCTTGAGGTCTTTGGCCTGGGCCGCCACAGTGCCGGCGAGAACGGCGCCGGCGAGTATATATCTGATATTAACCATCTTGATCTATCATTTATTTAGTCGGTTGTCAATCATCATGAAAATATCGGTTTCGTCACCGGGATAATTCTCTTTGAGCGCCTTGAGATATTCCTTGGCCTCGAAACTCTTGCCCTGGGCCTCGAAGATATCGCTCAGGAGTATGAATCCGCGGGCGAGCCAGTATGAGTGAGGCGTACCCGAAGCGTTGAGAGCCTCGACGGTCTTGCGGGCCTCGTCGACTTTCTTGTCGTCGAAGAGGCTCTGAGCCAGATAGTAGGCACTCTTGGCGCCGTAAAGGTCGTCGGTGACGGTGGCAATCTTGCGCCATTCGTCGCGGGCAGCCTCGCGGTCGCCGCGCATCTCAAGGGCGATGCCTCGCGAGAATATCGCCTCGGTCTTGTCCTCGGAGCCGAGAGTCGATGACGCCAGCAGGGCGTCGGCGGCAGCGATGACAGCCTCGTAGTCAGAGAGGTCGCGGGCGGCGCGCATGATGCCGGTGCGGGCGGCGTTGAGATTCTTCGACGACGAGGCGCGCTGTTCGAGGGCGCGCCATGTGGCGAGCGCCGGTTCGGTCTGGCCGAGCTTATACTGACGGGTTGCCACAACAGCATAGGCGTTTTCGCTCAGGCTGTTGTCGGGGAAACGCTCGACGAGCGCCGTAGCATAGCCGTAGGCCTTGTCGTCGTCACCGTCCTCGACGGCTGCCTCGAGCAGATATGAGGTCGCCTTGGCGAAATATGCGCCGTCGGGATATTTCTTGGTATAAGCCTCGAGACGGGCGGTGCGGCCCTCGGTTATATAGTCGCGCTCGGCGGTCTCGAAGGTGAGACGGTCGACCTCTGAGATGTCGATTTTCGGAGCGTCGGGCACCGAATTGATAAACTCCATATACTCGGCGAGGGTGCCGTCTTCGGCGCAGATGAGTTTGAGGGCGTCGACAGCCTCACGGGCCTCCTCGCTGGTGGGATAAAGACGGATGACGCCTTTGTATGCGTCGACAGCCTGCGGCTTCTTGTTGTCGTTGAGCAGCGTCAGAGCCAGCTGGAGATAGCCCTGTCGGCCCTGTGCCGTGTTGGGATATTCGGCTACCAGACGGCGGTAGACCTTGATAGCCGAGGCGTTGTCGCCGAGCTGGATGTAGCTCGAAGTCATCTCAAGCATGGCGTCGGCGGCAAGGGTCGACGACGGGAAGTCGGCGAGAAGCGTCTCGAGACCGGCAATCTTGGCGCGGTGGTCGCGCTCATAGCCGCGCATCAGCGCCTTCTGGAAGAGCGAATAGTCACCCGCCGCGGGATTGAGCTGATAGGATTTGTCATAGAGACGGCCGGCCTCGGTGAAGTCGGAGGCATAATAGCTGATGTCGCCCAGACGGTTGTATGCGTCGGCAAGGGCGTCGGGGCGCTGCGACGGTGCGGCCGCGAACTTCTCGAACGAGCGGCGCGCCTCGTCATAATCCTTGAGAGCGAACTGAGCGTAGCCAAGGTCATAGCTGGCAATGGCGGCATTGTTTGAACGGGCGGGCGCCTTGGCGAGATAAGCCTTCAGATTCTTCACTGCCGACTCGTAGTCGCCGTCGCGATACTGCGCCTCGCCGAGAAGGAGTTTGGCTTCGAGAGCGCCCTCGCGGTTATAGCGCGCAAGCGGCTCGACTGCCGTGAGATATGATATGGCGCGCTTGGGATTGCCTGTCGACAGAGCGCGGGCGCCGAGCGTATAGAGTATCTGCTGCTTGGCGGCAAGGATTTTGTCGCCGGGATTCTTCATGCGCTCGATGCTCTCGAGAGCCGACTCATAATTGTTGTCGGTCATATAGCCGGTGACGATATATTCCTGAACCTCGGCGGCATGATCGCTGTCGGGGTAGCGGCGCAGAAATTCCTCGAATGTCGAGACTGTGCTGCCGAAGGGTATCGTGGCGCCGTCAAACTTCGCCACGGCGTAGTTGTAGAAGGCCGCCTCCTGCACTTTAGTGTCGTAGGGCAGACGCAGCGCCTTATCGAAGGCGAGAAGCGCGGCCGATTTGTCACCGCTGTTGACAAGAGCCTGACCGATATAGAGGTAGGCACTCTGTCCCATCGCACTGTCATCGGCCGAGACCGGTTCGAGCGCTTCGATGGCGCGGGCATAATCGCCCTGTTCGTATTCGGCGAGGCCGAGGATATAGAGCGTCGACAGCGACGGATTCTCGACCGCCGCGCGATATTTTTTAAGATAGCCGATGGCCTCGCTGCCGCGGCCGGTGTGATAGAGCGACTCGCCGGCGATGCGGTTGGCCTCGGCAACGAAATCGGCACGGCTGTCATTGCGGCGCAGGAGCGATTTGGCCGTGCTCAGCGCGCGGTTATAATCGCCGTCGACAAAATAAATCTGCGACAGGTAGTAGTCGGCCATATTGCCCGGCTCGGCCGAAGTGTCGACATCCTTGAACAGACGCTTGGCCTCGTTGTAATCACCTTTGACATAAGCGATATAGCCGAGATAGAAGCGGGCGGCGTTGGCGTAGCGACGGCTCGACAGCAGCGAGTTGAAACGCGAGGCGGCGGCATCGAAATCAGCGAGCTGAAGACGGCAGTAGCCTTCGCGGTAAGCGAGTTCGTCGGCCTCGGCGGCGAGAAGGGCGTCGGAGTTGACCATCTGATAGACTTTCAGGGCGTCGGCAAAACTTGTCTCGAAGAGGCAGTCGCCGATGCGCATCAGAGCCTGCTGACGGTGGAGCGAATATGGATACATCGACAGGAAGGCCACGAAATGGGGCTTTGCGGCACGGCCCGAGACGTTGAAATTGGCCATCGCGATAAGCCAGTCAGACTCCTCGCGCTCGCGCTCGGAGAGCGCCGCGCGGTCGAGCCGTGCAAGCTGATCGATGCAGCCGGTATAATTGCGGTCGGCATACATGGCCTCGCCGCGTTTGAGATAACCGTCATTGCCGGTCGAATTTATCTGAGCCACCACCGGCATCACAGCCGCGCCGGCGAGGATAGAAATAATTAATCGCTTTTTCATAATCAGAGATTTGCTGCAAAGATAGAAATTCTTACCGAGCCCGCAAAATAGTGCAGGTCTGTTATACACGCGTCTGGCCGGAGCCAGTGATGAGATATTTGTAGGTGACGATTTCGTTGAGAGCCATGGGGCCGCGGGCGTGGAGTTTCTGGGTCGAAATGCCTATCTCGGCTCCCATGCCGAACTGGGCGCCGTCGGTGAAAGCTGTCGAGACGTTGGCATAGACACAGGCGGCGTCGACCGAGGCGAGGAAGCGGTCGCGCGCGTCAGGCTGCTCGGCGACGATACATTCGCTGTGGTGAGAGCCGTGGCGGGCGATGAAATCGAGAGCCTCGTCGATGTCGGCGACGGTCTTGAGCGACATCTTGTAGTCGAGCCATTCGCGGCCGAAGTCGCTGTCGGCGGCATGACGCAGCAGCGGATAGACGCCTTCGAGAGCGGCGTATGACTCGTCGTCGGCATAGATCTCGACATCCTTCTCGGCGAGGCGGTCGCAGAGCGTCGGCAGCGCGCCGAGGCAGCTGCGGTCGACGATGAGGCAGTCGAGGGCATTGCAGACGCTGACACGGCGGGTCTTGGCGTTGAAGATGATGTCGCGGCCGGTGGCGATGTCGCCCGAGGTGTGGAAATAGGTGTGGCAGACACCGGCGCCGGTCTCGATGACGGGGACGGTGGCGTTGTCGCGGACGAAGTCGATAAGACGCCGGCTGCCTCTGGGAATGATGACGTCGATATAGCCGACGGCGTGGAGCATCGCCGTCACGGCATCGTGGTCATTGGGCAGGAGGGTGACGGCATCGTCGGGCAGACCGGCCTCGGCGAGCGCGTCGATGATGATGGCTACGGCGAGAGCATTTGTCTCGGCTGCCTCGTGACCGCCTTTGAGCACGACGGCGCTGCCAGCCTTGAAGCAGAGGCTGAAGACGTCGAAGGTGACGTTGGGACGCGACTCGTAGATGACGCCGATGACGCCGAAAGGCACGGTGACTTTGCGTATCAGCATGCCGTTGGGACGCTCGCGGCGCTCGAGCTCACGGCCCAGAGGCGACGGCAGAGCGGCAACGGCTCGCATGTCGGCGGCGATGCCGGCGATGCGTTCGCGGGTGAGTTTAAGACGGTCATACATTGGCGAATCCTCGCCCATGGCCGCGAGGTCGACGGCATTGGCCTCAAGAAGGTCTTCGGCACGGTTTTCGAGACGGTCGGCGAGCGCGAACAACAGGGCGTCGCGTTTCTCGGTGGTGATGAGTGAAAGTCTGCGACCCGCTTCGGCCGCACGGCGGAATATCTTTTCCATAACGGATATATTTTTAACGTTCTGTCAGTTATTGAAATACACGTGAATCATCGATATAGAGGTAGTCGGCGTGGACGAGCGGTTTCTCGCCGCCGCGGCCTATCATGTCACGGGCAGTCTGCGAGTCGAAAGCCACACGCCCCCAGGCGACAGTCTCGCCGCGACGGTCGGCGACAGTGACGATGTCGTCTTTCTCGAAATCGCCCTCGACGGCTGTGACGCCGACAGCGAGCAGGCTCGCGCCGTCGCGCGACAGCAGGGCCGCGCGGGCGCCGTCGTTGACGGTGAGCGTACCCTTGGCGAACGACTCGCTGTGGGCAATCCATTTCTTGACACCTGTCTGACGGCGGTCTGCGGCGACGAAGGTCGTCGAACCGACTTCGGGGTCACCGTCGACGAGACGCGGCAGGATGCTGTCGCGCTTGCCGTTGGCGATGACGACGGCTATGCCCTCTGAGGCGACCTTGCGGGCGATGCGGTATTTCGTGGCCATGCCGCCGCGGCCGGCGCTCGACTTCGACGCGGTGATATACTGCGACATGTCGTCGTCGGGCATGATGCGCGGTATAAGACGGGAGGCCGGATCGGCCGGGTCGCCGGTATAGAGACCGTCGATGTTGCTGAGAATGACGAGGGCGTCGGCATCCATCATCGTGGCGATGAGGCCCGAAAGCTCGTCGTTGTCAGTAAACATCAGCTCGGTGACCGAGACGGTGTCGTTCTCGTTGACAACGGGGATGACACCGCAGCGGAGCATCACTTCCATGCAGTGTTTCTGATTGAGGTAATGGCGGCGGGTGGCGAAGTTCTCTTTTGTCGTCAGCACCTGACCGCAGACGAGGTCGTGGTCGCGGAAAAGCTCGTAGTAGCGGTTGATGAGCCACGCCTGGCCGACAGCGCTGAAGAGCTGCCGCGACGACACGTCGTCGAGCGTGACATCGATTTTACCGCCGATGCGCCCGCGGCCCGAAGCCACGGCGCCCGACGATATGAGAATGACGTCGATGCCCCGGTGGCGGAGCTCGGCGACCTGATCGACGATAGCGCTCAGACGGGTAATGTCGAGACGCCCGTCGCGGCGCGTCAGCACATTGCTGCCAATTTTAATCACAAGACGTCTGATGTCTTTTGTCATCATAGCAATGTCAGTTTAAATTCTTCTGCAAATGCGGCGAATGCCTTGTTTTCTTTAAGCATATAGTTATAGACCTCGCGTTCGGTCCAGGTCATCGGCGAGGATTCGCCGGTGTTGATCTCGACAAGTATGTCGAAGTTATCGTTCTGAAGCCTGTCACGCATATAGCCGACGATGTCGGGCATTGCGGGGCGGACGACGGCAGCCTGAATCTCGCTCTCGACCGTCATGACATAGCTGTCTCCGCCGATATGGCGCGGTTTGGCGGTGCGCATGGTGTTGATAATCACTTTGGCCGAAGGGTGCGACTGTATATATGACTCCCAGAAGGTATTGACCGTCTCGGGCGAATATGCCTGGGTGCGTTTCTCGCGGACGACAGCCGAAGCCGCGTCGGCGTTGCCGGCGCCTTTGTCGGCGACGAGGCCGTGACGCAGCGAGATTTTCGGCAGAGGTATGCGCCCGGGCCTCACTGTAGGCGTAGCCGCGGCAGTCACGGCGGCTGCTTTGGTTTCTTTGGCTATATCAGTCTCTTTAGCTATATTAGCTATGTCAGCTGTATTAGCCGTATCAGCTTCTTTAGCTGCCTGATTGGTGACAATAGGTTTTAACCGCCCCTCTCCGTTGTCACCGTCACTGGGGGAGGGGCTGAATGATTGGCACAGTTTTATGAGCGTCAGCTCGACAAGAAACTGCTTGTTTGACGCTGCCCGATAGTTTAGATCTGCGTCGTTGCACAACGCCATGGCCCTGTAGAGAAACTGCGGGGGGCATTTGGCGGCCGTGGATGCCATCTCGGCCTTGACCTCGTCGGCGTCTTCGAGCAGACAGGCCGTGGCGGGATTCTGGGCCACCATGAGGTCGCGCAGATATTGCCCGAGACCGTTGACAAAGAAGAGCGAATCGAAGCCTCGCTCGCGTATCTCTTTATATATCAGCAGGGCCGCAGGCACATCGCCTTTGACGAAGGCGTCGAGCAGGCGGCCGTAGTAGCTGCGGTCGAGTATGTTGAGGTTGGCGATTGTCGACGCATAGGTGATATTGCCCTTAGACGAGGCCGCCACCTGATCGAAAATCGACAGGGCGTCGCGCATGGCGCCGTCAGCCTTGCGGGCGATGACGTTGAGGGCCGCGCGCTCGGCGCTTATGCCCTCGCTGGCGGCGACAGACGCCAGATGGTCGGCGATATCGTTGACCGTGATGCGGTTGAAGTCATATATCTGACAGCGCGACAGTATCGTCGGTATAATCTTGTGTTTCTCGGTTGTGGCAAGGATGAAGATGACATACGACGGCGGCTCTTCGAGCGTCTTGAGGAAGGCGTTGAAGGCGGCAGACGAAAGCATGTGGACCTCATCGATGATGAAGACGCGGTAACGGCCGTGTGTCGGCGGCATCTGCACCATCTCGATGACCTCGCGGATGTCGTCGATGCCGTTGTTAGAGGCGGCGTCGAGCTCGACGATATTCATCGAGCGTCCTTCGTTGAACGAGCGGCACGACTCACATTCGTTGCATGCCTCGCCGTCGGCAGTCGGGTTGGCGCAGTTGATTGTTTTGGCGAAAATACGCGCGCACGAGGTCTTGCCTATGCCTCGCGAACCGCAGAAAAGATAGGCGTGAGCCAGGCGGTCGGTGGCGATGGCGTTTTTGAGAGTCCCCGTCAGCGCGCGCTGGCCGACGACCGACGAGAATGTCGTCGGACGATATTTACGTGCTGAGACTATATACTGTTCCATAATGGCAAAGATAGTCAACATGCGACAAATAACGAAACCGCGCCGACAAAAAATTTCACTTTTAAAAACAAAAGCCGCGCCTGAGTACAGGCGCGGCTTCTGCATATACGTAATAGCGGTGTCAGTCTTCGAGGTAGTAGTCGATGTAGGTGACGATGCGGATGTTTTTGATATAGGGTGTATACTGGTCGCGGTCGGTGATCGAGAACTGACCCTGTGTGGCAGTCTTGATTTTGCCGAGACGGCTGTCTGAGTCGGCGGCAAATTTGTTGGCGGCCTCGCGGGCGTTGCGTGTGGCCTCGGCTATCATCTCGGGTTTGATGGAGTTGAGGTCGGTATACTCATAAGTGGTCTGATACTCGTAGTCTTCGGCCACGGCAATACCCTGTTTGAGCAGCTGGGTCTGGGCCTCGATGAGTTTTCTGATCTTGTCGACCTTCGACGAGGTGACGACGATGACATTCGTGACGTTGTAGCGATAGCGGACGTTCTCGCTCGAATAGTTGTTGGCCATGCGGTCGTTGACGGCGGGCGGATTGACAGATATCTCGCTGTCTTCGATGCCGTTGTCCTTGAGAAACGCAAGAATGGCGTCGTTATTGCGCTGTATCTTGTCATATATGGCCGGGAGTTCGTTACCCATTTCCTTGGTGACGATAGGCCAGGTCACTTTGTTTGCCATGACTTCTTTCTCGCATAGGCCGCGGACTGTGACGGCGCGGTCGCGGTGGCTGAAACCGTCGATGCCGGCCTTGAGACACAGACCGAGCACGACAATGGCTACGGCGACCAGCAATGAAGGTATAAATCCTGAAATTTTATTCATTTCCAAATCAAATTAAAAAACATATATGGTTATTTAACCCATTTGAGAGCCGAAGTGTTCTCGCCGGTGACTCTGATGACATAGACGCCGGCAGGCAGGGCCGCGAGCGACACTGTCGCGCCGGGATTGCTCACAGCCTTCACGAGAGCGCCTGACGCAGCGAATACCTCGACGCTTGCGGCATGACCGGCAATATGCAGAGTGGCGTCGGCGTCGACGTATGTCCTGCCGCCGTCAGCCACGATGTCACCCACGCCTGCCGTCGATGAATAGACGAAGGCGACGGGCTCGCAATAGGGTGTATACTGCACAGCGCTCGATGTCGTGAGGTAATATGAGCCGCGGGCACGGAGATAATATGTCTTGCCGTCGACCAGAGGCTTGCTGCTGAGTTTCATTTCGCCGAGAGCTTTGCCTTTGACTCCGAAACCGTCGATAGTCATCGTTGCGCTCGAGCGGGCCGGGAATGTCTCTGAGGCGCTGAGATATACCGTTACGTGGCTCATGCCGTCCCAGGGAGCGATCTCGACTATGTCGTCACAGTGGAGGGTGAGATTCTGCGATGCCGGATTGACGAAGACCGGAGCCGCATAGTCGCTGCGGTCGAGAGTGCTGAAAGCGACAGCGTCAGAAGCTGATTCGACGCCCTCGTGCGATGCCACGACACGAGCATAATATGTGCGGCCGCTCATTAGGGTCAGGGCGGGCAGTGTCAGCTTGTCCGAAGGGGTTTCGGCGCTATACACCACGTCTTTAAACTGACTGTCGCGGCCGATCTCGAGGCGATAGCTGCTGCCATCGACAGCTTTGGTCCAGGTGAACGTCGGCGTGAGCGAAAGGCCTGTGGCGTTGGCGTCGGGAGATGTCATCATCACTCTGCCGGCGACAAACGAACGTGCGTCAGACATCGTCTGCGGAGCATTGGCCCGATAGGATGCGACGCGCCAGTAATATGTGCCGCCGTCAACAATGCCGGGTATCGATGTCGACGACGCCCGGGGCTCTCTGGTTTCAATCCAGCCGATGATGTCGCTGAACGCGTTGTCGCGGGCGACTTCGACGACATAACGGCCTGCATCACCGGTCCAGGTGAAGTCGAAAAGATCGAGCGCCGTCTGGCCGTCGGCGGGATAAGTCAGAACGGCCGGCTGCGATGTGCCGGCAACGGCTCCGGCGAACAGAGGCGAATATTCGTTGCCGTAACGGTCGTAGACGGCCACAGCCCAGCGGTAGCCGCTTGTCTTGTCTGACGGTATGTCATAGCTGTTGGTGTAGCTTATGCCGTCGAGATATTCGCGGCGGCAGTCAAATTTCTCGTCAGCCATCGATTCGGGCACGGCGTAGACTGTATAACGCATGCCTTCGACTGCATCCCAGCGCAGAGTCTTGCCGTCGACGCGTACATTGGCGGTCATGACGGGTTTGATTTCATTGTTCCACGGACGCAGGGGCGTGAGCACCTTGTTCTGGAAGACAGCAAAGGCCATATTGTCGCCGAACGTACGGCGCGCGCCTTCGTATGTCTCATAGTTATTGACCCATTTGTCATACTGGAAGAAAGCGCTGCCGCCCTGGTCGAGATGCGATGTGGCGCGCATGATTTCGACCTCGTCGACGAAAGTCTGGGTGCTGTATGTCTTGCCGATATCAGATATGTCTGTCGAGAGGTAGAAATGGCGCTCGAACTTATCGGCGGCGCGCTGCCACCAGGGGACAAGCTCCTCAAACTGTGCGCCGGGCCAGTAGATCTGCGGTGAGATAAAGTCGAGCGATTTCTCGTTAAGCCATGTAAGAGGATCGGCATGAATGTTTTTGTACTGCCAGTCGCCTTTTATATAGGGCAGGCCATACTTTTCTTCCGTATCTTCGGGACATGCGACACCGGCGGGAGCGATGCCGAAGACCACATATGGCTTCAGCTCCTTGATTTCCTTATTCACGCGGGCGACCAGTTTATTGACGTTTTCGCGTCGCCAGGCAGCCTGATCGAGTTCGCCGCCGGCAGCCTTGTAGGCCTGATATTGGGCCGCATCGAGGTTTTCGGGCGTCGTGTTGGTATAGAAATAGTCGTCGAAGACCAGACCGTCGACATCATAGTTGGCGACAATCTCCTTGCAGACGTCGACGATGCGCTGCTGGACTTCGGGCAGTGCGGGATTGAGAATAGCCTCCTTGGGCTGCTCGAGAAGCCAGTCGGGATGAGAATTCTCGTAGCTCAGAGGATCGCTGCCATGGCCGTATTCCTGCCGGTAGCGGAAGGGATTGACCCAGGCATAGACCTCGATGCCGTTGCGGTGGGCGCAGTCGACGAGGAAACCGAAGACGTCATACGCAGGTTCGACGCCGTAGGCCGTGCTGACGGTGCTTGACCACGGCTCATACTGCGATTTATAGGTCGTGCCGCAGTTGACACGTGCATGATAGTATACAGCGTTGATATTCTGAGCCTTGAACTTTTTCATGCGGTTTTCGAGAATCGACTTCGTCGACGCTTCGTTGGCAGAGGTCACTGCACCCGAAGGCCAGTTGTTGCGGAGGAAAGGAGTCATGTAGACAGCCCTGTGCTCGCGCGAATGCTCCTTGGCGACGGCTGCATCAGGAATCATGACTACGGCTGCGGCGCATAAGGCCGCGCATATTTTCTTGATCATTTCGTGTTATGGTGTTAGAGTGTGTTTTAAAAGCTACTGAGGCAGCCTCTACATATAACTTTATATGCAAGGCTGCCTCAGGTATTTCAGGTATGACCCTTAGCAGAGGATCAGAAGAGTTTGGTCTTGTTGGGGTTGAGCACTATACCTGTGCCGAGGTCGCTTGTCTCGCCATAGTTAGAGACTTTCTGTGTAGCGGGATCATAGACAACGATACCCGCGTGAACACCGTTGGCGTCAGCTCCGACGGGACGGTAGCAGAAGTATACCTTGCCGCTTTCAGAATCGACGGCAAACTGGGTTGTGTAGACGCCCTCAGAGTCGGTCGAGTTGATAGGATCGGCATCCATGGCGATATACTTGGTAATCTCCTTGTCTGTGACAGTAGCGCCAATAGCGGGAAGCGGGCACTCGATAAAGCCGGGATTAGGCACGACACGCCAGCCGAAGAGGCGGTTGTGTGCTTCGTCGATAGCGAAAGTCGAGAGGCGCACGTTTTCAAGCACAATGGGTGCGGGCAACTGTGCCTTTTCGGCATCTTTCTGCGTAGGATAAATATCCGAATCTTTAAAACGGAAGATACCGATACCGTTGAAGCTCTTGCCTACCCACCAGTAACCGGCCTTGTCGCGGCAGATGCCGTTGGTGATGGCACCGTAGCTGATGCCGCGGCCATAGTAGGGAACCAGATTGTTGACCATGACATAGCTTGCACGGTTGTTGTCAGAGTTTTTGCCTTCGACTTCACCGCGGGCTGTAAGAGCTACGCTCGAGAAACCTGTGTTACGGTCAGAGTAATAGAGGTTGCCGTTGTAAGCCATACCTCTGAAGGGGTCGTTGAATGCAGCACCGCCGACGTTGGTGATGACAGTGTTTACGCCCGAGCCGTCGGGACGCATGGCTGTGATCTTACCGTCACCGAGCACACCGTCTTCGTCGTTGATATAGTAATACTGCTTGCCTGCGTCAAGGATATAAATCCAGCCTGCGTTTGTGGTTTCGCCTTCGTCGTTAGTTTCAGGCACGTCGGCATAGACGAGGTTGAAGACAGTCGAACCGGCGGGAACACCCATGTCGAAAGGCAGTACTTTTGTACCGGCAGGGACATTGTCGATAATCTTGAGGGCCTTGATGTTGCCGCCACGCTGTGCGTAGTAAAGAGTGGGAGCAGGCTCGCTGCAGCCGACCTGAACATTGAGGTAGGCGGGATCGAGCTGACGGTTTTCGCCGTCGACATCAAACCAGGCTTTGATATCCACACGCTGCGAACCGATGTTCTTGAATTTGACGGGTTCGGGATAGTCTACAGAACCGTCGGCATTTGCATAACCGATGAAAGATGTCACAGGATTACCGGCAGCATCGACTGTTCCTTCGGGGAATGTCCATTCATATTTGACACGGAGATTCTCGGGGTTGGGGAGTTCGAGAGCAAAGGTAAGTTCTGTGTTGTCGAACTCGACGACATCAGTGCTCTGGGTATCGATAGACAGTACGGGCACGATGTCGAAAATCATAAGGGGATATGTCTTCTTGCCCACACCGTCGAGAGTCAGGGTGACATCATAGATGCCGGCTTTCTCAAACTTGTGAGTCGGGTTGACCTCGCTTGAAGTCGTGCCGTCGCCGAAATCCCAGACAAAGTTGCCTGACTTCGCAGAAGTGTTGTTGAACTGTATCGTTGACACGACATAAAAGTCGAGCGTATACTCATCGCCGTCGACATTATATGTGAAGTCAACGTCGGGATTCGGGAAGATGTGCTGGTCCGGATCTTTGTCGACGCAGGCGGTTGTCGCCAATAAGGCGACACCGGCTACGACTAATTTATTGATAAATTTCATATTAAGGTCGAATTGTGATGATTAGTTAATAGAGATTTCGCGAACGTCGGCTGCGATGCCCTCGTTGCCGTCCGTGTCATAGACACGATACTGGGCCTTGAGAGTATATTTGCGGCTGAAGTCGACTTTATAGCAGCTGTTGGCCGAGTCATAAATCCAGTCCTGGAAAGGAATGTTCTCGATAAGAGTCTTGAACTTGGGCAGCCATTCGGTGCGTACGCTCGACACGATTGAACCCGAGTTGTCGTCATAACGGCAGAACACCCATTCTGCTGACTTGTAGACAGGATAGATAAACTGACCCTCAGAGGGAGTGTAGTCCTTGGCAACCTCGTTATAGATGGTCTTGGGCTTCTCGGGATCGGTGTTATCATAGGTAATGTAATAGTAACCTACGATAGCGTCGTCGCTGGCTTCGGTTGTCGAGAACCAGAGGTCGCTCTTCTCAGATGTACCTCCATCGTCCTTGGTAGTATCGATTTCGGGAAGACCCACAGCTTTAAACTGGTCGTTTGTAAAGTTGTAGTTGAGGTAAACCGCACGAAGAGCCGTATAATAAGAGGGAGCCGAGCTTTCGTTTGTGAGATAGCCTATCACGGTATTCTTGAAATTATCTGCGAAACCCTGCGGATAATAAGAATCAAAAAGTTTCTGATCCCACGCAGTGGCATCGACCCATGCTACAGGAGCAAGTGTGCGCGAGACGCCTACCTGACCGTTGAGCAGATATTCGTGACCGTTGAATTCAGCGGCAGAATGAGGATATTCGGCCATGGCCTGATATGTACGCATCGTGTCGTTGAGTGTCACCGACGACGTATAGTTGAGCGACGAACCGCCGAGCTTGGCGCTGACAGCTGCGACATCCTCGCGTGCGATGAGATACCACACTTCGCTGCGCTCGGGTGTACGACCGGGCTCTACTGTATATTTGCCGAGGAAAGTAAAGCTCTCACCGGCCTTGCAGACAGTCGAACCGACCTCCCAGTAACATGTCGGGACAGGCTGACCGATTTCTGCCATGTCGGGAATGAGGTCGTGGTTGGCGCAAGAACTTACGGCAAGCGCTCCGACTGCAATGATTCCCAGTTTATATTTTAAGTTCATAGATATCATCAATTTTGAAGGTTATTCTATTTGTCTGTTATCATTCGGCGGTGAGAGATGTCTTGACACCGTAGTCATAAGCCCAGATCATGGGTACTCTCAGCCATTTGTGGTTCTTTGAAGCGCCCAGACGCTCGAGTTCGGCGAGGTTATATTTCTCCTCTGTCTCGGGGTCATAGTTGATGCGCTGTACCCAGCTGTTTTCCTGCTCGGAGGTCGACAGACCGTCAATCCAGAATGCCTGATAGAGGTTGTAGGGACGACGGAGAGTCGGGTAAACGATTTCCTGAGCATCGCCGATGCCGTAGCCGTTACGGTTGTTAGAGTAGTGATAGCGGCGCATGTCGGTCCACTGCTCGGGCTGCATATACATGGCGATATACTTCTGAGTCATCAGGTCGTAGAGGGTATAGTTGGCGGGGTCGAAGAACCAGTGTTTCTGACCGATTTCGCTTGCGGGCTTGACGGCACCGACCTTGACGTTGTCAAAGAATGCGGTAGCGCGGTTTTCAAAACCTTTCTGTGCAGCAGCCGCACCCGTCGGAGTCGAAGGCAGGTTGCCGGCTACAGGATAGAGACCGCCGTTGTCGGCGAGGTAACGGTCGAGATGGCGCTGGACGTTCCACTGTGTAGCCTCTTTGGCAAGCTCGCAGGCCTTGACTTTGTCGCCCATCCAATAATAGGCTTCAGCTTGGATGAAATAAAGTTCTTCCATTGTGAAGATGGGGTTGTAAGCATCAATGCCTGCAGCATAAGCTCCGGCGTAGAGGTTAGGATAGTGAGTCTGCTTGAAGGTCGAGCCAGCACCGATATTGTTCTCAAGGAAGCGAATCATAACCTGGTTTCTGTCGTTCGAAGCCGAGGTAGGACCGTTCTGGGGAACAAGAAGGAGCGAGAGACGGGGGTCAGCACCGTAACCGTTGCTGCGGTCGAAAAGACCCTGACGAAGCTCGACACCGGGATTGATGATACCCATGCAGTCCTGGATGAAGAATTTCGAGGGAACTGCCGATGTCAGCTGATTGTCGCGAGACTCCCATGAGTTGATCTTAGGCTGAGCCTGGCTCCAGGGAGCGTTCTGCTCGCCGGTACCGCCGCTGAATACATAGCGGGGCTCGTTGCCGAACCATTCGCCGTAGAGGAGGTCGCCACTGCGCCATGTGTCGATGGCAGCCTGAGCTGCATCAATGACTTTCTGGCAAGTGGCAGCCGAACGGTCGATATTGGGAATATTGCGGAGTAGCAGACGGGCTTTGACGGCCTGAACGAGACCTTTCCATTTGTTAAGGTCACCGCAGTAGACACGGTCCATCTTCTGAGTGATTACCTGATTCTGGGGGCTGTTTACCACGTCGGGATCATTATAGAGCGCCAGAAGGTCTTCACACTCCTGGAACATCCAGGCGTAGATCGAGGCCTGAGTGTCGTAATGGGGCGAGTTTGACAGATATGCTTCTGAACGGGGCATGTCGCCGAAAGCGTCGGTGGTGAGCTGGGTCGACATAAGCATGATTGTGCGGGCAATCAGCTCGTAGTTGGGCGAATTGAGATTGCGTGAGTTCTTGATAAGCTCGTTGCCGTTGACGCCGATGTCATAGAAATGACGGCGCCACTGAGGATGACGGTTCATCGTAAGGAACTGCCAGCCGCTCTTGTAGGCATAAGAGCCTGTCTGAGACTTACCCATAGTGGTAAGGCACTGCGACAGATATATATAATACTCGGCATGGTCATAGACCGTCTGGTTTGCGTAGAAGACCATGACAGGCAGACCGAGCTCGGCAGTATTACTATGAGCTTTATCGCGGTTGACGTTCTCCTTGAGTGTATCCTCACACCCGGTGGCCGCAAGTCCGATAAGCACAGCTAAAGATATTGCTTTTATTTTGTTCATAATAATGGTCGTTGGAGATAAGATTAGAAGGTTACGTTAAGGTTGAAGTTGAAGCTGCGCAGACTGGGCACACTGTAGTTGTCGATACCCATGGCACCTGTACCGTTGGCTGCAGAAGGCATGACCTGAGGATCGGCGCCCGAATACTTGGTGAGCAGGAAGAGGTTGCGGCCGGTGAGCGAGCACTTGAGACCTTTGACGGGATTCTTGCTGCCGAGACGCTTCATAAGATCGCTGAAGTCATAAGCAAGTGTGACATAGCTCAGACGGATGTACGAACCGTCTTCGATGAAGTTTGACGACACGTTGTAGACATAGTTATTGACAGTCTGCTGGTCGAGGATGACCGGAGTCGTGTTTTTGCTGTATGTACCGTCGCCGTTGTCGACAACACCGTTGAAGACAACCTTATGGTTGCGGTATTTGGCAAGACGGGCGTCCATGCCGTTGCTTATGAGGCTACGGCCGGTGATGTTGACAACATCACCGCCAACGCGGCCGTCGAAGAGGAACGACAGCGAGAGGTTCTTCCACGACACATTAGAGCCGAGACCGATAAGACAGTCGGGCTCGCGGTTGCCGATATAATTGCCTTTGGCAGGTGAAACGATTGGATAGCCTTTGGCGTCGATGAGGACACTGCCGTCGGGAGCACGCTGGTAATCGATACCCGAGACACCGGTGGTCGAACCGCCGAGGCAAGCCGACGCGAAGATGTCGCCATACTGGCCGCCCTGGAGTTCACTGACATTTTCGGGGAGTGATTTCACTTTGCCACGGTTGTATGAGAAGTTGACGATAGCCGACCAGTTGAAGTCCTTGCTGACGATAATGTCCTGATTCAAGGTTGCCTCAAGGCCCTTGTTCTCGATACTACCCTCGTTACGGGTCTGAAGGATGGTACCCGATGCGGGAGACACACGCACTGTCACAATCTGGTTGTCGACAGTTGTATTATAGTAAGCCACGTCGAGACGGGTGCGGTTGTTGAAGAAGCGCAGGTCTGCACCGATTTCCCATGAGCTTGTCATCTCGGGCTCAAGGTGGATTGCCTTAGAGGCTGCCGGGTCGACGCCGAAACCGCCGTCGGGGAATGTAGGCCACTGCTTGTAGTTGTCTGAGAACTGGTTGGCCAGAGCATCCTTACCTACCTTAGCCCAGTTACCGCGAATCTTACCATATGAGAATACGTTGCTCTGGATGCCGAGAAGCTCAGAGAAGATGACACCGCCGGTAAACGAAGGATAGAAATATGTCGGATCGGCCTGTTTCAGAGTCGAAGAACCGTCGACACGGCCTGTAGCAGACACCTGAATCACGTTTTTATAGTCAAAACGGATTTCACCGAAGTAACCGTATTTGTTTCTTTCAGAGTGGTTGAGCTGAAGCTGATAGTCACCTGTACCGACTGTGAAATATTCAGAATCGAGGTTGTTGAACGAATAGAAGTCACCGTCCATTACGAAGTGCTTGCCGCCGAAGTTGCCCGAGAGGCCTTTGGTCTCAGAATATTCGGCACCGACAAAGAAGTTGAGGTTGAAGTCTTCATTTATCTTCCAGTAATAGTTGCCGAGACCCTGGACGGTAAGACGTTCGCCACGAGAGGGCTGGTATACGTATGTACCCATACGTCCGTGAAGTGTCTCAGTGAGAGCGTCACTTACTGTGCCGCCTTCAAACTCATCCATCGTATAGCGGGGTTTGGTCATAGATTCGTATGATGACCAGCCTTTGTCATATGCGACTTTACCTGTGAATGTAAGGTTCTTGATGGGTTCCCACTGGATAGAACCGTTGATGATGACACGTGAGCCTTCGGTCTGGCTCTTGTCCATATAACGTCCGTAGTAGGGAGAAAGTGTTGCGCCGAGACGCTGATCCTCCGTGAGGATATCCCAGTCATCATAGCGGCAGCCCCAGTTAGGCATACCGTTGGGGAGCTTGTAGTCGCTCATATTGCGGTTGATAGCCCAACCGTAGATTGTCGACATCGAGTTGCCGAAACCGCGGCTCGTGTTGTTGATGAAGTTGGTCGAGAGCATGATCTTGACCGTGTTAGAGGGATTGAATTCACCTTTCACGAAAACGCCGAGACGTTTTTTGTAATCTTTAGGAACGACACCCTGGTTGTCCATGAAGTTAGCCGAAGCGTATGCTGAGAATTTTTCGTTACCGCCCGAAATCGAGAGGTCATATTTCTGCATAAAGCCTGTGCCAAGGAAGTCGCCGAGATTGTCATAGTAAGGATCGTCTTCGGTTCTGCGGGGACCCCAGCCACCTGTGCCGTTGGGAGTTGTAAAGCCGTTTGAACCGCCGATGAAGGTATCCTGGATTTTCGGTGTGCGGGCTACGTTAGAGATTTCCCAGCCGCCGTTCGCGGTAACGGTCACTTTGCCGTCTTTACCGCTCTTGGTGGTGATGATGATAACGCCGTTGGCACCTTCCTGACCGTAAAGCGCCGAGGCGGCAGCACCCTTGAGGACCGACATCGATTCGATATCGTTGGGGTTGATGTCGGCAGCCGACGAAGCAGCACCGCGGACAGGCATACCGTCGATAACGAACAGAGGTTCATTGTTCTGGGCGGGGTTAATAGAAGAAATAGCACGGATCACAATCTGTGAGGCCGAGTTAGGCGAACCGCCGGCGGTAGACACCTGCACACCGGCAATCTTGCCCTGGAGAGAGTTGACGAAGTTGGTCGACTGACCGGCAACGACCTCGTCGCTCTTGAGCTCCTGTACGCCGAAGTTAAGTTTTGACTTGGCCTGGCTCTGACCCATAGCGGTGACGACGACCTCGTCGAGAAGCTGAGAGTTCTCATCAAGGACAACGTCGACGACGCTGCGATTGCCGACTTTCACCTCTTTTGTCTTCAGACCGACAAAAGAGAAGACCAGAACTGCGTTGTCGTCAGGGACATTGATAGAATATTTTCCATCGATGTCGGTTGCGGCACCGCCTTTGACCCCTTTGACCTGGACCGAGGCTCCGATGACGACGTCGCCGTCAGAAGCCTGAGTAACCACGCCGGTGACGACACGAGCCTGAGCTGCTATCGCCAGAAGGGAAAACAACAGTAGGAATAGCTGTTTTTTCATAATTACTTTATTGGTTTCTATCTAAGGTTAATTAAATTGCCTTTTTCCAATCAAATAAACAGGAAAAGGCGCCCAAACGGACGCATTTTCACAGTTTGAATACAAACTTAATACAATATTTTATAATAGCGAGACTTATTTATGGAACTTTTATCAAATTTAATTGTTGATAACCGATTTTAACGTAATACGGCATGTTATTTTCACACTTACATTTTAACATTTTCACCATGACAACCCACCCGGCGGCTTTCGCAGGATTTTGCCGGCTCGGCTCTTATGATTAATTTTGCAGAACCAAACAACTCAAAAAATCAAACGATGCGCATCGACATAATCACCGTACTGCCCGAAATGCTTGAATCACCTCTGAACTGCTCGATTCTGAAACGGGCACAAGACAAGGGTCTCGCAGAAATCGTGGTACACAACCTCCGCGACTACACAACAAACAAGCACCGCAAGGTCGACGACTATCCTTTCGGCGGCGACGCCGGCATGGTGATTCAGGTCGAGCCGGTCGACAGGTGTATCTCGGCACTCAAAGCCGAACGCAATTACGACGAAGTGATTTTCACCGCTCCCGACGGCGAAGTCTTCAACCAGCGCATCGCCAACTCGCTGTCGCTGCTCGACAACATCATAATACTCTGCGGACATTATAAGGGAATCGACTACCGCATACGCGAACACCTGATTACCCGCGAAATCTCGATAGGCGATTATGTGCTGACGGGCGGCGAGCTGCCCGCGGCAATCATCGCCGACGCAATCGTGCGCCTCATTCCCGGCGCTATCGGCGACGAACAGAGCGCGCTGACCGACTCGTTCCAGGACAACCTGCTCGAGCCGCCGATTTACACGCGGCCGGCCGAATACAAAGGATGGGGAGTGCCCGAAATACTCCTCTCGGGCCATCAGGCAAAGATAGACGAATGGCGGCACGAGCAGTCACTCGAGCGCACACGACGGCTGCGCCCCGACCTCCTGAAGGACTGAGAGCCGACACATGCCGCCGTCAGACCGACGACAGGCCTACATATATAACTATAAGGAAGGCGCCGACAACCACCATCAGCACGGATGAAGCGACAATAGACGTTATCGCCACGTTGCGCGACAGACGCCGAGAGGCTTTAAGTCCGAAACAGGCTCCGACAAACGCCAAAGCGCTGACAATCAGGGCAGCGACACCATTGAACGAGAGCACCACCCAGGCAATGATTGTCACAATGACCGACAGCACAGCCAGTTTGTCATAGACATTCAGAGGCTCTTTTGTCTTGGCTGAGGCA
The DNA here is from genome assembly GCA_902493335.1 of uncultured Porphyromonadaceae bacterium. Lineage (GTDB taxonomy): Bacteria > Bacteroidota > Bacteroidia > Bacteroidales > Muribaculaceae > CAG-873. The sequence goes on from CABUPJ010000047.1 coordinate 22,282, forward strand.
TCGGCGTCGGTATCTTTATATGTTGATTCTTTTTCAGTCACGAGTATTTAAATTAATTTTATGCAAAATTAAGCATTTTTGTCATTTAAACCAAATCGCTTGTATAAATATTACAATTTTTGTAAAAATAAGTTTACCCGCAGCCTGTTAAAAGACCTTTAAGAACTGAGCGTCAATGAGCTTCGAGCCAGTTGGAGCCGACACCCATGCCGACCTCGAGAGCGACACGGCCGCTATAGGCTCCGGCCATCAGACGCGCGACAAGCTCCTTGACCGTCTCGAGCTCGTCAGGCACGACGTCGAAGACAAGTTCGTCATGCACCTGTATGATCATTTTCGACCTCAGGCCGAGGCGACGGAACTCACGGTCGATGTCGATCATCGCAATCTTGATAATGTCGGCCGCCGAGCCCTGCAGGGGAGCGTTGATGGCATTGCGCTCGGCATAACCGCGCACAACGGCGTTACGCGAATTGATTTCCGACAGGAAACGCTTGCGCCCCATGATTGTGGTGACATAGCCGTCGCGACGGGCGTTCTCGATCGACTCGTCCATATACTCCCTGACGCGCGGATAGGTGGCAAGATAGCCTTCAATCAGCTCTTTGGCCTCGGCACGCGGTATCGACAGCCGCTCGGCAAGACCGAAGGCCGAGATGCCGTAGATGATGCCGAAATTAGCCGTCTTGGCTTTGCGGCGCTGGTTGTCGGAGACGTCATCGAGCGACAGATGATAAATCTTGGCGGCGGTGGCGCGGTGGATATCCCGGTGAGCGGCAAAAGCCTCGACCATGGCTTCGTCACCGCTGAGCGAAGCCATCAGACGCAGTTCGATCTGCGAATAGTCGGCCGACAGGAGCAGATTGCCTCGGTCGGGGATAAAGGCGCGGCGTATCTCACGGCCGTCATCGGTGCGGATGGGAATATTCTGTAGATTAGGATTGGTCGACGAAAGACGCCCGGTGGCGGTCACGGTCTGATTGAACGTCGTGTGGATCTTGCCCGTGACCGGATTTATAAGTTTGGGCAGAGCGTCGACATAGGTGGCGAGGAGCTTGCGGAGACCGCGTATCTCGAGTATGAGATCGACAATCGGATGCTTGGAGCGGTATTTCTCGAGCACCTCTTCTGTCGTAGACCATGCGCCGCGCTTCGTCTTCTTGGCCGAGGGGTCGATTTCGAGTTGTCCGAACAGAATCTCACCGACCTGTGCGGGCGAACTCAGATTGAACGGACCGCCGGCATAACCGTAGGCTTTGTTCTCAAGCTCGGTGACACGGGCCGTGAGACGACGCGAGAGAGCGGCAAGCTCGGTGACGTCGATTCTGACTCCGTTCCACTCCATGCCCGCGAGCACAGACACCATAGGCAGCTCGATGTCGTCGAGAAGCTTGCGCTGGCCGCGCTGCTCGATTTCAGCCACAAGCGGGCCGACGAGACGCCGGTTGATGTCGGCCGCCTCGCAGCTCTGCACGAAGGCATCTTCATCGCTGAGACGGCTGCGCTTTTTAATCTGGGCCGCAGTCATGTCAAAATCGACGGTCTTATAATTAAGGTATATCATCGCCAGAGTGCTGAGGCGATGGTTTGTTTCGGGCGATATAAGATAATGGGCCACCGACGTGTCGAAATAGGGAGCCGTGAAGTCGACGCCCTCGCGACGCAGAACAATCATGTCGCGTTTGATATCATTCCCGACCACCGTGACACCGCCGCCGAAAAGGCGTCGCAGGACAGTCCTGGCAGCGTCGCGGGCGTCGCCCGGCATAGGCATCGGGAAATAGGCCGTCCGACCGTCACCGGCAGAGATTGCCAGACCTTCGAACTCGGCCGTCATGGCTTCTTCGCCGGCGGCATAAAGCGATATGCCGACATTATCGGCCGCAAGCGCCTCCGTGACAAATGCGTCAAGAGCGGTGACATCCGGCAGCCGGCGACAGCCGTTGCGCCCGAGGTCGAAGACATCGGCGTTGTCGGCGACAGCGGTCTCCGACTCGTCAGGGAGGTCGAAGAGCGAGCCCATGGCCGACGGGGCGGCTTTCACCTCTTTCTCAGACTCAACTTTTGCAGCCGGTCTGACACCGGTGAGACGCGAGGTCATGGTCTTGAACTCGAGTTCGTCGAAGACGGCTGTCAGCGCCTCGATGTCGGGCTCACGGCGCCGCAGATCTTCGGGACGCACGTCGAGAGGCACATCGGTCTTGATGGTGACAAGAAATTTCGAGAAACGTATCTGCTCGGCATTTGCCGCAATCTTGGCGCCGAGCGCGCCCCTGACGCAGTCGGCGTGGTCGAGCAGATTCTCGACCGTACCCCATTCGCCGATTAGCCTGGCGGCGGTCTTCTCGCCTACGCCGGGACAGCCGGGCACATTGTCGCTGGCATCGCCCTCGAGCGCAAGCAGGTCGACGACACGCCGGGGCGAGGGTATGCCGTAGCGCTCGCAGACCTCCTTGGGTCCGCGGATCTCGAAGCCCTGGCCGCGCAGCGACGGACGATACATATATGTATTGTCGTCGACCAGCTGACCGTAGTCTTTATCGGGCGTCATCATATATGTCGTGAAACCCTCGAGTCCGGCGAGGCGGGCGAGCGAGCCGATGACGTCGTCAGCCTCGAAGTCGGGCATCTCGATGACCGGTATGCGGTAAGCCTCGAGGATACGTTTTATATAAGGTATGGAAGCCGTGATGTCTTCGGGCTGTTTGTCGCGCTGCGCCTTATACTCGGGATAGACCTCGTGGCGGAAAGTCTTGCCGCCCGGGGGATCGAAACAGACAGCGATATAGCCCGGATTTTCCTTACGCAGAATCTCGTCGAGCGTGTTGCAGAACCCGAATATCGCCGACGTATTGAAACCCTTCGACGTAATGCGCGGCGAACGTATCAGAGCATAATATGCCCGGTAGATGAGCGCATAAGCATCGAGCAGAAACAGTTTTTTTTCTTCCATCATCGAATATTTTCTTTCTTTGAGAGCATAAAATTACAAATTTTACCGCCAACATCAAGTGTACAACGCCCTTTAAGCATATTTTTATCATATTTTTAAAAAAAAGTTGCTACCTTTGCCACTCATTATGACGACGCTCGAAGCCATTCAGACAACAATCGCGCCTGAGCTTGAAATGCTCAACCGCCGCATCATCGGACAACTGTCGACATCAAACGTGTTGATGAACAGCGTCGTCACCTCACAGCTTGAGTCGAAAGGCAAACAGATAAGACCCATCATCGTGATGCTGTGCGCCAAAATGTTCGGTGCGGTCAACGACAACATCATCTCGGCCGCGGCAGCCGTCGAGCTGCTTCACAACGCCTCACTGATTCACGACGATGTCGTCGATCAGGCCAAAACCCGGCGCAACCGCCCGACAATCAACTCAATATGGGACAATCACATTGCAGTTCTTGTCGGCGATTTTTATGTGTCGAGCGCCATGCAACAGGCCATATCGACAGGCGACATACGCATCATCGACTCGCTCTGTCATCTCGGCAAACTGCTGTCGCTCGGCGAAATAGACCAGATCTACAACGCGCGCTACCACACCCTCACCGAAGAGTCATACTATAATATTATAAGCTACAAGACAGCCTCGCTCTTCGTGGCCTGCGCCAAGATGGGCTGCTACGGCATAGGCGCCGACGACGACAGCACCGCGCGTCTCGCCGAATTCGCCGAGCTGCTCGGACGCTGCTTCCAGATACGCGACGACATCTTCGACTACTTCGCCGACAAAGATGTCGGCAAACCAACCTGCAACGACCTGCGCGAAGGCAAAATCACCCTGCCCCTGCTCCACGTGCTGCTCGACGAAAGCCTTGCCGCCCACGACGAGATGCTCGCCCTGTCGCAAAAAGAACTTCTCGACGACGACGATATCGAACGCCTCGTCAGTTTCGCCGTCACCAACGGCGGCATCGACTATGCCTTTGCCGAGATGAAACGCCTGCGCGACCGCGGCGCCGAAATCCTCGCCACTTTCCCCGCGTCAGAGGCATCAGAGACGCTGATGAAGATATTCGACTACATCATCGAGCGCGAATATTGACAACCGGGCCTCAAACCGCCCCACAAAAGTGATTTTTTCATCAAAACATAAACACCTGAGTCATAGACTCCATTCAATATAGACGAAAAAATATTTGAATTTTTTTCAAAAAATATTTGCACAATTGAAAAACACGCCTTAACTTTGCACTCGCAAAAGCAACGATGCTAATGCCTCTCCACCGAAAAGGTTTAGAGAAACCAAGAACAACAAACGGTGCGGTAGTTCAGCTGGTTAGAATACTAGCCTGTCACGCTAGGGGTCGCGGGTTCGAGTCCCGTCCGCACCGCAAGAGGAGAGAGGAGAATGAGAAATAGCAATTTTGGTTTCCAAAATTCGTTTCTCATTCTTTTTTTATACCCCTCCTTCCTCCCTCCGAATAACACAGCTCAATCATATCATCCTCGAAGTCTCTATAGAGAGCGCAGGCCGGAGCTTACAGGTCCTCGGCCTACGCGACCAACATCTTGTCAACCAAGGGCTGAAACCCTTGGCCCATACCGCCTGCTCACCAATGCTATTTATGTGTGGCGACGAACTCGTCGCCCTGTGGAACTACGGCTTCAGCCGTAGTAGCTATTGTGTTGGCTCCAAGGGCTGAAGCCCTTGGTCCATATCGCCTGCAAGGCGATGATTTTACTGATAGCCGAGTAGGCCGAGGCGCGATTGCGCCGGCCTGCGCGGTAAGGGCGATAATAGATTTATTGCGTTTGAAAAACGCAGACATTCTTCCACAACAAAGCTTTAAAAACCTTCTGTTCACGATTGTGCATTGACTCAATCTTCTGTTCTTATGCCCTTATGTTCTTTTGTTCTGTCGAGAATTAACCATTCTAAAATTGCACCATAATACGCTTTTAGCCACAAAACCCGCCAAACGGTGACTTACCTTTGCAACACCGATGAAAAGCGCAATCTACACATACCACTTCCGCCGCTACCTCGGCCGCAACCT
>CABUPJ010000048.1 GCA_902493335.1 uncultured Porphyromonadaceae bacterium
ATTAGACGTCTCTCCGAGACTAATTTGCTGCTTCTATTGCTCGTCCCCGCGCTGAAGCACGGGGTTCTTGCACAATAACATGCCTCCGGCACGCTTTGCTGCCGGGTTACGCAACAATCTCGCCTCTGCGAGGCTTCGAGTATGTGATGGAGAAAAGTCGTGGGCAATTTCAGCCGCTTTGGCGGCGGAAGTTCGTTAGGCCCGTGCAAGGGGTGCAGTTTGCGACCCGCGGCGCGGGCTTTCATGATTTTGGAGTTATTGGAACCGCGTTAGCGGTGGCACTCCCACCTTAGTGGCGGTTCTTTTCAATCGCCGCCGTGCCCGGCGGTGCGCCCGGCGACGCTTTAACAATAATTAAGGCTTTGCGGCTAACTTAGTGAGGGCAAAAAGTGTTGTATAGTTACAAATTTTGAAAAAATTTATAACACACAAAAACTATTGATTATGAACACTGCTCCTCTTCAAGGAATTAAAGTCGTTGATTTCACGGCTGTACAATCAGGCCCTTCATGTACACAGCTCCTCGCCTGGCTTGGTGCCGAGGTTATTAAAATAGAACGTCCCGGTACAGGTGACGCTACACGTAACGAACTTCAGTTTGACCCCAATGAGCCGAGCTACTATTTCCTGCAGCTTAACTCTGATAAGAAATCTCTCGCTCTCGACGCCGCCACTCCTGACGGAAAAGAGATTCTGACCAAACTTATCCAGGGCGCTGATATCTTTATCGAGAACCTTCACCCCGGAGCAATGGACAAACTCGGCTTCAGCTGGGAAGAGGTGCATAAAATTAATCCCCGTTGTATCTACGGTACAATCAAAGGTTTCCCTGTTTCGTCGAAATATGCCAACCTTAAGGCATATGAGCCTGTGGCACAGGTTACAGCAGGCGCAGCCTCGACAACAGGCTGGTGGGAAGGTGACAACGCCGTGCCAACTCAGAGCGGTGCCGCCCTCGGCGACTCGAATACAGGCATGCATATGACTATCGGCCTGCTCGCCGCCCTTATGCAGCGTGAGAAAACCGGCGAAGGCTCATATGTCTATCAGTCGATGCACAACGCATGTCTTAACCTCTGCCGTATCAAGACCCGCGACCAGCTCACCCTCGACCGTATCGGCTATCTTACCCAGTTCCCTCAGTATCCCGACCAGAAATTCGGTGACTTCGTACCCCGTTCGGGCAACCAGGAAGGTTCGGGCGTCCTCGGCTGGACTTATAAATGTAAAGGGTGGGAGACCGACCCCAACGCATATGCATATGTCATTCTGCAGCGCGGTGCCAAAGACTTCGAACTCGCCTGCAAGGTGCTCGGCTTTGAAGACTGGCTCACAAATCCCGACTTCAACACAGCCGATGCCCGTGACCGTCACAAACAGGAGATATATGCCCGTATCCAGAAGTTCTGTATCGACAAAGACAAATATGAAGTTACAGAAATCCTGTCAAAAGGCGGTGTCCCTGTAGCCCCCGTGCTCTCGACCAAGGAAATCATGGACGACCAGAGTCTCTATGACGGCAACACACTCGTCAAGATCAACCAGGGCGGCAATATCGGTGAATTCGTCACCGTCGGCGTACCTTTCACGATGTCAAACTATCAGCCGACCTACGGTCCGTGTCCTACTCTCGGCGGCAACACCGAAGAAGTGCTTACATCACTGGGCTATTCGGCCCAGCAGCAGGAAGCCTTCAAGGCCAACGGCACAACAGCTCCTATGCCAAAGGCTGCGCCCTCTAAATAATCTGACAAGCTCTGAACATAAACGTTAAACACCGCCGGGCCTGAGACGCCTATGCCGTCGATGCCGGGCGGTGTTTGAATAACAAGATATCACATAACCAACATAACACACACATCATGACGACCACAACAAATCAATCACAGCCTGCCCAGGCTCCCTCTTATCCCGCTCAGGTGACGGGTATGGATATACTTGCCCGCGCGCTCAGAATGGTCGGCGTCGACACAATGTATGGCCTCGTCGGTATTCCTGTGACCGAATTCGCATATATAGCCCAGGGACAGGGCATCAAATTTGTAAGCTTCAGACACGAGCAGCAGGCCGGCATGGCTGCCGCCACACACGGCTATCTCACCAAAAAGCCCGGCGTGCTCCTGACCGTATCTTCGCTCGGTTTTCTCAACGGTCTGACCGCTACGACCAATGCCACGGTCAACTGCTATCCGATGATTCAGATCAGCGGTTCGAGCGTGCGTGAGCCCATAGACCTTCAGCAAGGCACCTATGAAGGTCTCGACCAACTCTCTATCGCGAAGACTCTTGTGAAGGCCGCTTACCGCGTCAATAAGCCCGAAGACATCCCTACGGCTGTTGTCCGCGCCTATCGCGCCGCAGTCTCAGGCCGTCCCGGCGGTGTCTATCTCGACGTCACGACGCCCTGCCTCGGCGCCATCATGAACGCCGACGACGCTGACAAACTCTTTTACGAGCCCGTCGACCTCGAGCCCGCAATCGTGCCCTCGGCCGAATCTGTCAAACGCGCCGTCGAACTCATCGCCTCGGCAAAGAAGCCGGCTTTTCTCATCGGCAAGGGTGCCGCTTATGCCCGCGTCGAAGACAAGGTCAAGGAGCTCGTCGACAAGACCGGCATACCTTACTATCCGATGTCTATGGCCAAAGGCGTGCTGCCAGACAACGGTCCTCTCTGCGCCATTTCATGCCGCTCGACAATCATGGAGCAGGCCGATGTCGTTGTGCTCATCGGCGCGCGTCTCAACTGGCTCCTCTCGAGAGGCAAAGGCAAATGGAGTCCCGACACAAAGTTTGTCCAGCTCGACATCGACCCCGAGGAAATCGACATCAACCGCCCGATAGCCGCGCCTGTCGTCGGTGATCTCGCCAGCTCGCTCGACGCCATTCTCGCCGCACTGCCGCAATACAAGCTCAGTGTCGACCCGCAGTGGGTTCCCTCGCTTCAGGCAGAGTCGAAGGCCAAGAACGCCAAGTTTGCCGAACGTCTGACAGCCGCCGCGCCCCTTCAGCCGATGAACCACTGGAGCGCCCTGTCGGCCATCAAGCCCATACTTGAGTCAAACCCCGACGTCATCCTTGTCAACGAAGGCGCTAACACACTCGATGACACCCGCGACGCCATCGACATGTCGCTGCCGCGCCACCGTATCGACTGCGCCACATGGGCCATCATGGGCATGGGCATGGGATCGGCTGTCGGAGCCGCCGTCGCCACAGGCAAGAGCGTCGTCGCCGTCGAAGGTGACAGCGCGTTCGGTTTCTCCGGCATGGACTTCTCGACCATATGCCGCTTCAATCTACCCGTCACCGTCGTGATCTTCAACAACGGCGGCATCTATAACGGCATCGGCGTCAACATGTCGGGCGACGGCGATCCCGCACCTACGACATTGAACATCAACGCGCGCTACGATAAACTCGGCGACGCCTTCGGCGCCAAAACATATTACGTAACGACTCCTGAGCAGTTGTCCGATGCTCTCAAAGAGTCAATCGCATCGAAACGCCCCGCACTCATCGACGTACAGCTCGCCGCGGACGCAGGTAAAGAGTCAGGCCATATCGGCTATCTCAATCCTACGCCCCTCGAACACATCACCGTCTGACCCTCTCCCGAGCTGAGCCATGCTCAGATAATGATTTCCCGGCCGCCGCGTCTGACGGCGGCCGGTTTAAAGCAGAATTGTAAAAATCAATTATTTATTTATGGAACATATATTACTATATGCCATTGTCCCTATCATCGTCGTGATGCTTGCCGGATATATCTCGGGCAAAAAAGGGATATTCACAAACGACAACGCCAAGGCATTCAACAAAGTCGTCCTCGACTATGCATTGCCGGCAGCCCTGTTCGTCTCGATTGTCGATGCCGACCGCTCGATGCTTGTCAAAGACATCAAACTGTCAATCATATCGCTCGTCGTCATCATGGCCTGCTTCATGCTTGTCTACTATATCTATAAATATGGGTTCAAGAAGCAGGGCGTCACTCAGGCCGACGCAGCGGTCATGGCTCTTGTCAACGGTTCGCCTACCATCGGTTTCCTCGGTTTTGCAGTGCTTGAGCCTATCTTCGGCACCAACGCCTATGTCGCTCTCGTCGTAGCCATCGTCGGCATCGTCGTCAACGCTGTCGGCATTCCTGTCGGTCTCTCGCTGCTCAATGCCGGCAACGCCGATGCGGCTGCCAAGAACGGAGGCAAAAAGCCTAACCCGTGGAAGCCTGTCATCCATGCTCTCGAACAGCCCGTGGCATGGGCGCCTATCCTCGCAGTCATCTGGGTCATCATCGGCATACCCTGGCCTAAATGGGCAAGCCCGTCGTTCGACCTTATCAAGGGCGCAAACGCCTCTATGGCAGTCTTTGCCGCCGGTATAACTCTCTCAGCTGTCAAGGTCAACATCAACTGGCAGGCCATACTCGGCGTCATCCTCAAACTTATCGTCATGCCCGCAGCCCTGCTTGTCGCAGGCCTCATCTTCAAGATGGATGCATCAAATCTCGCGATGCTTGTCGTGGCCGGTGCTCTTCCTCCCGCATTCTCAGGCATCATCATCGCCGACGAGTACGACTCGTATGTCGCCACCAGTACCTCATCGCTGGCTATCTCGGTTATCCTCTTCGTGGTCTTCTGCCCCTTGTGGATATGGGTCACCCAGTTGTGTGTCGGTCAGATACCGGGCATCAGCATCTGATAAAACGCTCACATAAAAGAAAAACAGCGGGGTGCGCACAAAAACGCATCCCGTTTATTTGTGCCGACCGAAAAAAAACACTACCTTTGTCGCACCGATTTGCCCGGATGGCGGAATCGGTAGACGCGCCGGTCTCAAACACCGGTGGAGCAATCCATCCCGGTTCGATCCCGGGTCCGGGTACTGATAATGGCTGATAATCGTTTGGTTGTCAGCCGTTATTTATTTGAAGTGCAGTGGTGAGGCTCGCTTCCAAAGATATGGATTTTTTCTTTTTTAAGTTCTGTTGGCTTTATTTATCTGATTGATTAACTGTTTTTTAGTCTTTGGAGTGTGACCGACAGCCTTATTATGGTTACCTTTGTCTCACCCTTTTCAGGGAGCACTAATATTTTTATCTTATGAAACGGTTCCTAATCTTTATCTTTATAATTATCAGTGCGGCTGCGGCGTGGGCTGTGCAACCTGTGCGGGGCTATCGCGGCTTTGTCGACTCAAGCAATTTTCTTGACATCAACATCGGCTTCATTGCCGGAAGTCCGGGCGATTCTCATGTCAGCACGGGCTTCACGACAAGCCACGGCTATCAGTTTAACAGATGGCTATATGTCGGCGGCGGCACGGGTTTTATATACAATCTCAACTGGAAGAGTCCTGATTCGGGCTATAATAACGACAAAAGCCGATATGTCATACCCATTTTCGCCGAAGTGCGGTTGGATGCCAAATGGAATCGGTTCACACCGTATTTTTCGGCCCAGATCGGCGGGAATGTCGCCGAACGTGGCGGCCTTTATTTTTCGCCGACAGTCGGTTATCGCTTCAACTGGGGACGAAAGTCTGCAATCAATTTAGGTCTGGGCGCCACAATCTACGGCAATACGGCCTCGTACTCTGACCACACATGTCTGCCTGACGGCGACCACATCAACGTCGCGAAGAGTTATTATAACGGCAATGTAGTCACGTTTACAGCCCGTCTGGGCTTTGAATTCCAGTTGCCGTAGGTCTCCGACGGCGGATAACCGGCGGCGTTGCCGTCAAACAATCGCGCGTTGAAGGGCGTTGTTATTATGACAGTTTACATTATGCCTGTCAGCTTTCAAAGCCCTGTTATGGACGATATACTTATTATTGTAATTCTCATATTGCTCAACGGCGTATTCTCGATGTCGGAGATGGCGCTTGTTTCGGTGCGTAAATCATGTCTCACAGCTGATGCACGACGCGGCAGTCAGGGAGCCAAAGCTGCTCTGAAACTAACCGATGATCCTGACCGCTTTCTGTCGACAGTGCAGATCGGCATAACGCTTATCGGCATTCTGACGGGTCTCTATTCGGGCAACGCGCTCGCCGATGATGTCGGCGATATGCTCGGGCGTCTGGGGCTGCCGCCGCGCACGGCACACAATGTCGGTCAGGTTCTGATAGTCGTTGCGGTGACTTATCTGTCTATCGTCGTGGGTGAACTCGTGCCCAAAAGGATTGGTCTCGCCGCTGCCGACACGGTCGCAAAGCTGGTCGCACGGCCGATGAGGCTGCTGTCGGTGGTGTCGATGCCTGTCGTGTGGCTGCTGTCTGCGTCGACAGCACTTTTGGTGAGAATACTCGGTCTCGACACCAAAGGCGGTAAGGTGACCGAGGAGGAAATCAGGTCGCTGATACGTCAGGGAGCTGACTCGGGCGAGGTCAAAGAAGTAGAGCAGGACATTATGGAGCGTGTGCTCGTCATGGGTGATTTGCGTGTCTCGGCCATCATGACGCCCAAGACCGATGTGGCGACGATGCGCCTCGGCATGACGGCCGACGAGGTCAGGAGCATGCTTTCCGATGATCTGCACAATTCTTATCCGGTCTACTGTAACGGACCCAGGAGCCGGGTCTGCGGAGTCGTCTCTCTCAAGCAGCTTGTGCTGAAGGTCAACAGCCCCGGTTTTATGCTTGAAGACGTTGTGACACAACCCGAGTATTTTCCCGAGAGCATGAGCATCTATGACGCTCTCGACAGGATAAAGGAGCGCAACGTCCACTTCGCGATTGTCTGTGACGAGTTCGGCGAGATGACAGGCGTCATCACTCCGGCTGATATTCTCGACGCTCTTGTAGGCGAAATATCGGCGTCGGCCGCCAAGGCGGACGTCGCCACGGCTGACCGCGACGGTGTGTGGACCGTAGACGCCTCGATACCGCTCTATGATTTCTTCTCGACTCTGAGACTCGAGGAGATGTATAAACCGGCGTCATATTCGACTCTCGGCGGCCTTATACTTGAAGAGCTGAGACATATACCCGCCAAAGGCGAGAAACTTGTCTGGAACGGCATAGAATTTGAAATATCATCTGTCGATGGCGCCAAAATAAAGTCTGTATCGGTGCGGTTGCCGCAAAAGGAGCAATAATTAACCAATATTTACGGTTCTATCAAACTTTTTTTCGCCGTCGGTTGTCTCTTAAATAGGTCACGGTCTGCCTGGCGCTCACGGCGTCGTTTTCCGTCAGATCTTTTGTAGTATTTAAAAATATAGTTTATGAGAAAATTTATCGCTGAAGGGGTCGGGACGATGTTCCTTGTGCTCCTTGCCTGCGGAAGCGCCGTACTCGCAGGTCCTAAGATCGGGGTGCTCGGCATCGGTCTATGTTTCGGTTTGGTACTTCTTTGTCTTGTATATTGCATAGGCAATATTTCTGGCTGTCATGTCAATCCGGCTGTCTCGTTTGCCATGCTGCTGTCGGGGCGCATGAAATTCGGTGAATTCTGCGGTTATGTCGTCGCACAGCTCATAGGAGCCGCCATCGGGGCCGGGTTCCTTTACTGGTTTGTGAACATGGCTCCCGGATTTGACTTCGGCGGCATCACCGGCGATGCTTCGCTTGCCGCGAACGTCATACAGCCGGGCGCAAATTCGGCGATGGCTCTGGTGGCCGAGTGTCTTCTGACGTTCTTTTTCGTGCTTGTCGTGCTCGGCGCGACCGACTCCCGCAAGGGTTTCGGCAAATTCGCCGGTCTGGCGATAGGTCTGGCTCTCGGTCTTGTCAATATCGTGGGCATCACGGTCGACAACTGTTCGGTCAATCCGGCCCGTTCGTTCGGCCCGGCTCTGTGGAGTCCCGCCGCATGGCCTGATTTCTGGATTATGGTGGTCGGTCCGCTTGTGGGTGCCGCTGTCGCCGCAATCTGCTGGACAGTAATGACGGGCAGAAGCAATCCCGACGCTATTGAAGGCTGATAACAGTCACAACCCTATAAACAAAGCCGGTGCGGACGTCAATCCGCACCGGCTTGTGTTGTATGGCTGATGATTAGAAATAGTAGGTGAGTCCGAGCGAGACGCGGTTTTCGCGAAATGACAAGTCTTTGGCCTTGAGAAGGTCGGTGATGCCGAATTCGGCTTCAAGCGAGACCATGAAATTGTCTACCGGGCATCCGACGCCTATTTTCCAGGCGCAGTCGAAGCGCCGCTGGCCGCGGAAGAGGTCGAGGTCGTCAAGGTCAGGATCGACATCAGAATCAACGTCGATTTTACCGGCGAAAGCATAGCTCAGTACCGGTCCGGTGAAGATGCTGAATCCCACGCGTTCGTTGATGGGGAAGACCGAACCGACGACAAGAGGCACTCTCAGCCCGAGTTTGTAGAGGCCCGGGTCTTTCTGAACAACATCGCCGGATTCGTTGGATATAATCAGATCTTTAAATGAATAATCCTCGTAGAACAGCGACAGACCCGGTTCGAGGTAGACGTTGCCGCCGAGATCTATGTTGCAGACGCCACCGGCTGTGAAACCGTAGCCCGGGCGATACATTGTGATCGATATGTCGTCGCCTTTCCATTTTCCGGGGAGTTCGACATCGACCGAGGCTCTGACGCCCCAGGTCACATGTTTATATCCTTCTGTCTGGCAGTATGCTTCGGTCACACAGATGACGGCGGCCAGAAGCAGGGTGATGAATGTGCGTTTCATTTTGCGTTGCGTTGATATTGTTATAAATTTATAACGCTCGAAAATGATTCTTTATTGTCGCCGGTAATGTGTATATTTGACGGTTAATTTAAATAAATGGAATTATGCTCAGACTTAACTGTTTTATCCGTGTCGACGCCGCACACAGGGCCGAAGTGCTTGAAGCCGCGCGCCGTCTGACTGCCGCCTCTCTGAATCAGGACGGCTGTGTGGCCTATGATGTGTTTGAGAGTGCCACGCGTCATGATGTTCTGCTCATCTGCGAGACGTGGCGGGACGATACGGCGCTCAAAGCCCACAGCGACTCTGACGTTTTTGTCAAAGAAGTCGGACTGATGCGCTCTATTGCCGAAATGAAGCTCGAGACATTCGAGTTCTGACGGTTTATGCTTAATCGCATCGCTATGACTGAAGCCATGACCTCTGAAAAGGGGCCATGGCTTCAGAAGTTATAGCCGATGCCGAAGGAAAATTCGGCGCGCCTGAGATATGAGGCATTGCTTTGTTCGGTACCTTCGATATAGATTCTATCGAAACGATAGGTCTTGCCCAGATCTGACAGGCCGTAAATGCCTTCTGCAAATATATGCCACCGCTTGCAGACATTGATGCCGATGCCGAGCGCCCAGCCGAGTTCCATTCCCGGTGTCGATAGTTTTTCGTTGATATGTATGGTTTTGCCATAATAGGAGTCATCGCATATCATCTTCGAGGAGAAGTTAAAGTAAAGGTGCGGTCCTGTGTAGACATTCAGGCCGATAGCTTTATTGTTAATGACTTTCAAACCGAAATCGAGCGGCATGCGCAGACCGTATGTACGGATGTTGCCGTCATAAGAGTGCCGGTTGTCTTCATTTTTAGTCGTGCCGTCGATTCTGATGTTGTCGGCATAGAACATGAGACCCGGCTGGAAAAATGTCAGTTTGCCGAATGGAGCGAAATAGACCCCGCCAACCGAGAAGCCTGACCCCCAGCCTGTCATATATGAGTTTTTTGTCGATGTGCACATATCGTATGCGGCACGCACGCCGAAATACGCTTTGTCCTGAGCTGTAGCGGTGAATGTGGCGGCAGACGCAATGACGATTGCAGTCAGCAGTTTTAACAATTTCATGATATGAAGAGATTTAGATGAGAATCTTGTCGTCAGTCGATTGGGGAACCGATGACGGTGATGTGGTTATCAGAAGTTATAGCCCACACCGAGCGAAATCTCGGCTCGTTTGAGGTTGCTTTCCTTGCCGAGCTCGAAGCGGTCGGTCTTACCGAGATACGACAGTCCGTAGGCGCCTTCGAGATGTATGTGCCAGCGTTTGAAGAAATCGGCGCCGACGCCGAGCGCCCAGCCTATTTCCATGCCCGATGTCATGAATTTTTCGTCTATATGCGTTGTCTTGCCTCCATAGGTCTCGTCACAAATCATTTTTGAGGCGAAGTTGAAATATAAATGCGGGCCGGTATAGACGTTGAGAGCCACAACGCTGTTTTCGAGTATGCGCAGGCCAAGGTCTATAGGCAGTCTGATGCCGAGATTGCGTATGTTGCCGTCGTATGTATGGGGATTGTATTTGTTTTCTGTCGTTCCGTCGAGTTTGATATTGTCGACATAAAACAGCAGACCGGTCTGAAAGAATGTCCGTTTGCCGAAGGGAGCATAGTAGACCCCGCCGACAGAGAAGCCCGATCCCCAGCCGGTCATTTCGGTTACAGTGGTGGATGTTGTCATGTCGTAGGCGACACGTACGCCGAAGTGTGCATTATCTTGGGCGGCGGCTGAGACAGAGGCAATTGCTGCGATAAGCGCGACAGCCAAATACTTTAATGATTTCATGGTTTACAGCATTATTGGTTTATAGATGCCGTAAAGATATGAATAAATATTAAAACAATGCGAAATATATTGAAAAAATATTCAGAATCTGTCGTCAGGTCGTGGAATCGGGTGTGAGCGGAATCTCGATGCGGAAGGTAGTGCCGAGGCCTGGTGTCGAGGTCTTGACGAATATGCGGCCACGGTGATATTGTTCGATGATGCGCTTGGCGAGGGTCAGACCGAGGCCCCAGCCGCGGCTCTTGGTGGTGTAGCCGGGATTGAAGACGTTCTTGAAGTTCTTGCGGGGAATGCCTTTGCCGGTGTCGGCGACTTCGATGTAGGCGTCGCCGTGGTCGACGCCTGTGCTGACGGTTATCGAGCCGCTGCCACCGGTGGCATCGACGGCGTTTTTGATGAGGTTTTCCATGACCCATTCGAAGAGCGGGGCACAGGCCTCGACGTTGAGTGACGCCGGCCTCAGGGTGGCTGTCAGAGTTATGCGCGGCGAGATGCGGGTGGCCATGTAAGAGACGGCTCCGCTGACGACGGTGTTGAGATCGACGGGGACGATGCTCGGCGCCGAACCTATCTTGGAGAAGCGCGAGGCGATGGTGCTCAGACGGTTGACGTCTTTGTTCATCTCGGCGACGGTGTCGGCGTCGACGCCCATGTCGGGCAGAAGCTCCATCCAGGCCATCAGCGACGAGATGGGTGTGCCGAGCTGATGTGCCGTTTCTTTCGAGAGGCCGACCCAGACTTTGTTCTGTTCGGCCTTTTTGGTCGAGAGGACGGCGAAGTAGACCAGTGCTATGAAGGCAATCATGATGAGCAGCTGCACGTAGGGGTAGTAGCTCAGACGTTTCAGCAGCGTCGAGTCTTCGTAGTAGAGGTGCTGCGAAAGCCCCGGGGCGATGACGATGTGGATGACGTTGGGTGTCGAGGCCAGATCATTGAGCCGGCCGATGAGGAAGGCCTCGTTGACCGGCGAGAGCGTGGGCGAATTTTCGGAGTCGGTTTTGTCAGGGAGGTCGAAGTTGCGGTGCTGCAGGATATGGCCGTTGTCGTCGGTGAGGAGGACGGGTATGGTTGTGTTGCGTTCGATGATGCTAAGCAGAAAGTCGATGTCGACGGTGAGCGGCATGTCGCCGGTGTCAGAGCCGGTGCCGATGCTGACGATCTCTTTGGTTGCGTCGGCCCATATCTCCATGCGTTCGCGTTCCTGCTCGGAGAGGTCGCGGACGAGTCCGTTTGAGACATAAAGAAAGACAGCGACCATCACCGCGGCTGTAACTAACAGAGCGGCTTTGCCGTAACGCCGTATGTCGTAGATGTTTTTCATGAGAGGCCCATGAGGTCACGGTAAATGTCGAGTGCGGCGGTAATCTCTTCCGGGGTGACGATGCATCCGGTTTCGACGCGGCCGATGTCATGAAGCAATGTGAATGATATGCTGTCGGACGAAGGATTTTTCTTGTCGTGTGACATCAGCTCGAGGAGGCGGGGGTAGTCGTCGCAGGTGATGTGGCCCGGACCATAGTTTTCCTTGACGTATGCTGCGAGCTGATAAAGTGTGTCAGAGGGGAATCCAAACCGCAGACGCGAGATGACCAGGGCGACGACGAGGCCGCGGGCGACGGCATAACCGTGGGGTATGGGCGACCGGCGTTCGATGGCGAGCGATTCGAAGGCGTGACCGGCTGTGTGGCCGAGGTTGAGAGCCCTGCGCAGGCCGTGTTCGGTCGGGTCGTTGTCGACGATATTTTTCTTGATGACGACATTGTCGCGGAGGAGGCCTAAGAGGCGTTCGCTGTCGAAGACGGGCGAGACGACGCTGTAGCCGAGGAGGTGCGCGAAGGTGTCGCGGTTCTCGAGCAGGCCGTGCTTGAGCATCTCGGCGTAGCCTGAGAGAAGCTGTTGCTGCGGCAGTGTGTTGAAGAATATGGTCGATATGATGACGGCATCGGCTTCAGAGAAGCAGCCGACCTCGTTTTTCAAGCCGTTGAAGTTTATGCCGGTCTTGCCGCCTACGGCAGCGTCGACCGCCCCGAGAAGTGTGGTCGGTATGTTGATGAATCTGACGCCGCGCTTGAACGTGGCAGCCGCGAATCCGCCGATGTCGGTGACGACACCGCCGCCGACATTGACTATCACCGAGCTGCGTGTGGCGCCGTTATCGCCAAGGGCTTTCCATATTCGGGCGAGGCTGTCGATGTTTTTGTTCTCGTCGCCTTGTTCGACGGTGACGGTCGTGGCTCCGACCAAGAGTGGAGACTGGGCATGGAGCACCGGCAGGGCATTCTCTGCAGCCCCTTTATCGGTGATGACGAAGACATTGGGAGAAGCTGTCTGGGCAACGAGCTTTTCGACGGTTTCACCGACGCTGTTTGTATAGATTATTTTCTGGCTCATGGTTTTGGCGGTATTATCGTTTTGTGACTGGATTTCTTTTTTGTCAGACGGATGTGGTTGCCATCGTCAGCAGCAGTTCGGGCAGGCGTTCGGCGAAGTCGGTCATCGAAGAGAAGACGGCTGTGGCGCCGGCTTCCTCAAGAGCCGAACCGGGAATCGGGCCTGTGACTACGCCGGCGGTGAAGACTCCGGCAGCTGCGGCCGATTTCACGCCGAGAGGCGCGTTGTCGACGGCGATGGCTGCCGAGGGACTGACGCGGGCAAGCTGCATGCCTTTGATATATGGTTCGGGATGTGGTTTGCCGTGGATGACGTTATGGGCCGTAACCATCAGGTCGGGGCTGAACGCACCGTCGAAGTCGCGGGTCAGCCGGTCTATCAGCGAGGCCTGTCCCGAGCCGGTGACGACGACCGGCGTTATGCCCGACCGGACGAAAATGTCGACCATCTCGCGTGCGCCCGGCATAGGCCCGACAACAGGCATTTCGTTGAAATATTGAGTCTTGCGCCGGTAAAGTTCGGTCATCTCGGTTTCTGTGGCGGGGCGGCCGAAGCTGCGGCGAGTCAGCAAGTCTATGATATAGGCGCCTGTGCAGCCTTCGTAGAGGAAAAACTCTTCGCGTGTGGCGTTAAATCCGGCTTCGGCCGACAGGCGCATCCAGGCTTCGGCGTGGTTGCCCATCGAGTCATAAAGAGTGCCGTCCATGTCGAGCAGGGCGGCGCGTGGCATTATGCCGCAGAAGTGGCGGCGTCGCAGAAATGATGTAAGTATGTTTTTGAGTTCCATCAGTAGGCGGTGTTGTCTTTGGTGAGGTCGGGTGGAATGAGGCCTTCGCGCATGAGCGACAGCGAGTCGGCGCGCGAAAGGGTGTCTGTCGCCAGGTCGATTGTGGCAGCCGAGGGCCGGTCGCCGATGTTGAGTCCGGCGAAACGCGAGCGGCTGACGCCACGGCGGAAGATGTCTTCAATCTGTCCGATGAGATTTACTCGTGCCGAATCGACGACGACAGGGCGGTCTACAGCTTCGTCGGCTTTGAATTTGGCGCCTCCGACTCTGATGTTGTATTTGTCGGGCGAGCCTTTGATGTTGATGCCGAATTTGAAGGGCAGCGGCGATTTGAGCACAGCGACGTGATAGTCGAAGTTGAAATCGAGGTCATTGTAGCCGCGGACGCCGAGACGGTAGCGGTCGATGTCGAAGATAAACGGATAGACGCGCAGCATGTTGTCTTCAACGAGGAAGCTGACGCTCATGTGTTTGATGAGATTGCGCTGTTTGTCTTTGAACATCAGCCATTTTGCCATTGCCTTGAATGTCTCGGGGTCGATTATCGTCAGAGAGTCGCCGGTGATGCGCACTGCGGCGTCGAGAGTAGGGAGCTTGAAGTCGAGGCGCGGGGTCAGGTCGACTGTGGCGGCGACGTCGGCGTCGATGATGCCGGCGACGTCTTTGAGCAGGGGTACGATCGAATCAATGGCCGGTATCAGGCGCTCGAAGCGCTCTATGTTGAATTTCTCGACTGTCAGGCCGAAACCGAATTTGATGTCGTCGGCTGACGGAGCTGCATAGAGAGCCGAGAGCCCCACGCTGCCGGCGTCGCTCGTGGCCTTGAGGTTGTGTAGGTTCAGAGCTCCGTCGTAAGCGAGGATTTCGCCTGTCATGTCTTTGAGATCGAGGTCAGAGTAGAGCACATTACGGCTGCTGATGTCGATGCGCGCGTCGATATTGACGGGAACGAGAATAGGCTGTATCGAGTCGTCGGATGCGGCGGCTGTAGCGGTGACACGGCGGTCGAGGGCTTCATCGGAACCATCGTAGTCGGCACCGAAGGCGCTTTCGCCACGGCTGCGTCTGACGGCATATGACGAGCCGAGCATCGAGGTGTAGGTCAGCTCATTGACGTCGACGGTGTCGCTCAGAATGTCAAAGTTGACCTTCAGCGGCGAACTGAAGCCGCGCGATGTGAGACTGCGCCGCATGTTGCTGATTATGCCTTTTACGAGGAAGTCTGAGTGACCTGCCTTGTAGGAGAGGCTGTCGAT
Source organism: uncultured Porphyromonadaceae bacterium (assembly GCA_902493335.1). Classification (GTDB taxonomy): domain Bacteria; phylum Bacteroidota; class Bacteroidia; order Bacteroidales; family Muribaculaceae; genus CAG-873. Next base: position 14,924 of record CABUPJ010000048.1, read on the forward strand.
GATGATCGAGTCGTTGTTGAAGCGTATGTCGAGGTTGCGGATGCGGTTGCGGATGGGGAAGTAGGCCGAGAAGAGTCCGGCTCGGCGTGCTTTGACGCTGCCGTCGAGCGACCAGCCAAGAAGCAGCCGTCGCAGCGGCTTTGATGTGCCCCAGTCGATAATTTCGGTTTCGGCTTTGGTCAGTTCGGGATGGATACGCGGTTCGTGGCGGCGGTTGCGTCGGTGTCTGGCAAAAGCAAGACGGTAGACCGAGTCAGGCGGTAGGTCGGGGTGTACCTGTTTTATAGAGTCGACGGTGTGCTTCATCGCCTCGGACATTTGTCGGCGCGGCAGTTTATGAGCCTCGAAGTCGACTTGGGCGCGGCTCATCATGAAACGTGTCGACGGGTCGCCGGCAGCGATGCGTCTGACGCCGAGATTGAAGATAAACTGCGGCACACGCGCCTGGCTGTTGAAGCGGCGCATGGCTACACGACCGTTGACATCGCGGGCTTTGAAGACGATTGAGTCTGAAATGGAGAGCAGGTTGAAGTTGTTGACTTTCAGTCCGCCGCCAATAGGTATCACGACTGTTGTGTCGCCCATCGACGAGAGGTTGGCCGCGCCGGCTCCGAGAGTGATGCCGCCGACGGCGATTGATATGTCGCCGGAAAGGACGTCGGCGCTGTCGACGCGCAATACGGCTGTGAGAAGGCTGTCGACTGTCTGCACGCCATTGTTGAAGCGCTGGTTTGAACCGAATTTGAGGCACAGGCGCGAAATTGCGGCCATTGTCGAAGTGTCGTTGTCGAGCCAGTAGAGGTCGCGGCCGTCAATATCGCCAGTAATCTTCAGGTTGTGGAATCGGTTGGCTGTCAGCATTGACGGACGTCCGACAAAGTCTATGTCGAAGTCGAGTTTACCTGAAATATAACCCTGGAGCATGTCGGAGACAATCGATGGCAGGCGTGCGATGTCGCTGTAGCCTTTGAGGCATCCGTCAATGAGAGGGTCTTCGCCGAAGCCGTCGACTGTGCCGCTCAGTGTGAGGTCGGTGGCGGGTCCGGCGATATTCAGTCGTCGCAGCCGGGCGCTTGCGCGGCCGAGGTCGTCGCCACGGAGAATGACACTCAGGTCGATGGCAGCGTTTTTGAACAGTGTGCGTCCGTATCCGGCCTTGCAGTCGCCGATGGTGATGTCGGCCGTCGCGTATGGCAGTCTGGCGAGAGCGGTGTTATAGGCGCTGTCGAGGCGAAGGCTGAGGGCGATACTGCCGTCGGTGTGTATTCTGTCGAGATTCCATGCCGAACGCATCGAGTCGGGCACGGTGGCCAGCAGCGAGCTTATCTCAACCGGCTCGACGTTGGTCTCGAATGAGTTGATGATAAGGTCGTTCTCGAAGTTGAAGTCGGCTGAAAAGCGGCCTTTGATAAAGGCAAGACCGACATCGAAGCCGTCGAGCCGCAGGCTGTAAGGACGCTGTGAATCCCAGTCGACGGTGCCGTCGAGCGAAAACGGGAAGTCGGCGAGGTTGAACTGACCGAGCAGCGGTGTGAGCAGGTTGCCCGACAGCTCGAAACGGTAGGCCGGAGCATTGTCGCCGCCTATGCCGGCGCGCCTGAGTGTGACGACGGCTTCGGTGCCGTTGGCTATGTCGATGTAGCTGAAGCGCCCGGGTGTCTCGACTCTGAAACGGTCGACCGATATGCTGGGCAGGCTTATGTCCTGGCTGTCTGTGGTTTCGTTGTCTGCATCTGTGCTGGTGCTGTCTGGCGGAAAGATGTTGAAATTGTTGATATTGTCGTCAACAACGACGATATTGACGCGTGGCGCGCTGATTGAGACATCGCTCAGGCTGATATCGCCTTTGGCGAGGGCGGCGAGGCTGATGCCTCCGGTGAAATGTCTGATGCTGACGATGGTGTCGGCTTGAGCGGGAAGGTCGTCGCGTCCGGCGCGCAAAGCCTTCATTTTGGGTGACAACACCGTGAGACTGTCGACGTCGAGCCGCAGGAAAGGGAATGACGCTTTGAGACCAAGCTCGACGCGGCCGATGTCGACGTGCGCGTCAAGGGCGCGGTTGGCGACGGCGGTCACGAGAGGTGTCAGACGTTCGGGCGACAGCGTCGCCACGACGGTGATGAGAGTGGCCGTGACGGCGAGGACGATGCCTAAGACTGTCCACAGGACTATTTTTATCAGACGCCGCCATAGCGGATATGGCCGGCGGGACTGCGGTGACGGTTTGTTCATTCGCTGGTGAGATTGGTTTTGTCGGATAGAGGCTGGCGACGCGCGCGGGCAGTGATATGGAAACAGCTCTGGCGGTATTCACGTTTGACGTAGCAGCGGCCTTCGCGACGGAGGTCGTCGAGAATTTCGCCAAGAAGGTTTTTAAGGTCTTCGAAGGTGCGGTTGACGCCGAGTGAGTCGCAGATGAATTTAGAATAGCTTATGTCGAATGTCGTGCCGAACTGATGGGCTGACGAATCTACGGCGTTGCGGTTGACTCGCCTCAGGCGTTTGACGGTCAGGGGTGTGCGCAGGACGCTTGTCACTTTGATGCGGTAGTTGCCGCCGCCGCGAGCCGCCAGTGAGTCGTTGAAACGCGCTCCGATATCGTGGAGCAGCCCGGCGGCTTCTTCGACGAGGTATGGGTAGGAGTGGCTGAGTTCGGCGACATAATATTCGCGGCACGACCGGATGCCGACAAGCGGATGCCGCATCTGCCAGATGTCGTCGTCGCTGTTTATGATGTCAATGCCTATCTCGCGCGCTTCGTTGATATGCAGATAGTTGCTGTCGTTGAATACGCGGGCATGCGGCCCGATGTCTTTGACTTTCATGCGCCGACAGCCTTCGTCGGGAGCGCTGTCGAGACAGATGTCATATGGATTCGGTCGGGTTTCGGCAAAGATGTCGTCGAGGGTCTCGCGCGCGGGACGGCCGTCGCGCGGTGTGGAGTCTGAACCGCCACAACCGGTGAGGGCTGCCGACAAGGCCATTGCGGCCATCATAATCTTAAGCAATTGACGTTGACGCATAACAGATGTAAAGTTACATCTTTTTCGCCAAACGATGTGCATGCAAGTATTATAAAAGCTTAAATCGGTCTCGGATTAATGTTGAATGTGGAATTTTGAATGTTGAGGTCTGTTCAAAATTCCACATTCACAATTCCAAACAATCGTATTACTTGAAGAGCGCTGTCTCGATGAGGTAGACTGCGGCTCCGGCAAGGTATCCGGCGAGGGCCAGGAGGGTGAAGCGTTTGAGATACCATCCGAAGCTGATTTTCTCGAGTCCCATGGCGATGACACCGGCAGCCGAGCCGATGATGAGGAGGTTGCCGCCCACGCCGGCACAATAGCTGAGGAATTCCCAGAACACGCCGTCGACGACGAAGTTTGCGGCGTATCCTATTGCCGAGGGGTCGGCGATGCCATACATGCCCATGACGCCTGCGACAAGGGGCACATTGTCGAGTATCGACGACATGGCGCCGAGTAGGATATTGATGATGTAGACGTTGTGGATATGCTCGTCAAGGAATGAGGCTGCGGCCGACAGGATGCCTGATGCCTGCAGAACGCTGACGGCCATGAGGATGCCGAGGAAGAAGAGTATAGACGGCATGTCGATGCGCGAGATGACTTTTGGAAGGCGCTGTTCGCGCGACGCCGACAGGTGTTTGCCGTTATAGAAACATTCTGAGAAAATCCACAGCAATGCCAGTATCAGCAGGATGCCGACGAAGGGCGGCATGTGGGTGAGCGATTTGAAGACCGGCACGAGCAGCAGACCGCCGACACCGAGGCAGAAGATGGTGTTGCGTTCGCGTGCCGATATGACTGTGTCGACGTTTTTCTCAGCCACGACGGGGGGCAGGTGTCCTTTCAGGCGACTCGAGATGATGGCGAGTGGCACGAGGAGGGACACGACACTTGGGAGCAGTACGTAGCTGACAAGAGCTCCGGCTGTGACATTGCCCTTGACCCACAGCAATATCGTCGTTACGTCACCGATAGGCGACCAGGCGCCGCCGGCATTGGCGGCTATGACAATCATGCCGATATAGAGCCATCGCTCGGTCTTGCGTGTGATGAGCTTGCGCAGCAGCAGAATCATGACGATGGTAGTTGTCATATTGTCGAGGACGGCCGAAAAGAAAAATGTCGTCAGACAGATGACCCATAGCAGTTTGCGGCGGCTTCGCGTTGTTATGCGGTCGGTTATTACCGAGAATCCGCCGTGGACGTCGATGAGCTCGACAATGGTCATTGCGCCGATGAGGAAGAAGAGTGTCTGGGTTATGTCGCCCATGGCTTCGACAATCTTGACGTTGAGGACGTAGTCGAGGCATCTCTCGCCAAACGACTTTGTCACGAGCAGCGGATTATTGTCAACATAGTCGGCGAGGGCGTCGGGCTCGACGAGCGGGATTATATATTCGGCTCCGAGCGCATAGATAATCCACATAAGCATGCCGAGCAGTAAGGCGATAGCGGTCTTGTCGACACGCAGGGGGTGTTCGAGGGCTATGCAGATATAGCCCACGCAAAATAATAAAATTAGGGTAGCAACCATCTTGTAAAAGACATTTTCTTAAATTTCCTGATAAACCTCAAATGTGATGAAATAAAGTCTTATCAGCGAGTAGGCAACCGTGATAAAACCGATGCAAATATAGAAATTTTTCCTTAATTAGCGATTGTTCTAAAAGTCGGAAAATATTAGCCGAAAAGCCGCTAAAACAAGAAAGTCACCGGCGCTGTGGCGGAGTGCTGCAATCATGCGATGTGTCGTGGCCATTCAAACATATGTTTGTGTGAAAACGTTTTGATATAAGGGCAAAAAAACTTACCTTTGCAGGTTTATAATTTTAACATAAAACACTAATATGACTTTTCAAGATTTAGGCGTCAGAGACGATCTGCTCAAGGCTGTTGCCGAGCTCGGGTTTGAGACGCCGATGCCCGTACAGGAAAAGGTGATACCCGTGCTTCTTGGGGGTGATCACGACCTTGTGGCTCTCGCCCAGACGGGTACGGGCAAGACGGCGGCGTTCGGGCTGCCTGTGATACAGCGCATAGATGTCGGGAGCCGTGTGCCGCAGGCGCTTATACTTGCTCCGACGCGTGAGCTGTGCCTCCAGATAGCGGCCGATCTGGCTGATTTTTCAAAATATACGCCCGGTCTGCGGGTGCTTCCGGTCTATGGCGGTTCGAGCATCGAGAGCCAGATACGCTCTCTGCGTGAAGGCGTCCAGATTATCGTCGCCACACCGGGTCGTCTGATTGATCTGATAGACCGTGGTGTGGTCAAGCTCGGCGATGTCCACACTGTCGTGCTCGACGAGGCAGACGAGATGCTCAACATGGGTTTTGTCGACTCGATAGAGGCCATTCTCGGTCATGTTCCCGCCGAGCGCGAGATGCTTCTCTTCTCGGCGACGATGCCTGCCGAGGTAGCCCGTATCGCCAAACGCTTCATGCGCGACCCCGAGGAGATTGTGATCGGCACGCGCAACGAAGGCGCCGCAAACGTGCGACACATCTATTATATGGTGAACGCCCGTGACAAGTATCTTGCGCTGAAGCGTATCGCCGATGACTCGCCTAACATCTACGCCATTATATTCTGCCGCACGCGCCGCGACACCCAGGAGATAGCCGACAAGCTCATCGCCGACGGATATAACGCCGACTCGCTCCATGGCGACCTTTCGCAGCAGCAACGCGACACGGTGATGAAGAAGTTCCGCGACCGCGTCATCACTCTGCTTGTGGCAACCGATGTCGCCGCCCGCGGTCTCGATGTCGATGACCTGACGCATGTCATCAACTACGGTCTGCCCGATGATACGGCTGTCTACACCCACCGCTCGGGCCGTACAGGCCGAGCCGGCAAGACGGGCATTTCTGTGGCTATAATACATTCGCGCGAGAAAGGCCGTCTGCGCGAGATCGAGCGCATAATCGGCAAGAAGTTTGAACGTTGCGAGGTGCCCACACCGCAGCATATCATCGAAAAACAGCTTTATAACCTTGCCGACCGTCTCGAACGCGTCGAGGTTGACGAAGACGAGATAGCCAAGTATCTCCCCGGTGTCAGTCGCAAACTGTCGTGGCTCTCGGCCGAAGATCTGCTTAAACGAGTGCTGTCGCTTGAGTTCAACCGACTGCTTGACTATTATAAAGATGCACCCAAAATCGATTTCATCGACGAAAAGCCCGCGCGCGAAAAGAAGAAAGGCGAGAAACACGAACGTCCCGCCGACGATCGGGAGAAAGACCGCCGCACGGCCTCGAAAGGCATGGCGCGCGTCTATATCAACGCCGGCAAGGCCGACGGTTTCTATGCCGGCAATCTCATAGATCTCATCAATCACAATGTCGTAGGCCAGCGTGTCGACGTCGGGCGCATCGACCTGATGCCGTCATATTCGCTTTTTGATGTGCGTCGTGCTGACGCACACCGGGTCACGTCGGCTCTCACAGGCGCCGATTTCTTCGGCAAGCGGCTTTATTGTGAAATCGCAGACCCTGAGAAAGACTATGCCCGCTCTTCTGACCGACGCGGCAAGGGCAAAGGCAAAGGCGAGAAAAAATTCTCACGCAAGAAAACGAAATAAATTTATTAATTTTGAATGTTGGATTTTGAATGTTGAATCGTCCTCTCGTTCAAAATTCAACATTCTCAATTCAAAATTATCCGAAATGATGCGTCTGATATTGTCATTCATAGCCATAATGGGGTTGTTCCCGGCCGTAGCGATGCGACCGTCTGTCGATGCTTTCTGCCGTGCTCCGATCGATGTTGTCAATTATCTGCCCGAGTATTCGCGTCTCGACATGGTCGACTATTTCGACAGTGGCAGTAGCGTTGCGTCAGACAGTTACTTAGGCAACAAGATACATATCACGGCTCTCGATTCGATGAGTCTGAGCTATGCCGTCGATGATTCGGTGCGCGTCACAATAGCGTTGTTGCCGACAGCATCAGACACGCTGACAATGGTAATCAAGGAGTTGCCGGCTCCTGTCTATGACTCGACTGTCAGTTTCTATGACAACCGCTGGCATCGGCTCGCCCCGTTCCAGCTGAAGCCGCCGAGTTTCAGTGACTGGCTTAAGGATAAGAAACGGGCTGAGGCTGTGGCTTTCGATATACCCTTTGTGCTGGCTACAGCCGATTTCGATCCCGCGACCATGCGTCTTGTCTACACCAACCGCACCGACCGCTATTTCTCTGAGCGTGAGCGCCCGGCGACTCTCGACGAGTTGTTATCGGAGCTGGTCTATCAATGGAACGGCCGTCGGTTCACCCTGCTGAAACAATGAGTACGCCTCTTTCGCCCGCCATCGGCCTTCGCGAATTCAATTCGCGTCTGGCTGCTGCCGTCAATGACCGTCCGGCCCTGACATCTGTGTGGGTTGTGGCCGAGACTGCCGACCTGCGTGTCTCCGGCGGACACTGCTATATGGAGCTGATTGAGAAAGATCCCGCCGGCTTCACGACGCTCGCGCGGTTGCGCGCCGTCATATGGTCGAGCCGTTTCGCCGTGCTCAACCGCCGTTTTGCCGATATGACCGGTATGAGTCTGCGCTCTGATATCAAGGTAATGGTCTGTGTTACGGCGACATATCATCCGATCTACGGATTGTCGGCTGTTATCAGCGACATTGACCCTTCCTATACCGCCGGTGACTTGCTGCGGAGACGTCAGATGCTTATAGAACGCCTGACCGCCGAAGGCATCATCGACATGAACCGCACTCTCGAGTGGCCGGCTGCACCGCTGCGTGTCGCTGTGATCTCGTCAAAGACGGCGGCAGGTTATGGCGATTTCATCAACCAGTTGTATGGCAATTCGCTGCGTCTGCGTTTCACCACCCGTCTGTTTGCGGCGACGCTTCAGGGTGACAGCGCCCCGTCGAGCATCATCGGTGCCCTTCGTGCCGTCGCGGCCGAAGCTGACAGTTTCGACTGCGTTGTCATCATTCGCGGCGGTGGTGCGACAAGCGATCTCGCGTCGTTTGACGACTATGACCTCGCTGCTCATGTGGCGCAGTTTCCTTTGCCTGTCATTGTCGGCATAGGCCATGAACGCGATGTCACCATACTCGACTATGTCGCCAATATGCGCGTCAAGACGCCGACCGCAGCTGCCGAATGGCTTGTCGACCGCGGCCGCGCCGCCCTCATGCGCGCCCGCACCTTGGCGTCGGACATCTTCAATGTTGTCAGCAGCCGCATCGCTTCCGCGATGAGCCGCGTCGACCGTCTCGGCGGTCTGTTGCCGTCGGTTGTCGAGGCCCGTGTCGGTGCAGAGCGCCGCCGTGTCGACGACCGTTGCGCCGACGAGCTGCGCCGTAGTATCGCGGATATCGTCAGCCGCCGGGGCGATGCACTTGACAGTGCCGCCGCTTTGGTAGAGGCAGTGTCGCCTGAGGCCACACTGCGTCGCGGCTACTCGATTACACGTGTAGGAGGTCATGCCGTCACTTCGTTTTCCCAACTAAACAAAGGAGATATTGTCACGACCGTCTTTGCCGACGGCTCGGCAGTGTCACAGATAACCGATATCAAGAATGAAAAAGATTGAAGAAATGACTTATAGCGAGGCTATAGCCGAGCTTGAAGAGATACTTGCCTCACTCCGCGGCGACAGCTGCGACGTCGACACTCTGGCAGCCCGTACACGACGGGCCGTCGAGTTGCTCAAGGCGTGCCGCTCACGTCTGACCGCTACGGACAATGAACTCAAGGAGATTTTGGCACAGTTAGATCAGTAAAAGCCGGTTTTCAGGCGCGTCGTACGTGGTCAATGGCGGTGTTTGCGTCCGTGCTTGTAAAATTCATGGCGCGCTTTATGGTATTCGCGTTCGGCCTTGCGCATTTTTTTGTATTTCTTGCGCATTTTTTTTGACATGTGCCTGTGATGTGGTTTGTGATATTCGGGCCATCCATAATTGTGGTGAGGCCGTGGCGGCGGTCCGTATGGTGCGCCGCTGTTAATCCGGATGCCTGCGCCGTCTGTCGTCAGCCACAGGCTGAACTGCTGGGCGCTGACAGCTGATGTGCTTATTATCAAGGCAGCGCAGATTGCTGTTATTGTACGTTTCATAACAAGGTCGTTTTGATAAATAATCAACAATCTAACGCTGCGGACTGTCGCTAAGTTCGCCAAGATCAATGCCGAGATGTCTCTCTGTCTTGTCAACGAGGATTCGGCGTGCTGTGCGGGCCCATCGTGCGTCGCTTGCCGTGGCCTCATTCTCAAGAATCGACAGAGCCTGCCAGAAACATACGAGTGAAGCCGACAGACGTGTCAGTCCCGATGATACGATGTCGCCGACGATGACAATGTCGATCATATGCGACAGAAAAAGCAGGGTGTAAATTTTTATCAGTGTCGTGATGACACGGCCGAAACGGTGTGAACTCAGTTGTGCTCCGGTGAGCTTTCCCCGGCGTTTGAGACGCCGGCGCAACATCACGGCAGAGAGGCAGTCGGTCAGAACCATTGCCGTACAGACAAGAGCATATGGCATCAGCTCGATGGTGAGACTTCCGAGCCATGCTCCGGCAAGTGGCAGGGCGACAGAAGGCAATGTGGAAATGTGTTTTTTCATGAAGTATTGATTGGAAATGTTATTGCAAAGATACAATGGTAATTGGCGAAAGTCAAGGGTTTCGGTGGTGAAAAAATATATTTCGGAGCGTTTTTTTATTTTTATTTCGGATTTTTATTCCCTTTTCGTTTCGCAATATACTATATTTGCGGTGTCGCTTCAGTTAAGCTGAGGCATTGTTGAACTTTTGACAGACAGATGATGTTTAATACCTGATTGAGATACATTTTTAATATATATAATATTATGGAATTTATAACTGACGAAAAACTGACCATTGTGGGCGCAGCCGGCATGATCGGTTCTAACATGGCTCAGACAGCAGCCATGATGCACCTGACTCCCAACATCTGCCTTTACGACCCCTATGCTCCCGGTCTCGAGGGTGTGACTGAAGAGCTGTTACACTGTGGTTTTGAAGGTCTTAATCTTACATTCACATCTGATATCAAAGAGGCTCTCTCGGGCGCTAAATACGTTGTATCGTCGGGTGGCGCGGCCCGTAAGGCCGGCATGACCCGTGAGGACCTTCTCAAGGGCAATGCTCAGATAGCAGAGGAGTTCGGCAAGAATGTACGCGCTTATTGTCCGGATGTAAAGCATGTCGTCGTCGTGTTCAACCCCGCTGACATTACCGGTCTTATCACGCTCGTCTATTCGGGTCTCAAGCCGTCTCAGGTGTCGACGCTCGCAGCTCTCGACAGCACCCGTCTGCGCAGCGAACTGGCCAAGTATTTCAAGATTTCACCCGATAAGGTGGTCAACGCACGTACTTATGGCGGGCACGGTGAACAGATGGCTGTATATGCTTCGACTGTCACGGTCGACGGCACACCTCTGATCAAACTGATCGGCACACCCAAACTGCCGATGGAAGACTGGCTTGAGATTCAGCAGCGTGTTATCCAGGGTGGCAAGAACATCATCGATCTGCGCGGTCGCTCGTCGTTCCAGAGCCCGGCATACATATCTATCGAGATGATTGCTGCGGCCATGGGTGGCAAGCCTTTCACATGGCCTGTCGGCACATATATCAACGAAGGTCACTTCCGCCACATCATGATGGCAGCCGAAACCACAATCACCTCAGACGGTGTTACCGCAAAAGTGCCTCAGGGTACTCCCGAAGAAGACAAGCTTCTCGAAAAGAGCTATGAACATCTTTGCAAGCTCCGCGACGAGGTAATCGAGATGGGTGTTCTGCCTCCTATCGCCGACTGGCATAAGCTCAATCCCAATCTCTGATTTAACATACGTAAAAAATCGCTTATACAGGCTTATTTCGGCGGGATGGTCAAAACGACCGTCCCGCCTCGTTTTTGAGTGTTATCCATGTCATAATTATGTTTTGCTCGGTTGAAAAAATCGGTTAAAACTGTTAAATAGAGTTAACGGGAGGGG